>NZ_CP086239.1:4869585-5183128 GCF_026650985.1 Clostridium estertheticum
AGGTTATATACTTAACAGCAGTAGATCAGTATGGTGAAGCATATGATATAAAAACAGATGATTCATATAAGGTAACGGCAACAATAAATGGAATACCTTTAAGTGATACGCAGGTGAAATTAACAACAGATAATAATATGGCAAAAATAACATTAGACAAAGATTTAGTTGAAAATGATGTCATAGTAATAAAACTTGATAAATTTGATAAAGATGTTACCACTTCAAGCGCAAAATTAATATCGGAAGTAATCTCTAATTTTGTGGTAGCAAAAGCTAAACTATCACAACTTAATTTAACCTCTGAAAAACCTGTTACTGAGTTTAATAAGGAAGATATTAATTATAATAAAATAACACAAAATGATGGTGCTATATTAACAACTGATATGATTAAATTTAATATAAATCCTAAAACAAGTGGTACAGTTGCTAGTGATGTAACAGTTACAGCAAGTCTTCGTGGAGGTAGCGATGCTGATAAAAATGATATAATAATAAGCGCTAAATCGACAAAAGAGGGAATATATGAAGTTACTCCATATGTAGGAGCGACCTTTGAAGCAGAAGGCACTATAAAGGCAACAAAATTTGATGTGACAACTACAGTAAATGGAATTGCAACAACTATTGATTCTATAACATTACCAAAACTTAAAGTTAATACAAAGACGACAACAAATTTAGTTATAAGAAATGCTCACAATGAGGTTATAGACGAAAATGGTAATAATGTTACGGCTTTAGTTTATAGAAATGGAGTATTAGATAATAGCTTAACAGTTGAAAAGCTGGATATAGATGGAAAATCATCAACTACGAGGCCAGTTAAATCATTAAGATTTAATGCAAAAGAAGCTGGAAATTACATAATAAGGCTAATAGTTAATGGTACAGTTGCAAGTAAGGATGTATTAGCTATTTCAGAAGTTACATCACTCGCAGGTATTGAACTTGGAAATAATATAACAGACAATAGTATAATAGCGAATGAGATGACTCCTGCTTATAGGGTTATAGGTGTAGTTGACAATAAGTGGGATGAAATAATTCCAGATACTTCGGGATGGACTATTGAGATTAAAAATAAAGCAGGCACAAGTTTCAATGGGTTTGCAAGTATTGTGTATTATAAACATGATTCAATAGGAGTTATTATAGATGCTACAAAAGAAGATGCTGAGGGTATAGCTGTAAAGTTCGCTCCAAATGCTACATCAGTTAATAGTTTAGAAGCAGACACAATACTCACGATAAAAGTTGGAAATAAAGCAATAAGTTCTACGGACGTTATTAAAGATACATTAGACGTAACTGTAAGAGCAAAGAGTAAAGTAAAATCTATAACACTTGCAGATACTAAAATTTCAATAATCCCAGGAGCTAGTGTTAAAAAAGAAATAGTTATGCTTGACCAATATGGAAAAGCTATCACTGATCCTACTATGGTAAAGGTATTATATGGATCAAAAACTACTGCAACAGTTTCTTATGATGATAGAGCTAAAAAAATGTATATAATATATTTTGGCGAGGCATTAGGAATTGATACAATAGTTGTGAAATCATTAACTGAGCCTGCTATAACAGCAACTGCAAGTATAAGCATTGGCGATAATACAAATATAAATTCAATAGCATTTAATGAAAACAAATACAAAGTATATAATGATGCTAATAATGATGTTTTGGATCAATCGGTAGCATTAACTTATAAAGTAAATGGTGGAGATATTGATGTGCCGACAGGTGCTCTTCACGTAATTTATGATTCTAAATTAGTTACTGTAACTACAGAGGGCTCAGTAATAAATGTTAAAGCAAAGGCGGGTGTGAATACTGCTGCAACGGGTATTGGTAGTGATACAATTATAACAATAAGTGTTCTTACAGCTAATGGAAAAACAGATTCGATAAATCTAACATTCTCTGATGATGCTGCGGTAGTTACTCCTTCAACAGTAGTAATTAAAGATACTGTTGATGAAAATAAAGATTTAGCAGGAACACAATTAATAATTGGCAGAGATGAAAAGGGAAATGTTGTTAATGAAACGACAGGACAGATTACATTACTCGGTGTAGATCAATATGGAAATAAAGATATAGATGTAACAACCGATACAACTTGGACATCTAGCAATTCTGAGATAGCTAAAGTAGGTACAAATACTGGCCTTGTAACAGCAGTAAAACCTGGAAAAACAACAATAACAGGCTTTTACAAAGGGAATTTATATACTATAGAAGTTGAAATACCAGAAGTAAAATAAAAAAACTCAAAAAATATATGAACCAGATAAATATTGTTTATCTGGTTCATATATTTTTTGTTGTGATACTCGCAATAGGTTATTCACCTGTTAGACCACTTTTATGGAACTGCTTTACAAAACCAGCAGTCTTTTTATTAATTTTTTCTTTTAAGAAAAGTCCAAGAAGTAAAAAAATAATAAAATATATAGCTAATATTAACATATTCTTAACTAACACCTCGGGTATAATCCCTGCCGTTGCTTCCCTCATTCCACCTATGGCATAAGTAAATGGCATCATAGGATTTATATATTGAAAGAAATCACCCAATAATTCTATTGGAAATGTTCCTCCAGATCCGGAAACTTGTAGTACCAATGCTATCATAGTGAGAGCCTTACCTCCATTGCCTAAAACAGATACAAATGTATAGATAATGGTAGTGAACACAATACTAACATATACTCCAAATAGTGTGAGTATTATAGGGGAAACTGCATAAGTTTTTAGAATAAATAAATTACCAGCTATAGTTATTAAAGCTTGAAGAATTCCAATACTTACAAATGTAAAATATCTTCCCAGAAATTTTTCTTTTGTAGTTAAAAGTGTGCCATCCTTAAAATCTTTAATATGAACTGACAATATTGAAACTAATATAAATGCACCTACCCAAATAGCAAGTATAGTGTAAAATGGGGTCATAGCCGAACCATAATTAGGAATTGGATAGACTCTATTTTGTACGAGTTCTATTGGGTTTGCTAAGAAGTCACTTTCCTTTTTACCATCTCTTTTTAATATTTTTATAAGTTCATTAATTTTTTCATCATCAGTAAGTTTTTTTAACTTTTGTGCATTTGCATGTACATCTTTTTGAAGGCTTGGGAACTTATCCTTTATTTCCTTTAAACCATCTATGCCTGCGTCAAACTGAGTATTGGTTTGATCGAGCATACTAGTAATGAGAGGCATATTGCCTTGCATATTTTGTAACATACTTGTTGCACCAGTTGATAAACCACTTGCATTGTTCATCGCATCATCAATTACGTCACTGGTTTCCCTATCGAAAAGATTCATTGTATTATTGATTAATCCTGAAGCTTTGTTAGCGCCCTGCACCGCAGAGGTTATATCACTAGTTAGGACTGCATTACCATGATCTACGGTATCAATCATAGAATTAACATCGGCCTTCTGCTTTGTCATCTCATTTTTAACACTTGTGAGACGATTAATGAAAGTTCCAATAACACTACTGTTTAGGGAATTATTTATTGATTTATTTAGAGCGAGTACGTTATCAATTTTTTGTATACCATCTGTATATTTATCACGAGCTTTAATTAAAGCACTATTATTTGATGATTTTGAGTCTTGAAAGTCAGTTAATGAGGATTCAGCATCATCTGCTTTGTTTTTTATAAGGGCAAGGTCTGCCTTCATAATCGGAGATACAGTTTGTAGTGAATTTTTTCCTTTTTGCGCATATTTATCGCTTGTTTTAGTAAGATCTAGAGTATTGTCTATGGCACCAGATATAGTAGGAATATCGCCCCTAACATTTTTCATAAGTTTTTGAAACATTAAAGCTTCTGTGTAAACATTATCTATGGAACTTCCGATTTCAGGCATATTATCATCTGCACTAATAACCATATCAATAAGACTTTCAAGTTTTGGTTTGTCTTTTGCAAGATCGACTCCAACTTGGTTAAGATAAGTAAATAGTGTTTCACTAGCTGTCTCAATAAAGGTTTGGGTTATTTGTTCTTGCAGGGAAGTTGCGCCACTGCCTGTAATTTTTGGAGCTACAGCATTCTCTTTTTCATTTACAGTATAAATTAATTTTGCTTTGATTGGATCAGTATAAGATGTAATAGAAAGGAAATCCTTTGAAAAATCCTTAGGGATAACAAAACTGGCATAATATTTACCATATTTTACACCTTCCGTAGCCTCACTCTCATTTACAAAGGTCCAACCAATAGATTCATTAGTTTTCAATTTTTTTACCAAATCATTCCCAATATTAACTTTAGTATCCTTTAGTTTTGATCCAGTATCCAAATTAACAACAGCAACTAAAAGCCCTTTGGTCTTTGAATATGGGTCCCAACCTGCTTGAATATTAAACCATGCATAGAGTGCTGGTAAGCAAGATATCCCAACTATTATAATTAGTGTTACATAACTGCAGAGTATACTTTTTATATCTCTTTTGTAAATTTTTAAAACATTTTTCATATTTATTCTAGGACCTTTAAAAATTTTCTTCATAAACAGCCACAACCTTACATATATATTTTACTATTACTCAGCTAAAGCATTTATTCAGCTAAACCACTTTTATTAAATTCTTTTATAAATATCGAATTTATTTTATTCATTCTTTCTTGTAATACAAATGCAAGAATGAAACAGACAACTAAATATTTGGATAGTGTTAACACATGACTAATTAACACTGAGGGTATAATTCCTGCTACTGTTTCCCTCATTCCCCCTATAGCATAAGTAAATGGAAGCATAGGGTGTATAAATTGAAAGAAACTACCCAATAATTCTACTGGAAACGTTCCTCCTGAGGCAGAAATTTGTAGTACCATCACTACAACAATCAAAGCTTTACCTATATTTCCTAAAATACATACGAATGAATAGATAATCGTAAGAAATACTATGCTTACATAAATGCCAAATAGTATAAGTATAATAGGCGATACAACATAAGTTTTTAGTAAAAGGATGTTACCGACTATTGTTACTAAAGTTTGCAAAATTGCAATAGTTAAAAAGGTAAAATATCTTCCCAAAAATTTTTCCCTTGTGCTTAAAGGCGCACCATCTTCAAATTTTTTAACCTCAACTGATAATAAGGAGTGCATTAGAAGCGCACCTACCCAAATAGCAAGTGTAGTATAAAATGGGGACATAGCTGAACCATAATTAGGTATTGGATATATGCTGTTTTGTTTTATTGCCACGGGGTTTGATAAGAAATCACTTTCCTTTGCACCATCTTTTTTTAACATGTTTATAATTTCATTAAGTTTTTTATCATCAGTAAGACCTCTTAATTTTTCTGTGTTTGTATGCAGATATTCTTGAGCTTTAGGAAAATTATTCTTTACTGTATTTAAACTTTTTATGCTTGAGTTTATTTGACTATTGGTTTGCCCAAGTGTGCTATTAATTAGGGGCATATCGTTTTGTATATTCTGTAGCATATTAACTGTATTAGTTGATAATTCTTTTGTATTTTTCATAGCATTATCGATTTTTGGATCAATTGTAGTTTTAAATTCATCCATTATATTACTTATTGAATTAGAAGATTTATCAGCAGCTTTCTTTGCAGTATTTATATCACTAGTTACAACCTGATTGCCACGGTCGACGGTGTTAATCATAGAATTAACATTGATTTGCTGGGTTGTCATATCATCTCGAGCACTTGAAAGATTAGAAATTAAAGTATCAATAGTGGTACTGTTTAGAAAATTATTAAGTGACCTATTTAGACTTAATACATTATCGATAGTCTGTATTGCGTCACCATATTTGTCCCGAGTCTTAACTAAAGCCTCTTTAATAACAGCATTATTTGATGGTCTTAAGTCATTAAGTTCAGCTAAAGAAGATGAAGCAGTATCCGATATACCCTTTATTGTGGAAAGATCTTTCTGAATAATTGGAGAGGCAGCTTTGAGTGAATCTTTTGACTTTTCTATGTAGCCATTGCTTGTCTTAGCAATGGTCAAAGCATCTCCAATTCCATTTGTCATAACAGGAAGATTATTCTTAACATTAAGCATATATTTTTGAAGTAGTACAGATTGTCCATAAGCATTATCCATGGATTTTTTAATTTTAGGCATCTTATCATCTAGGCTAATCATCATATCAGCAAGACTTTTAAGTTGTGGTTTATTATTTTCTAGCTCAACTCCAATTTGAGTGAGGAAGGAAAGAATTGTTCCACTAGATGTTTCAATGAAGTTTTTTGTGATTTCTGACTGTAGAGCAGTTGCACCTTTCTTCGTGAGTTTTGGAGCTATAGCATTTCTTTTTTCATTAACAGTATAAATTAGTTTCGCTTTTGTTGGAGTGTCACTAGTTGCAACAGAAAGAAGATCCTTTGAAAAATCTTTTGGCATAGTTAAGCTGGCATAGTATTTACCATATTTAATACCTTGTTTAGCCTCGCTTTCACTTACAAAGGTCCAACCAATAGATTGATTGGTTTTTAGACTTTTTACAACATTATCGCCAATATTAACTTTAACATTTCTTAATTCAGAGCCTTTATCAAGATTAACAATTGCAACCGAAATTCCTTTAGTATTTAAATATGGATCCCAACCAGCCCTAATATTAAACCAGGCATAAAGTGGGGGTACTAAAATTAGTCCTATCATCATAATTAATGTTGCACGGTTTGTTAGTATATTTTTAATATCTCTCTTATAAATTCTAGAGACATTTTTATTATTTATTTTATAACCTTTCAAAATCTTTTTCATATGTACAGCACAATTTATAAATACCTTTTTCATATGGTTTTTATGATATATAAAAACCTTTTTTATATATATTCTAGAGCTATTCGAAGCACTTTTTATATATGTTTTACAACTTCTCAAAATATTCTTCATAAATATTCACAACCTTATATATTTTTTTTAACAACCTCTTATTATACCATGAAAATAGTCTTGTTAGAATATTTTATCATTAATATATATTATCACGTTTAGATTTATATGTATATGCATAGAAGGTAAAAGGAATATCCATTTTAAATGTACGAAAACAGACAAAAAATGTTTGCTTTCATACATTTTTATATTGTATAATTATCAATATTAGTAAAAAGTGTTAATTGATGAATATATTTGAATAACTCATAAATTAATGTTATGAGTGGATTACACAAGAAAAAGGTTATGGAGGAATTCATGATGAGGTGGATTTTAAATAAAGGTCTAAAGTTTCAGATAATATTATCGTTGATTTTGGCTTTAAGTGCACCGATATCAGTTTTATTACTGAATGTGTTTATACCATCGAAAATGAGTGACACCGTTAAATCAATGCAAGAAGATAAATCTAAAGATCTCTTGGTATATATAGACGGGACGATTGATAAAAAGCAGATTGAAAATTTTGGGAGTATAGATAATGAAAAGAGCATTATTTCATCAAGCATCGAGCCTCTTTCAAGAACTGTACGTGACACAAGAATAGGTATATATATAACGTCTAATAAAAGACGATATACATATGGAAAGCTTTTGGATAGAAGATCACATGAGAAAGATAATGAAGTAAATTATAATATTATTGAAAAAGGTATTAATGAAAGTTTTCAGAATGTTATAAAAACAAAAGTTGATAGGGTTGACTATGTATATTTAAATGGTCGTGATATTCAAAGATATCTTCATCCAATTATTTCAAATGAAAAGGTTATCGCTGTAATATGGAGTGATACTTTTCTTCCGCCACAGCTTAATACAAATAGAAAGATAATAACGTCTTTGCTGTTTATACTTCCACTCGGTTTGATAATAAGTTTTCTTTTATTAATAGCTATTATTAAGGATCAAAGTAGTAGTATAAAGAGAATAAGGCGTGGCCTTGAAGTCATGTCAAGTGATCTTTCAATACGGATAGAAGACATGGGAGGAGATATAGGAAACATTGTTTACTCTATAAACAATATGGCAGAAAAATTACAGCAAAAGGAAAAGATAGAAGAGAAATTAGCAAGGGCTGAAAAGCTCGCGGCACTTGGTCACCTTATATCAGGGGTGGCTCACGAGATAAGAAATCCCTTAGGGATTATAAGAGGCACTGTTCAACTCATGGAGAGAGACTTTAAAAATGATGCCCTATTAACTGAGTATGTAAGAATAGTTAAAGAACAATCTGATAGGGAGAGCAAGGTAATACAGGAATTATTAGATTATGCAAGACCATCAAAACATATACTCTTTCAAATGGATATAAATGTTCTTATTAGAAGCGTTTTATCTTTTACTAATAAATATATTCAAGACAGAAGAGTAATCCTTAAATGTGATTTTTATGAAAATATACCTCTTGTGAATATAGATTGTGACAAGATAAAGCAAGTATTTGTAAATATAATAATTAATGCCTGCGAAGCAATGGATAATGGGGGTACATTAACAATAAAAACGAAGAGTGATAATGGATTTATAGTTAGTACTTTTTGTGATACTGGAGAGGGAATGGATGAGATTCAAATGAGGAATATATTTGATCCTTATAATACTACGAAACCAAATGGTACAGGCCTTGGGCTTTCAATAAGCAATGGAATAATTGAAGCACATGGAGGTAGTATTGAAGCTTATAGTAAAAAAGGCGAAGGTTCTAAGTTTGTTATAAAGATACCTTGCTATGCACGGGAGGGTAACGATATTGGGTAAAATTTTAGTTATCGACGATGAAGAATATATAGGTTGGATTATAAAAAAGGCCTTTGAAGGGACTGATAATGAAGTTTATTTAACACTTAACGCAAAGGAAGGAATACTTGAAGTACAAAAGTCGAATTTTGATGTAGTATTCTTAGATTTAAGGCTAAAAGACATGGATGGTATGGTTGTTCTTGAGAAGCTTAAAAAAATACAAAAGGATATAGCAGTTATAATAATTACTGCGCATGGAAGCATTGATACAGCTATTGAGAGTATGAAAAAAGGAGCCTATGATTATATAACAAAACCTTTCGATATAGAAGAGTTAATAATTCAAGCAGAAAAGGCAATGGAACTTTCGCATCTTCGCTATGAGGTTAATTATTTAAGAAGTGCTGAAGCTAAGAGATTAAAAAATGAAGATTTTATAAGTAAAAATGAAAAATTGAATTTTATTTATAAATCAATAAATAAAATAGCGAGTAGCGCTGCTACAGTTCTTATAACTGGGGAGAGTGGAACTGGGAAGGAATTAATGGCTAGGAAGATACATAAGCTAAGTGGTCGCTCAAAGGAGCCATTTATAATTCTGAATTGTGGAATATTATCAGATGATTTGGCGCAGCGAGAGATCTTTGGTGTCCCCAAAGAGGTTAATGGTAACAACGATTCACGAAAGCTTGGTAAACTGGAGCTTGCGAATCATGGAACAATATTTCTTGGTGACGTTGGTGAAATGAGCCTTAACATGCAGGTAAAGTTCTTAAGGGTAATTGAAGAAAAAGAAATTCAAAATGCATATGGCAATGGAAATTTTAAAATTGATGTAAGGGTTATTGCATCAACAAATAATGATTTAGTAGGGGCAATAGAAGCGGGTACTTTTCGAGAAGATTTTTATTATAAATTAAATGTCGTTCCTATTAATATACCACCACTACGGGATAGAAAAGAAGACATAAGTGAACTTCTTCATTTATTCATTAAAAAATATGATCTTTATAGAAAGATAAAAGGAATTATTCCAGAAGCTATGAAACTTCTTAAAAATTATCATTGGCCTGGCAATATACGTGAACTTGAAAATGTTGTGGAGAGAATTGTTATATTAGCGACTGAGCCTTACATAAAGGCAGTAGATCTTCCATTAGAAATTCTTGGCCTTCGTAAAAAATCAAAGGAAACTATTATATATTTTCCAGAGGAAGGTATAAATCTTGAAAATGTAGAACGGGAACTTATTATTAAAGCATTAGGTATGAGTGGTTATAACCAAAGTAAGACGGCTGGACTTCTTGGAATCACAAGGTCAGCCTTGATTTATAGAATGCAAAAATACAATATAAATTAACGATATTTTATAGCTCGAATAAACGTGAATGGAAGGTGAGTGTATTGAAAAATTTACTAAAGAATTTAAAAGAGTTCAAGTTTAATGAAATACTTCCGAAAATTAAAGAGTGGGTCCTAAATTTATCAAAGAAACAAGTAATTATTTTTGCAGTAGTGGTAGTGGCTTTTGTTGGAGTTTATAAAAGTCATATAATTAAGGACAAATTTTTTGCATCAAAAGCGGTAGTTAAACAGAATACTACTGCAGCAAAAAAAGGTAACCTAAAAGTTGTAGTATCTGGTTCAGGTCCCATATACTTTACAAACAGTAATAAAATTTATTCAAAAATTGGGGCCAATGTTAAAAAGGTTAATTATAAAGAAGGAGATAGTGTAAAGGCTGGAGATGTGATTTACGAATTAGACAGTACTGATGCACAGACAGCACTTAATACAGATTTAAATTCTTATAAACAAAATCAAATATCAGCAACTACTAGTAATGATGCGGTAAATAATTTATCAGTTACAGCTCCATTTGCAGGACTTGTTAGTGATATTTTAGTAAAAGAGGGAGATACAGTTCAAAAAGGAACTACAGTTTTTACTATCGCAGATATTTCAAAACTTAAAGTATTGTTAACATATAATTCTTCAGCCGCTGGTAAAATAGCAGTAGGACAAACTGCAAAGGTGTATTTAACTTCATTAATGCAGTCAGTTAGCGGTAAGGTAACTTATATAAGTAATGAAACAACAGGAACTACAGTAGGTGGTAAGTTATATACAGTAGAAATACAAATTACAAATCCAGGTTCTGTTCTTGAAGGAATGACTGCAAGTGCAGATATTGCGGCAACTGGCGGAACAATATCAAGCACAGGCACAGCAGAACTTAATTATATAAAAAAACAACTAGTTACAAGTATAACTGGTGGAACAGTGGAAAATGTTGCAGTTAAACAAAATCAAACGGTTAGCTCAGGGCAAGTGCTTGTAACAATGAGTAGTGCTGATATTGCTAGAGCTAAAGAAAACTCAGATTTGCAATTAGAAAATGCTCAGGCAACAGTGGCGCTAAAGACAAAGCAACTTGATAATTATAAAATAATTGCTCCTATTGATGGAGTAATAACAAAAATGTCTAATAAAGTTGGTGATACTTTAAAAGCTGGAGATGAACTCTCAGATGTTTCAGACCCAAAACAAATGGAATTTGATATTCCAGTTGATGAGCTAGATATAGCCAAACTTAAAGTTGGACAGAAAACAAGCATATCAGTAGATGCACTGCCAGCTACTACGAAAACTCCAGTTACTGGAGTAGTTGGAAAAATTGCAGTAACTGGAGTTTCAGAAAGTGGAGTAACCACTTTTGTAGTGACAATTAAGATCAATGACAACTTAGGAATTCTTAAGGGTGGAATGAATGCAAATGGTGAAATAGAAGTATCTAATAAAGATAATATTTTATATGTACCTATAGAAGCTATAACTACAGTTAATGACAAAAGTTATGTGTATATTAAAACGGCTGGAGTCAGATCAAGTGCAGATGGCGCAATGGGTGGTCAACCTGGAGAGGATACGACAACAACTGGTAGTAGTAAAGAGAGCGCAGCTAAAGTAACTACTAAAATCACGCAGGATGCTAAGTCTGCAAGGGCTAAGGCAAAAGCAACAGATAAGACGAGTGGTAAGGCAAGCACAAAGGTAAATTATTATGATGGTTCAACGAAAACTCAAGTTGAAGTTGGAGCAAATAATGATACTTACATTGAAATCACTAGTGGAGTAAAAGAAGGAGATGTAATTGTTTTACCACAAACCCAGGCAGCATCTACAACTAAGAGCACAACAAAGAGTGCAACAAAAACTAAATCAAGTGGTGCAGGTGGAAGTAGTGGCGGTGGAGCACCTGGAGGTGGTGGATTCTAATGATTCAAATAACCGATCTATACAAGATTTATACAATGGGAGAAAATAAGGTTACAGCACTCAATGGGATAAATTTAAATATAAAACAACATGAGTTTGTTTCTATAATAGGGCCTTCGGGCTCAGGGAAATCAACCCTTATGAATATGATTGGATGCCTTGATGTTCCTACAAAAGGAAGCTATAAATTAGATGGTGAGGAGATAAGTAAATTAAAGGATGATAAACTAGCAGAAATAAGAAATTTTAAAATTGGTTTTATATTTCAAAGATTTAATCTACTTACAAAGCTTTCAGCACTCGAAAATGTCGAGCTTCCACTGGTTTATCAAGGGGTACACAGTAGGGAGTCTAGACATAGAGCTATAGATGCTTTGGATAAGGTTGGATTAAAAGAAAGAATGAACCATAAGCCAAGTGAACTTTCAGGAGGTCAACAGCAAAGAGTGGCTATTGCTAGAGCATTGGTTACAAGACCACCAGTATTACTTGCGGATGAACCCACTGGAGCACTGGATCGAAAAACAGGAATTGAAGTAATGGACATGCTGAAAGAACTTAACGCTAATGGAAATACAATAGTTCTAATAACTCATGATAATGATCTTGCAAAACAGGCAAAACGTATTATAAGAATTTCAGATGGGGAAATCACTCAGGACAATGAGGTGACACTATGAAATTTATTCAAGCTTATAGAATGGCTATAAAAAGTATAGTATCTAATAAAGTAAGATCTTTCCTAACAATGCTTGGAGTTATAATTGGCGTTGGATCTGTAATTATTGCAGTAGGAGTTGCACAAGGAAGTAGCGCTAGTATAACAAACTCACTTTCAGGGCTCGGTTCAAATTTAGTAAATATTAGTATAATGGGAAGGGGTAGTAATAGAAATGTTACTTATGAGGAGCTTGCAAAGTTTCAAAAAGAAAATAGTACTATAATTTCTAATATTGCTCCTCAAGCATCTGGTACTGGAATAGTGAAATCAGAGAATTTAAGCCGAAGTACTACAATACTTGGTACAAGTCCTGAGTATTCATCTATTAATAGTACTACAGTACAAGAGGGTAGATTTTTGATTCAATTGGATATTGACTATAACCAAAAAATAGCAGTTATAGGTACTGCTGTTGCGAATGATGTATTTAAAGGTCAAAGTCCAATTGGAAGGATTATGAAGATAATGGGACAGCAGTTTAAGGTAGTTGGAGTACTTACACAAACGGCAGATGGAGCGGATTCATCTACTGATGATAGAGTAATTATACCTATAAGTGTTGCAACAAAACTAAACAAATCAGCTGTAATAAAAAGCTTTTCCGCTCAGGCAACAAGCGCTGCTACCGTAGACCAATCAGTTACAATTTTAACTACATTTTTGACTAAAATTTATAAAAACAGCAATGCTTTTAGAGTTAGCAATATGGCAGCGATTTTATCTTCACTTAATTCAATTACAACAACACTTACAATAGTGCTTGCAGGTGTTGCAGGCATATCACTTGTAGTAGGTGGTGTAGGAATAATGAACATTATGCTTGTTTCGGTAACAGAGAGAACAAGAGAAATAGGAATTAGAAAAGCCATTGGAGCAAAAAAAGGAAATATACTTACACAGTTTATACTTGAAGCATTGATACTTACTGGCATGGGCGGAATTACTGGGATACTTATAGGGGTCTGTACTATACACTTTGTTATAGGTGGCCTTGGAATAGTTCCGGAAGTATATTCAATGCCTTGGATTATTTTTTCATTTGGTTTTTCTTTGGCAATTGGACTTATATTTGGAACATACCCAGCAAACAAAGCAGCAAACTTAAACCCAATAGATGCACTAGCATTCGAATAACAGAAAGTGTATATTACTCGAATGCAATTCGCTTCGCTGAGTAATTCTAAACTGATTTTACTTAAAGATACTAAAAAGTACAAACTCGCTAACGCTCAAACATGTACTTTTCTTAACGTATCTTACGTAAAATAAGTTAAGAATTACTAACACTTGTTCATATGCATTTTACGTAAGATACACTTTCTTATCGTGTTAAGGGCAAAGGAAAGAAATTATATGAAAATACTATAATTTCTAAATCAAATTTCAATAGTTTCTTCGTCTCGTATTGCAAGTCACTTCGGAGAAAATATATATTAATATGTATGTTAATAAATATAGAGTTAATTCGGAAACTAATTGTCAACGCAAAAAAGTTTCAAAAAAATGATTTAAAACCGTAGGTTCATTAGAAGTGATCGTTTGTTGTTATTTTAAATGTTAAAGTTACCAAAATGGGTATAGCGAAGCTATCTTAGAAAGTATATATTACTACAACTGCAGTTCGCTTGCTGAGGAATTCTAAACTGATTTTACTTAAAGATACTAAAAAGTACAAACTCGCTAACGCTCAAACATGTACTTTTCTTAACGTATCTTACGCAAAATAAGTTAAGAATTACTAACGCTAACTCAAATGCATTTTACGTAATATACACTTTCTTACCGTGTTAAGGGCAAAGGAAAGAAATTATATGAAAACACTATAATTTCTAAATCGAATTTCAATGGTTTCTTCGTCTCGTATTGCAAGTCACTTCGGAGAAAATATATATTAATATGTATGTTAATATATATAAAGTTAATTCGGAAACTAATTGTCAACGCAAAAAAGTTTCAAAAAAATGATTTAAAACCGTAGGTTCATTAGAATCGCTCATTTATTGTTATTTGTAAAATTGTTATTTGTAAAATTGATTTTTGCATTCAAGTGTATATTCGTATAATTGACAATAGTCCACTATGACCAACGATTTTCACTACGTGTATGAGATTATTTCATGTTGTAATTATTTTATTCACACGACTTTGATCTAAATGGATGAAGAGAATTCTGATGTTTTTGTTCAATTTTAAAAAAATGTTTGGGATTCTGGGGGGAAGAGTAAAAATTATTGGTCCGGGATTTAGATATATGGGGACCTAAGGGTTTCCAAATTCACTAATATAATAAAAGGGGTATGAAAATATCCACTACAGAAGGAGTGTAATAATGAAATTTAAAAGGGCTACGATGAGTGTTTTTTTAATATTTACTTTTTTTATAAGTACAATTAGTTCGAATTTTGTCTCGGCTGTGACTGTTGCTGATTATTCAGGGGGGGTTGCTAGGATGAAGCAACTTGGGATTGTGAATGCAGCGGTAGTTTCTAATGCTATGACTAGGGGGCAATTTGCTAAATCTGTAGTTATAGCTGCTGATTTAGAGGATGGAGCCTTAGGAATGAGAGGGGCTACTATATTCCCGGATATTACATCGGATAGTGAAATGAGCGGTTATGTAAATATACTTTTGAATAAGGGATTAATAAGTGGAATGGCAGATGGAAACTTCCATCCTGAAATTGCAATTACTTATCAAGAAATTTGTACTGTTATTGTAAAGTTACTTGGATATGTTGATGGTGATTTGGTAGGAACGTATCCATCGAACTATATAAGTAAGGCAAAAACATTAGGAATAACTGACGATCTAAGTTATCAAAAGGGAGATAGAGTTACTTATAGGGCAGTAGCTGTAATGTTTGACAGGCTCCTTGACACTAATATAAAGGCTGCTATTGGATCAGCTACAACAGCTGTAACTTATTCTGATTCGATAAAATTATATTCTGATTGTATTGTACAAGATAATTCAGAATCCTATGACAAGTTAGCAAAAAATGAAGTGCTAACAGATAAAGGTGTATTTTCTGTTCCGGCTAATGTAGCAAAACTTCAGGTTGGAGCAACTTATAGGATTAAGTTAGAAAATGGGGGAATTACAAAAGTTTATGGTAAGGTAAGAGAGCCAGTAAGCATTACTGCAAACACTATAGTGGGTAATGTTGTTAATTATGATGAAGATGGAACTACAAAAAGTATGATTCTACCATCTAGTATTATTTATTATTACCATGGTGTAAAGGAAGCTTATACAAGTGTAAGTAGTCTTTTAAAAGCTAATTCTTCAATAGTATTTGATTATAATACTAAAGTCTCATCTAGTTATGCTGTAATAATTGATCCTATATATAGTGACCCAGAGCTTGCATCAAATATTGATGTTAACTCTGATACATTAGGAAATATAGTATTTAATGAGAATACAAAGATTATAAAAAATGGTCAAGCTATTTTAAAAAGCGATATTAAAGAGACAGATGTAGTTTATAGTGTTACAGATTTAAATGGCGGTAATAAGTATATACTTGCTGTTGAAAATTATGTTGAGGGATACATTACAGATATTCCTGCTGATTCAAATAGTTTATATGATATTCAAATAGATAAGGTGAATTACAATTATAGTGATGATATGGATATTACGAAACTTGCCTCGTTTAAAGATGGCGATTTGGTCCGGTTAGTGCGAGATAAGGATGATAAATTATTAGATATAAAAAATATAGAAAATAAGACTGGAACACTCGCAGAATATATAATACTTGGAACCTCGGCTACAAGTGATGATTTATCAAATAATGAAATTCTTACTGATAAAGGAACTTTTACGTGTCTTAGTGGGGTAACTTCTCCTGAGGTAGGTGCAAAGTACAAGTTGTATGTTGACGGTACTGTAATTACAAAAATTGATAAAAAAGAAAATACCACAGAAAATTATGCTGTTACTGAGAAAGTAGGAACAGATATGAAGTGGGAAAACGATAAGGATTCAACTAGTAACATGAAGTTACCTAAGGCTACTGTGTATTATCATAATGGAGAAAAGGTTAATTATAATGTTGCAGTTACTGGTATCAATCTTTATTCTTCAATAATGTTATCTAAAAACAGTGCCAATAATGGATATGAATATGCTGTTATTATTGATCCTGTCTTTAGTATACCAAAAGTTTATAGAAGTGGTGATACATCATTCTTAAAGGAAATGGATGATAGTGAATATTCATTTGTTTATAGTAATGAAATGTACACTGAGAATACACTTAGTGTGAATTATAATGATGTAGTTTATTTTGTATCAGATATTTGGAACAAAAACCGTTATATTTATGCTAGTAGAAAAAGCGCATTTGGAGATATTGATGCTTTTACACCAAATAAAATAAATGCAACTAGTATAAAAATTAATGGTACTACTTATGAGATTGGCAAATATTTTGATAAAAACAAACTTGAAAAATATTATTCTGGTAATTTCATTAAAGTTATTCTAGGAGAAGATGGTAGCATAGTTGATATTTATTAAAAATTAATACTAATTATTTTATGATAAAAATATAGGAGACAACCGCAAAAAAATGCGATTGCCTTCTTATTGATTATAACTAAAGAAATCTAAAACAGATGATGGAGGCAAAATAGTATGAATAAAAAAATTATAAGGTCACTTTTTGCAACAATAATTATAGCGGGATCAACATATATTACGACTTTTGGTGCGATGGCAAGTGGCACCGTTGTAATAGGAAATCAAGCTATAAGTTTAGATTATGCTAATGATGTAGCGAATTTTACTGAAATTAGTAATGACATAGTTTCCGGTGGATTAATTTATGTTAAAAATTTTGAGGGAAAGTGGATAGATAATATTACAGGAAAAACTGTAAATGCAAGTGTTATACCAGCTGTAGCTTATAAGGGTAATAATAAAGTAGTTAATTATGATGCGCAGGATAAAAGTATAGATGATACTACGCAGGTAGCTGTAACAGGTGAATTAACTGCTAAACAAATTATAAATAAATATGGGAATGCAGTTGTTTATGTTGAAGTAAGTGATAAAAATCATAATTCTATTGCTAGTGGTAGTGGATTTATAGTAAAGTCTACTGGCGTTATTGTTACTAATTTTCATGTTATTAAAGGATCATCATATGCAAGTGTTACACTTCAAAATGGTACAAAATATGATGTTAAAAGTGTTTTAAATTATAATGAAAAACAAGATATAGCGGTACTACAATTATCAAATGCTACGAATTTAAGTACCGTTACTTTAGGGGTTAGTGACAATGTAGAAGTAGGCGATAATGTAGCTGCAATTGGAAGCCCACAGGGTTATACTAATACTTTAAGTACAGGGATTGTAAGCGGAATTAATAGAAAAAATGAAAGAGGGAACGATATTCAAACTACGGCAAGTATCACTTATGGATCAAGTGGCGGACCATTATTTGATATGTTAGGGAATGTAATAGGAATAACTTATTCAGGATTTGATTCAGCAGGAGATATAGGGTTTGTAATACCTATTAATGAAGTAAAACCATTTTTAGCGACCAGTAATGAAAAAACACTTTTACAAATTAATAGTACAACAAGTAACATGGCCAATTTTCTTCCATTATTGGCTGATGTACCACAACCTACAGGACTAAAATATGATAATTATGTAGTTAGTAGCGATGAAGATTATGTTGAATATTTTTATGCTATAAGTAATCCTGAATATACAGATTATGTTAAAACATTAAATTCTTATGGGTGGAAAGAGTATAAAACAGTTTATGATGATGACAATAATCCTATTTCATATTTTATGAAAGGAGATAATACTATAGGTATAGGATGGATTGGAGCAAATAGAACAATACTCGGAGCTATTCATTAGGTAATACTTACAATAAAAACAAAAAGGAAACCTTTTAAATAAAGGTTTCCTTTTTGTTTATCTTAAATTTATGGTTAGTGTTCATCTACAATGGGACTGATTCCATATACAATCTTACAGATTTTTTATAAGCATATATATTGAAAAAATAAGATGTTCCAATAATAAATTCATTAAAATTAACATGCTGAATATGCATAGTTAATACTAATATGATGCTTGTAATTGCACAAAGTGTACAGGGAAGGAAAAATAAGCTTCTAAGTCTATATATAATCAATAAATTAAATTCCTCTTTTGTTATACCAATCATATATAATTGTTTAAAATAATTATTAATATTAACCAACGCCATTTGAAATTTAAAATAAGTTATACTAGAGGATATAGTGAAAAACAATAAATTTATTAAAAATGTTATAAGTCTTAATACTTTTAGTTCATAAATAGATATTACGGAATATTCACAAATTAAATTAAAATTTATAAACAAAAAACTAACGCAGGCTAATATAAATATGAATACCTTATCTTTTTCAATATTTGTGGCAGATTGTTTTATAAGTAAAAAAATGTTTTTGTTAAAATAATGTCCTCTATTTATTGCTAAAGGTATAAGCTTACTACCGTAGAAAACCAATCCATAAATCATCAAAATACAATCTATCCAAGTATAAAGGTAAAAACTATTACCCCCAATTCGTAATTGGTATATCATACAACAAACATCTGTTATAATAAAAAACAGATATATAATTAGTTTAATTTTTTTTCCTATTATTTTTTTAGATTTTCTTACTATGAAATTATTAATAGTATGCATATTTTTTAATAGGTGTGTTGTTCTTAAAGTTATAATAACGTAGATAATCATAAAAAACTCAAAAGTGGACATATAGTTTACTGAACTTAGGGAAACCCTTAAATTTGGAAAATTTAGGTAATTAACAACTAAAAGAAAAAAGAACTTTGAGAATATTGTTCCTAAAAGGATTCCCAGGGTCATACATACAAACATCAAAATTAGATTTTCAAATAATAAACATAATGCTAGTTCATTTTTGGTCGTTCCAATAAGTAACATTATTTTGAACTCTGTTCTTCTTACTTTTATATAAGAAGTATATGAGTAGATAGTAAAAAAGCTTAATAACATTATAATATTACCCAGGGAGGCCGTAAATATAATACTATTCAATACACGTGGTCTTGAAATTAATACAGCTCCATTATTATAAATTAAGGTTGTATATAAAAATATTAGCGTACCAGAGATTATGCAAGTAATTAAAAAAGGTATCTGTTTTCGTATATTTCTTTTTAAGGAGTTGTTAGCCATGATAAAATAATTCATTAGTCATCGCCACCCATAATAACAAGACAATCTAATATTTTGTTATTAAATCGCTTATCCTCCTCCTTTTTATAGATATCTGCAAAAATATTCCCATCTTTTATAAAAATTACTCTTGAACAATAACTTGCTGTAAGCGAATCGTGAGTGGCAAGCAAAAGCGTAACTTTTCTTTCACTATTTATAAGTTTCATATAATTCATGAATTTTTTTGCTGCTTTTGAGTCCAGATTTCCAGTTGGCTCGTCCGCAAATATTATTCTTGGATTGGTAGCTAAGGCTCGGCATGAAGCAGCTCTCTGCTTTTGACCCTGTGAAACATTTCTAGGATATTTATCTTTAATATCATATATATTCATAAGTTTAAAAAGATCATCCACCTCTTTATCAATACTTATTTGTTTTTTTCCTTGCATTAAAAGAGGAAGTACTGCATTCTCTTTCAAGGTAAGATCTTCTAAAAGATTAAAGTCTTGAAATATCATTCCTAATTTTTCTCTTCTGAAAATAGCTCTTTTATTATCATTTAAATTTGTTACATTAACTCCCATTATCTCAACTTCCCCGGTGGTAGGTTTATCTATGCCGCTAAATATATTTAATAAAGTTGTTTTTCCGCTGCCAGAGGAGCCCATTATCGCAGCAAATTCACCTTCATGTATTTCTATATCTAGTCCATTAAGTACATTATGTGAGTTATCGTCAAATTCGCTACTATAGGTTTTAACTATATTAATCCCCTTTAAGATTTCCATTTAATCACCTCTTTAATAATCAATTAAATATGTTATTGTAACTGTGGTTCCAAGATTTTTTTCTGATTGTATTTGAATTTTATGCTTTAAATTTTTTGCAAGAAGTGAACTTATGTAGAGACCTATACCCGAAGCATCCCTATATTTTCTTCCATTTTCACCTGTGAAAAATGGTTCGAAAACTCTATTAATATCACTTTTAGGAATTCCTACACCTTCATCTACTATTTTAAGATTTACGCATTTATCCATTTTTTCTATTATAAATTTTATATTCTTATTTTCGCCTTTTATTGCAGAGTATTTCACTGCATTATTTATTATTTGTTCTAGCATAAATTTATTCCATTTTTTATCAGTTAAAACTTTAATGTTATCCTCTTTATGCTCAATTTGAGGAAATACTTTATTATATATAAATAAGCTCTTTTTAAAATTGATAAGCTCCTTTAGGGAATCTACGAGATCTACTGCTTCTGGCTCATAGTCACGTACAAACTCATTCATTCTTAATATGTTTAAAAGTTGTTCAAGTCCATTATGAAGTTTATCATTTTCTTCTTTTATCTCCATAGCAAAGATGGCTAATGGCATATCGTGTGTATCTAGATGCTCACTTTCAAATTTTTGTAATGCTAAGCTTATTATAGAAACCGGAGTCTTCATGTTATGTACCCATTGGGAGAAAAAATATCTAAAGGCGATTTCTTCTGAATTGGTTTTAGATAGTTTCATTTGATATTTTTTTTGAGTGTTTTTTAATATGTCATAAAAATATTTTTGCTGATTTGTTATCTGGAAGATCTTATTCATTTCTAAGTTTTCCGAGTCTTGAACATTTATATTGAAATTGTAATATTTAAGCCACTCTATAACCATATGGATAGTAAATATTGTGGAGACTATTAGCAGTGGATAGAATATTTCTGATATATGTACCGTTATTTTATAATAAATAATTAGTATGATTATACTCAAATAAAAGGAAAAAATGTATCCTAAATTATCTTTTATAAAATTAATAAATATTTTTTTAATCATAATATAAGCACCTTGCTTTGATAGATATATCCTAACCCTCTTTTAGTTTTAATGACATCCCCAAGCCCGAGCATAGCTAATTTATTTCTTAGTCTGGTCACATTTACGGTTAAGGTGTGATCATCTACAAAAAATGTTTCATCCCATAATTCCTCTAGTAGTTCCTCTCTAGTGACTATAACATTCTCATTTTCTATAAGTTTATTTAATAACTGAAATTCTTTTTTTGATAATTCTAATATATTATTATTAACACTTATATCAAAGTTTTTTTTGTTTAATAGCAATCCATTAGAGCTGTTGTACTCACCACGGACCCTTCTAAATGATGCCTGAATCTTAGCTAATAAAAGTTCAAAACTGAAGGGCTTCACGATGTAGTCATCTGCACCCATTTCTAGCCCTCTGATTTGCTCAAATTCACTACTACGGGCTGATATGAATATTATTGGTACATCAGATTCTCTCCTAAAAGCCCTGCAAAGCTGAAATCCATCTGAATAAGGAAGATTTATATCAAGTAATATCAAATCGGGTTTAGTTTCAGAAAATTCAGTTTCTATATTGTTAAAGTCATTTATTAAAACTACATTATACGCATATTTTTCGATAAATTCCTTTATAAAACTGCTTAATTTTGTATCATCTTCTATAACAAGTATTTTATTCATAGCAATATACCTCTAATTTTTAATTAAGACCGTAAGGTTAGCCTACGGTTTTATTAATTACATTATAACCTTTCCTTTTGTTCAATGCTATATAATGCTATTTTTGAAAATTTATTAATTTGTTAGGTTTACTTTTAATGTTTTGTCTAATGTTACAACTTTGTAACAGAGTTGTGACTTTAATCTGTATATAAAGTGATTAAATATGTGTAAAATATAGCAGAAATCTGTTTATATTATAACATTGAACATATATGTATATATAACGTAAGTATTATAAATTTTAGTAGATAATGTAGTCATAATTTTTTAATTATTAGTTAGAGGGGGATTCAAGAATGAAAATTACAGAGTTTTGCGTGAAAAAGCCAATTGCTGTTATTATGGTGGTTTTGTTAATAGTGGTACTCGGAGTGTCTGCATATTTAAAACTTGGCGCAGATTTACTTCCTTCAATGAATACGCCTGTAATAACCATATCAACTGTATACGGTGGTGCTGGTACAGAAGAAATAGAAAATGATATAGTTAAACCGGTAGAGGATGCAGTTTCAGGTATAAGTGGTATTGATAAACTGAATTCAGGATCTTCAGAAGGATACGGTTCTACCACAATTACGTTTAAAATGGGAGTTGATATGAACACTGCATTTTTGGATGTTCAACAAGCTTTAGGAAAAGTAGTACTCCCTACAGATGCTCAAAAACCAGTAATAAGTAAGTTAGATGGAAATGCTGCTCCTATTATGATGTTTTCTGTCTCAAGCACGCTTCCTTATAGTAAATTATATGACAGTGCAGATGTAATAAAAAAATCATTAGAGAAAGTTGAGGGTGTTGGTACTGTAACATTAGAGGGTGCTTATAATAAAGAATTAATTGTTAATGTGGACAAAGTACTTTTAGATAAGTATGGAATAGCAATTAATACCATAACTTCTAAACTTAAAAGTGAAAACTCAAATATACCAGCAGGTTTATTTAAGCAAGGAGATTCTAATCAAAGTATAAGAGTACTTGCTCAATTTAAAGATATAAAAGATGCACAAAATATCCAAATTCCAATGGCAAATGGTGGAACCATAAGACTTGGTGAAATTGCAGATGTAAAGCTAGATTATCCAGATAAAACGGAACTCGTAAGATTAAATGGAAAGGGTTCTATAGGTATATTTGTTCAAAAACAAAGTGACGCAAATATAGTTAAAACTGCTAATGCTGTAAAAAAACAGTTAGAGGTCTTAAAAGAGAGTCTTCCAAAGCAAACAACATTAGAGATAACAACGGATTCATCAAGTTTTATAAATTCCTCACTTAAGGAGGTTAAATCTGGTCTTGTTGAGGGTATTATTACAACAATTTTAGTTATGTTCCTTTTCCTTAGAAGCACAAAGTCTTCTTTGATAATATTTATTGCAATACCAACATCTCTTATTGGAACCATATTAATGATGTCTCTTTTTGGTTTTACACTTAATATGTTGTCACTACTAGCTTTATCCCTCTGCATAGGTATTCTTGTAGATGACTCTGTAGTGGTACTTGAAAATATTCAAAGACACATAAATTTAGGGACACCTCTTAGGCAAGCAGTTTTAGATGGGCGAAATGAAATAAGTATGGCGGCTATATCCATAACCTTATGCGATGTAGTTGTATTTGGCCCAATATCTTTTATGTCAGGGATGATGGGTCAACTTTTTAAACAGTTTGGACTTACAGTAGTTTTTGCTGCTTTGATTTCCCTACTTGTTTCTTTTACCCTTACACCTATGCTTGCTTCAAAATTATTAAAGGAAAAAGAAAACAATTCAGAAGTTGAGCTTAGGGATAAAAAAATCAACAAAGAAGGAATAGTTTATAAGATAAAAGGAATAGTTGATAATATAACTGATAAATTCTATTCCTTTTATAAGAAATATCTTATATTTGCTCTAAATCACAGATGGCAGGTAGTAAGTGTTGTGTTATTGCTATTGGTGTGTAGTATTGCATTAATTCCTCTTAAATTTATTAAAACTGAATTTGCAACTGCAACGGATCAAAGTGCCTTTAAAATTAATATAAAACTTAGAGCAGACAGTGATGTTAAACTTACTAATGATAAAGTTAAAGAGATTGAACAGCATTTAAAGACAATAAAAGAAGTTAATAATTACTTTACTGTTGTTGGTAATGGAAATAATGAAGCTTCTGCACAAATTAATGTTAATCTAGTGGGAAAAGGGTCAAGGAAAAAAGGTCAAGCCCAGATTGCTTCAGAGACACGTGAATGGAGTAAAAGGCTTACAGGAATAGATATATCTGTAGATGAAACTAGTGCAATGGGTTCTCCAGGTAAGCCTATTGCAATAAATATAACGGGTGCTGATAAGGAAGTCTTAAAGCAATTAAGCATTAAAGTACAGAATGCAATACAGGAAGTCCCAGGAATAATAGATGTAAGTAACAATATTCAAGCGAATCAGAATCAAATCGCTGTTGAAATTGATCGGATTGCCACCGCAAAATATGGAATTGCACCTTCTGAGATAGCAAAAGCTCTTAGTGCTACGACGGTGAAAGGAGTAGATGGTGGTGTATTTAGGGAAAATGGTGATGAATATGATGTGGTTGTAAAGCTTGCTAAGGATCAAATAGTCACAATGGCGGATTTATCCACAATAAAAGTGGCCAATTCAGCTGGCTTACAATTTTCTCTTGATCAACTAGCAAAGATCTATATGTCAGATAGTCCACAACAAACATTAAGATTAAACCGTAAGGAAATGGGCACCATTTCAGCTAATATTCAAGGAAGACCTCTTGGTAGTATTACACCAGAGGTTGAGAAGAAAGTAAGCGAGATTACGATGCCAAACAATTATGAACTAGATTATGGCGGTGATCAAAAGCAGATGAGCGATTCCTTTGTTTCGTTAATACTAGCTATGGCTCTATCCGTTATGCTTGTATATATGATATTAGTTGTTTTATATGAATCTTTTTTAACGCCTTTACTAAGGATGCTTTCATTACCTTGTGGATTAATTGGGGCATTAATAGGGCTAGCTATTACAGGAAATGCTTTAAATATTGTTTCAATTATTGGATTAATAATGCTTGATGGTCTATCAGCTAAAAGTGGAACATTATTAATAGATTACACAATGACTCTTATGAAAACAGGCATGCCTTTAAGAGAAGCACTATTAGAATCTGGAGTTACAAGATTAAGGCCAATACTCATGACTACTGCAACTATGATAGTTGGAATGTTACCCTCAGCACTCGCTACTGCTGAAGGTAGCGAATTTAGGGTAGGTATGGCTGTTGCACTTATAGGAGGAATGATTACATCTACACTTATTTCACCAGTAATTATTCCCGTAGTATATACATTAATGGATGATCTTAATGAAAAGTTCTTTTCCAAAAAGAAAAAAAGATCTAATAAAAAAGATGAAGGGGTTACATTATGATGAAGCTTAAAGGGATTAAAGGATTTTTATTAATAAGTATTACCTTGAGTATAACTTTAATAGGAGTGGGGTGTGCAAGTAAAAGTGTAACTACGAGTGATAATTCAAAGAGTGTTAAGGCGACTCCCGTTAGCATATCTTCAATAACAACAACTACAAAATATGGAAGCGAATTAACAGCTTCAAGTGAAACGGTGGTTACCTCTAAAATAGCTGGGAGAGTTGATGGTGTAAATGCAAATGTTGGCCAGAGCGTAAAAAAAGGAGATATTTTATTCACCTTAGATAAATTGGAGCTTACAGCGCAATATAATGGAGCGAAAGCAGCCCTTGACACTGCTAATGCAACTCTTGTTAAAAGCAGTGATTCAGGATACGCACAGCAATTGATATCGGCAAATTCAGCAGCTGATATTGCACGATCCGCATATAATGATGCGAAAAATAATTATAATACAATTCATCAGCAATATAATATAGGAGACTCTGCGAAAAGCGAACTTGATTCCGCAAAATCAAAGATGGATAGTGCATCGCTTCAGGTTAGCACCGCGAGTGACTCTTTATCACTATTAAAATCAAAAACAGGACCACAAACTGATGCTGCGGCTGCAGGTCAGGTTCAGCAAGCTAAGGCGTCACTTGATCTAGCACAAATACAAATTAATAATGCTACTATTACATCACCTATAAATGGAGTTATATCTGAGAGAAATGTTGAAGTTGGCGAAGTGGTAGCAAGTTCAGTTAGTGTTTTTACAATAATTGATACAAGTAGCCTAAGAGCTGAGGTAAATATGACAGACAAAGATGTTATAAAGGTAAAAGTAAATCAGAAAATACCTGTACAAATATCATCTATGAATAATAAAATTGTAGAAGGCATAGTAGACACAATAAGTCCTTCTGCAGATGCTAAAACACAATTATATACAGTAAAGCTTAAAATAGAGAATACTTCTAATTTATTAAAACCAGGAATGATATTAAGAGTTGAGTTTCCAAGTGTTGCAAAAGCAGATATACCTGTAGTGCCAAACGGAGCAATATTTACAGAAAATAGTGTGCAATATGTATATATAGTTGAGGCTAATAAACTAAAAAAGAAACAAGTAGTCGTGGGGATATCAAATACGGAACAAACTGAGATTGTCAGTGGTATAAAACTTGGTGATCAAGTAATAACTGAGGGTCAAAGCTTTTTAAATGATGGCCAGAAGGTGAAGATTCTTAGTAAATAAAAAAGGATGGTGTAAAAATGAAAATAAAAAAATTGTTTTTGGGTATTGTATTAATGTGTTCGATGTTAATAAATGTTATAGTTCCTAATCTTGCTTTTGCAACTACGTTAGATTACAAAACATCTGTTGCAAAGATGAAGCAGCTTGGAATAATAGATAGTACAGTTACGAATGTTAACAAAAAAATGACTAATGGGGAATTAATAAAGGCGATGGCTATAGCTGATGGGTTAGGGGATAGCGCATCGAGTCTTCGTGGTAAAACAATATTTCCAGATGTAGCTAGTGGTAGTGTCCTTAGTGGGTACGTTAATGCTGTTGTTGGAGAGGGACTTTTATATGGCACAAATGATGGTTATTTCCATCCATCAAGTAGTGCTACTTATCAAGATATTTGTGTTAATATGGTACGCCTTTTAGGGTATTCAAAATCGGATTTAACAGGAAGTTTCCCTATTAATTATATAAAAAAAGCATCTGATTTAGAGCTGACAGATAAACTTAATTTAAGAACTACTGATACGATTTCTATTAATGCTGCAGCTGTAATGTTTGATAGACTACTTAGTACGCAGGTAAAGGGTAGTACTACTAAAGAGAATTTTTCTCAGGCGAGTAATTTATATACAGATTGTATTATACAAGATGATTCGGATTCTTATGATAATCTAGCAGATAATGAAATATTAACAGATAAAGGTATTATGACAATTTCGGCCATTAATAAAAAGAAGATTCAGGTCGGACCAACATTTAGGGTCAGAATAGAGGACGGACAAATTACAAAGGTTTATGGTGAGCTTAGAGCAACTGTAAGCGTTACTGTAAACACAATACTCGGTAATGTTGTTTATTATGATAAAAATGGCGCCCAGACGAGCATGACTCTGCCATCTGGTATTAGTTATTATTATCATGGTCAAAAACAAGATTATGCTAATCTTAATAGTATATTAGTACCTGATATGTCTATAATAATTGATAATAGTGATAAGGTTTTAAATGGCTACGCTGTTATAACGGACCCTATATACAGTAAACCAGAGCTTGGTCGAGATTTTAATACAAAGTCAGATACACTAGGAGGTATAAATTTCGATCTTGATACTAAGATAATGAAGAATGGCAAGGTTATAACAAAAGAAGAAATTGGGGATAGGGATGTAGTATATAGCGTCACTGATATAAATGGTAATAATAGATATATACTTGTCACTTCAAATTATATAGAGGGAAATATTACAGAGTTTATTACGAGTGGTGATGCAACAAATGCTATTGAAGTAGATAAAAAGAGCTACACTTATAGTAAGGATATGGATATTAGTAATCTTTCTTCTTTTAAAACAGGAGATTTGGTATCTGTAATGCTAGGGCATGATGGCAAGGTAGTTGGTATAAAAAGCATAGAACAGAAAATTGGTAGTATGGGGGAATATTTAATACTTGGAAATCTTAAGACTTCAGACAAGTTAGCTGATAATCAAGTTATTACGGATAAAGGGACTTTAACCGTAAAGGATGGACTAACTCCTCTAGAAATTGGTGTTAAATACCAATTATATGTTAGTGATACTATGATTACTAAAATTGATAGAAAAGAAAATTCCACAGAAAAATATTCTGTAACTAGTGTAGCAAGCCCGTTAATAGCTTACACGGATGATTCAGGCACAGCTAAAACTATGACACTTCCAAAAGCGTCTTTATATTATTATCATGGAGTGTCTGTGGATTATGAAGTTGCAGCCAAAGCTGTGAGAGCTTATTCTTCAATTATTTTAACAAAGAAAAGCGATAATGTAGGATATGATTATGCTGTTATAGTTGATGCGAATTTTGGTGAACCACAGGTCTATAAAGCTGATAACGTTAAACTTATAAATCAGTTTAAGAATACAAAGTATAATTATATTTATAGAAATGCAAATATACAAGAAACTGATTTAAATGCTTATGACGTAGTTTATTTTGTATCAGATATATGGAATAAAAACACCTTCGTTTATGTATATGATAAAGTTAAAATCGGAACAATTAAAGCAGTTACACCAGATATACTTAATCCGACAGGAGTAACTATTGATAGTGTAAACTATACATTTAGTAAGCATTTCAATAAAGCGAGACTTAACAATTATGATGGTAGTATAGACAGTTTTTTAACCGAGGTTAAAGTAGATGAATTTAAAACATTAGTTTTGGGTATTGATGGTACTATAGTTGATATTCATTAAAATCTTAAGAAGGAAACCTTTTAAAGAAGGGTTTCCTTCTTTGTTTATATATTAAATTTGACACTTGCTAATAAATACTGCAAGTTCAGTTCTACTGTTAAGTTCAAGTTTCTCAAGTATTTTTGTGACATAATTTTTTACGGTACCCAGTCTTAAAAAGAGAATCTCACAAATATATTTGTTATTTTTACCTTGGGCAATCAGCTTTGCAACATCTATCTCTCTTGGCGTAAGTATATCTAATTTATATTTTTGATTATAAACTTTACGAGAAGAGTGATTTTCACTAGTTAATGAATTAAAAGCTGTAACTATTTTTAGGGCTACCCCTGGATCAAGGAACATAGTACCGTCATAAGCTGTTTTTATTGCTTTTATTATATAGTCTGAACCGGCATCCTTTAATATGTAACCATCCGCCCCATTTTTTATTGCTTTAAATATATACTCATCTTCACTAAAGGTTGTAAGGATTATTACCTTTACATCTGCATATTTTTCTTTAATGATTTTAGTAGCTTCAACACCGTCCATTATTGGCATTCTAACATCCATAAGAATTACATCTGGAAGCACCTTATTTAAAAGAATAAGCAACTGTCTACCATTTTCAGCCTCTCCAAGTATGTTAATGCCCTCGTCCAAGCTTAATATCATCTTTATTCCTTCTCTTACTATTTTCTGATCATCAGCTAATATAACATTTATCATATTTTACAGTTCCCCCATTTTAATTTAGAAATTATAATGTTTTATATAATTCCTTTCCTTTAACACACTAAAGTAATATACATTCTCTTTTATATTTCCTCCATTGGTATTGGAATACATATATCTATGCTAAAGCCTAGGTTATTACTACTAGAGTAATTCACAAATCCATTAAGTAACCTTACTCTATCATCAATCCCATTTAATCCATTTGATTTTATAATTTTATCACATCTAATTCCATTATTTTTTATAATAAGATTTATATTTTCATTTTTATTAAAGATTTTTATATTAATTTCTGATGATTTTCCATGTTTTATGCTATTAGTTATAGCCTCCTGAATAGTTTTATAAATGGAACTTTTTATAATAGGACTTAAGTTATCTAGGTTTTTATCTGCATTAAAATTAATATTTATATCAGTAATTAGATGAAAATTATTAATGAGTTTCCTAATGGAACCATAGAAATCCACTATTTCACGTTCTTCTTTCAGCAAATCAACAATTTCTCTAAGGCTACTAATACTAGATTTTGCAATGTCTTCACACTTAACTATTATCTCTTTTACTTTTTCAGGTTTTGTTTCACATATCTTTTTTGCAAATTCCAGATGCATAGCTAGAGCCATTAGATAATGGCCTAATGAATCATGAAGTTCTTGGGATACCCGTGCTCTCTCTTTAGCAGTTGTTAACTCTTCCACTTCCAAGTTATATTGTTTAAGTTTTATATTTGCAAGTTGTAGTTTTTTATTTAGCTTATCTACTTCATGTTTCTCTATTTGAAGTTTTTTTACAAAATGAGCTATGCTAATTACAGCAACATAAAATAATATGGTACGACATAATATGGTAAGTTTGTCCCAATTGGCAGGGAGGCCTATTTCAGAAAATGACACTATATAAAGTGAAAATGAATGTACTATAAATAGAAACCTTTTCTTCATTCCTTTTAACTCGTAGATCTCTATTAAAGGCAATAATATATAAACAATAATTCCAGAGTCAGAGCCACTTATAAAAAATTTTATTACAGTTGCGCCGCAAATAGTGAAAAGTAATGAAAAACACATGTGCCTGGAATTTATAGCTAACTTGGTACTTCTTATATAATCATTTACAAGTAGTATAAACATAAGAATGAATAAGGCTAACATAGAAGAGGTGTTATTATTATGAAAACGATATATAGCAATAAATATCGACAATGATAAAACATATTTTGAGATTAGTAGGTACTTTTTAAACACATTCATTTTGATAACCTCGCTTTATATTAAACGTTTATTTATATAAAATGTCTATTTATATTATATCATTGTCAATATATCAATGGATACATTACTTAAGTAACTATAATTATTTACGATAATATATTAAAATACTATTAGTATTAAACAATTTTGGAAGAATAATGGTATTTAGGTATTTTATTTATAAGATTTAAGGAGGATTCAAGAATGAAAATTACAGAACTTTGTGTTAAAAAGCCTCTTGCCGTTCTTATGGTAGTATTGCTCACGGTAGGACTAGGAGTAATGGGATATTCAAGTCTCGGTGCAGATTTAATGCCGGCAGTTGATGTTCCTGTAATAACAATAACAACTACATACCCAGGTGCTGGTACAGCGGAAATAGAAACTGATGTAGTTAAACCAGTAGAGGATGCAGTTTCAGGTATAAGTGGTATTGATACTATAAGTTCAGGATCTTCTGAAGGATATGGTTATACTACCATTATGTTCAAAATGGGAAATGATATGAATACCGCATTTTTAGATGTTCAACAGGCATTGGGCGATATATCAAACAAACTTCCTACAGATGCAACAAAACCTGTAATAAAAAAGCTAGATATTAATGCAACACCTATAATGATGCTTTCTGTTTCAAGTTCACTACCATACAGTAAATTGTATGACAGTGCAGATAAAATACAAAAGTCACTCGAGAAAACTGATGGTGTTGGTAATGTATCTCTCGAGGGTGCTGTTAAAAAACAATTAATTATTAAAGTAAATAAAACGCTTTTAGAACAGTATGGTATAGCTGTTAATACCATAACTTCTAAACTTCAAAGCGATAACCTAAATATACCAGCAGGTCAATTTAAGCAAGAAGATTCTAATCAAACAATAAAAGTACTTGGTCAATTTGAAAACATAAAAGATGTACAAAACCTTCAAATTCCGATGACAAACGGTGGATCTATAAAACTTAGCGAAATTGCAGATGTAAAACTAGATTATCCAGATGCAACTGAACTCGTAAGGTTAAATGGAAAAAATTCTATAGGCATATTTGTTCAAAAACAAAGTGACTCTAATATAGTTATAACTGCTAAAGCTGTACAAAAACAGCTAGATGTTTTGAAAAAAACTCTTCCAGCTGGAATAAAAGTAGCGATAACATCCGATTCATCAACCTTTATAAATTCCTCACTTAAAGAGGTTAAATACGGTCTTATTGAGGGTATAATTTCAACAATTTTAGTAATGTTTCTTTTCCTTAGAAGCATAAAAGCTTCGTCAATAATACTTGTTGCTATACCAACATCTCTTATTGCAACATTTTTCATGATGTATGTTTTCCACTTTACACTTAATATGTTATCACTACTTGCGTTATCCTTATCCATTGGTATTCTTGTAGATGACTCCATAGTAGTGCTTGAAAATATTCAAAGGCACTTGGCCATGGGAAAAACAGTTTTTAGATCAGTTGTAGATGGACGAGAAGAGATAGCAATGGCGGCTATTTCTATAACCTTATGCGACATAGTTGTATTTGGACCAATAGCGTTTATGTCAGGTATGATCGGGCAGTTTTTTAAACAGTTTGGACTTACAGTAGTTTTTGCTGCTTTATTTTCCTTAATTGTTTCATTTACAGTTACCCCAATGCTTGCTTCAAAATTATTAAAGGAAAAGAAGAATGATGACGATAATAAGAATATGAAGCTCAAGAAAAAAGGATTTTTTGATAAATTTATTATTTTTTATAAAAAATTTCTTTTGTTTTCGCTGGATCATAGATGGAAGATGGTAGCCTTAGTAAGCTCATTATTGATAATTAGCGTGGCATTAATTCCACTTAAACTAATTAATACTGAACTTACACCTAAAACAGATCAGAGTCAATTTACAATTAATATGTCATTATCACCAAGTAGTGACGTTAAACTTACAGATGTAAAAGTTAAAGAAGTAGAAGCTCATTTAAAGAGCCTAAAAGAAGTTGACAATTACTTTACTATTGTTGGCATTAATAATAAAGAGTCTTCTGCGCAAATTAATGTTAATTTATATCCTAAAAAACAAAGAGAAAAAAGTCAAGACCAGATTTCGTCTGAGATGCGCGCATGGAGTAAAACACTTACTGGAGTTGATATATCTATAGGTGAAGCAAGTTCTTCTGGTAGTAGCAAGCCTATCGCAATAAGTATAACTGGACCTAATTTAGATGTATTAAAACAATTAGGCAGTGAGGTTCAGAGCTCAGTACAAGCAGTCTCTGGAACTACAGATGTAAGCAACAGTAATCAAGCAAATGAGAGCCAAATCGCTGTTAAAATCGACAAAATTGCTGCAGCGCAATATGGAATAAAGCCAAGTGACATATCAAGTGCTCTTAAAGCCACTACGGAGCAAGGAGTGTCTGGTGGAGTATTTAGGGAAAATAATGACGAGTATGATGTTATTGTAAAACTTGATAAGGGTCAAATTGTTACAAAATCAGATATATCCACAATAAAAGTAGCTAATTCAAGTGGACAGCAAGTTCCAATTGATTTGCTAGCAAAGGTTTATATGTCAGACAGTCCACAACAGATATTAAGAAAGAACCGTGACGAAATGGTTACCATTTATGCTAATAATCAGGGAAGACCTCTTGGTAGTGTTACTACGGATATCAAAGAAAAAATAAATAAAATTACAATCCCAGATGGATACGAGCTATCTTATGGTGGGGATCAAAAGAGTATGGCAGATTCCTTTACTTCACTTATTGAAGCAATTGTTGCATCAATTATACTCGTATATATGATCTTAGTTGTTTTATATGAATCATTCTTAACTCCAGCTTTAAGAATGTTATCACTACCTTGTGGATTAATTGGGGCACTTATAGCACTCGCCATTACAGGAAATAGTTTAAATATTATGTCAATGATTGGATTAATAATGCTTGATGGTCTGGCCGCCAAAAATGGAACGCTATTAATAGATTATACGCTTACTCTTATGAAGACAGGTTTGCCTCTTCGCGAGGCATTAGTAGAGGCTGGACTTACAAGACTAAGACCAATACTCATGACTACCATAACTATGGTAGTTGGGATGTTACCATCAGCACTTGCTACTGCTGAAGGTAGTGAATATAGAGTAGGAATGTCAGTTGCAATAATAGGAGGAATGATTACATCCACGATTTTGTCACCAATAATAATTCCAGTGGTATACACGTTGATTGATGATATGAAAGGGTTCTTTGATAAAAAGAAAAGAAAATCTGATAAAATAGATAAAGGAGTTACATTATGATGAAGCTTAAAGGGATTAAAAGATTTTTATTAATAAGTTTAACATTGAGTATAACTTTAATAGGAGTGGGTTGTGGAAATAAAGAGGTAAGTGTTACTTCAAATGACATTTCAAAAAATGTTAAAGCGACTCCAGTTAGTATATCTTCAATAACAACAACTACAAAATATGGAAGCAAGTTAGCAACTTCTAGTCAAACTGTTGTTACATCTAAAATAGCTGGCAAAGTTGATGCTGTAAATATGGATGTTGGTCAGAGCGTAAAAAAAGGTGATGTTTTATTTACTCTTGATAAACTGGAACTTACGGCGCAATATAATGTAGCAAAAGCGGCCCTGGATACTGCTAATGCAAATCTTGATAAAACCAGTGGTTCAGGTTACGAGCAGCAATTAATATCTGCAAATTCAACATTAGATATTGCGAAAACAACATATAATGATGCGAAAAATAATTACAATACAATTCATCAGCAATATAATATAGGAGACTCTGCGAAAAGCGAACTTGACGCTGCAAAATCAAAGATGGATAGTGCATCGCTTCAAGTTAGCGCCGCGAGTGACTCTTTAGCACTATTAAAATCAAAAACAGGACCACAAACGGATGCGGCAGCTGCAGGTCAAGTTCAGCAAGCTAAGGCATCACTTGATTTAGCACAAATACAAATCGATAATGCTTCTATTATATCCCCTATAAATGGAGTTATATCTGAGCGAAATGTTGAAGTCGGCGAAGTAGTCTCAAGTGCAGTTAGTGCATTTACTATAATTGATGCAAGTAGCCTTCGCTCTGAAGTATCTATGACAGATAAAGATGTTATAAAGGTAAAAGTAAATCAGAAAATACCTGTACAAATATCATCTATGAATAATAAAATTGTACAAGGTATAGTGGACACCATAAGTCCTTCTGCAGATGCTAAAACACAACTGTATACAGTAAAGGTTAAGATAGAGAATGCTTCTAATTTATTAAAACCAGGGATGATAGTAAGAGTTGAGTTTCCAGATGTAGTAAAAACAGATATACCAGTTGTACCAAATGGAGCAATATTTACAGAAAATAGTGTGCAATACGTATATATAGTGGATGCTACTAGATTAAAAAAGAAACAAGTAGTTGTGGGAATAGCAAATACTACGCAAACTGAGATTGTCAGTGGTATAAAACTTGGTGATCAAGTGGTAACTGAAGGGCAGAGTTTCTTAAATGAAGGCCAGAAAGTAAAAATTGTAAAATAGATGAATTTTACTACAACTGCAATTCACTGCGCTGAGAAATTCTAAACTAATTTTACTTAAAGGCGCTAAAAAATAATAAATAAAAAGGATGGTAGAAAAATGAAAATAAAAAAATCGTTATTAGGTATTGTATTGATGTTTTCGATGTTAATAAATGTTATAGTTCCTAATTTTGCTTTTGCAACTACTTTAGATTACAATACTTCTGTTGCGAAGATGAAGCAGCTTGGAATTATAGATAGTACAGTTACGAATGTTAATAAGAAGATGACGAATGGTGAATTAATAAAGGCGATGGCTGTAGCTGATGGGTTAGGGGATAGCGCAGCGAGTCTTCGCGGTAAAACAATATTTCCAGATGTAGCTAGTGGTAGTGTCCTTAGTGGGTACGTTAATGCTGTTGTTGGAGAGGGACTTTTATATGGCACAAATGATGGTTATTTCCATCCATCAAGTAGTGCTACTTATCAAGATATTTGTGTTAATATGGTACGCCTTTTAGGGTATTCAAAATCGGATTTAACAGGAAGTTTCCCTATTAATTATATAAAAAAAGCATCTGATTTAGAGCTGACAGATAAACTTAATTTAAGAACTACTGATACGATTTCTATTAATGCTGCAGCTGTAATGTTTGATAGACTACTTAGTACGCAGGTAAAGGGTAGTACTACTAAAGAGAATTTTTCTCAGGCGAGTAATTTATATACAGATTGTATTATACAAGATGATTCGGATTCTTATGATAATCTAGCAGATAATGAAATACTAACAGATAAAGGTGTTATGACTATTTCATCTGCTAATAAGGAAAAACTCCAGGTTGGACCAACATTTAGGGTCAGAATAGAGGACGGACAAATTATAAAGGTCTATGGTGAGCTTAGAGCAACGGTAAGCGTTACTATAAATACAGTACTCGGTAATGTTGTTTATTACGATAAAAATGGCACCCAGACGAGTATGACGCTACCATCTGGTATTAGTTATTATTATCATGGTGTAAAGCAAGATTATGCAAAACTTAATAGTATATTAGTACCTGATATGTCTATAATAATTGACAATAGTGATAAGGTTTTAAATGGCTATGCTGTTATAACGGACCCTATATACAGCAAACCGGAGCTTGGTCGAGATTTTAATACAAAGTCAGATACGCTAGGAGATATAACTTTCGATCCTGATACTAAGATAATGAAGAATGGCAAGGTTATAACAAAAGAAGAAATTGGGGATAGGGATGTAGTATACAGCGTTACTGATATAAATGGTAATAATAGATATATACTTGTCACTTCAAATTATATAGAGGGAAATATTACGGAGTTTATTACGAGCAGTGATGTAACAAATGCTATTGAAGTAGATAAAAAGAGCTACACTTATAGTAAGGATATGGATATTAGTAATCTTTCTTCTTTTAAAACAGGAGATTTGGTATCTGTAATGCTAGGACATGACGGCAAGGTAGTTGGTATAAAAAGTATAGAACAGAAAATTGGTAGTATGGGAGAATATTTAATACTTGGAAATCCTAAGACATCGGACAAATTAAATGATAATCAAGTTATTACTGATAAAGGGACTTTAACCGTAAAGGATGGACTAACTCCTCTAGAAATTGGTGTTAAATACCAATTGTATGTTAGTGACACTACGATTACTAAAATTGATAGAAAAGAAAATTCTACAGAAAAATATTCTGTAACTAGTGTAGCAAGCCCGTTAATAGCTTATACGGATGATGCTGGCACAGCTAAAACTATGACACTTCCAAAAGCTTCTTTATATTATTATCATGGAGTGTCTGTGGATTATGAAGTTGCAGCCAAAGCTGTGAGAGCTTATTCTTCAATTATTTTAACAAAGAAAAGCGATAATGTAGGATATGATTATGCTGTTATAGTTGATGCAAATTTTGGTGAACCTCAGGTCTATAAAGCTGATAACGTTAAACTTATAAATCAGTTTAAGAATATAAAGTATAATTATATTTATAGAAATGCAAATATACAAGAAACTGATTTAAATGCTTATGATGTAGTTTATTTTGTATCAGATATATGGAATAAAAACACCTTCGTTTATGTATATGATAAAGTTAAAGTTGGAACAATTAAAGCCGTTACACCAGATATACTTAATCCAACAGGAGTAACTATTGATAACGTAAACTATACATTTAGTAAGTATTTCAATAAAGCTAGACTTAACAATTATGATGGTAGTATAGACAGTTTTTTAACTGAGGTTAAAGTAGATGAATTTAAAACATTAGTTTTGGGTATTGATGGTACTATAGTTGATATTCATTAAATATTAATAAAAGTGTAATATAGAATAAGGTAGGATTGCTTTAAATAGCAATTCTACCTTATTTATTCATATTATTACTTATTAGTTCAAAAAATAAAAAATATTGACATTTTTCTCGGCGCATAAGATAATGAAATCGAGAGTCATAATAAAGGAGATGGTATAGGTGTTTAATTCCCTTAGAAAGAAGGTAACAGCAGGTTTTATGTCAGTAGCAATTATAAGTATGGTAACTATGTTTGCTTTAATATCTGTAAATATGGGTAGCATGCTCAATGAGCAGATCAAATCAGATAGTAAAATAATTATAGGACAAGCAAATATGAGTTTATTAAAAGCAAATTATGAGAGCACTTATATTCAATCTTATATGGAGGAAATATGTAAGGCACAACCTAGCATTACAAATTTTCAGTATATAGATTTAACTGGGAAAATAACGGAAAATAGCGACAAAAGCCAAATAGGGAAAGCAGGGGATTCCAAAGTATTAGAGGCACTTAAGGATGGGAATACTAAGGATTATATAAATAAAGAATATAAAGGAATTACTACGATTGTTCCAGCATTAAAGGATGGTAAAATTATTGGGGTTTCATCAATTACAATTAATACTCAAGATTTATCATATATTGCTCTTAATATTATAAAGAAAATAGGATTATTATTTGTTATAAGTCTAATTCTAATATTAATATTCGCATACTTTTTTTCTTCTAAAATTACAAAACCTATTAAAGAGGTAGTTTCTGCACTTGAAACAATTTCAGAGGGTGATTTTACTCCTACTTTGAAAGTTGAATCTAAGGATGAAGTTGGTACACTCGCTAAAGCTATGAATAAAACTTTAGAAATACTTAGAGAGATGATTGGCAGTATAAAAAATACCACCAGCGATTTAAATGGTGTTTCTCAGACTCTTTCGGCTTCTAGTGAAGAAGTTGCATCATCTAGCATGGAAATTACAAGGGCTGTAGGAGAAGTTGCTGACGGTGCTACAAAACAAAGCCAAAATCTTATTGAATCCGTTACACTCCTTGAAGAATTTACAAAAACATTTGATACTATAAATGAAAATGCTCAAATGGTTTCAGTTGGAAGTGTTAAAATTAAAGGTGCTGCGGATGTTGGATCATTAAGAATAGGAGAACTTGTAACCTCTGTGGAAGGTATAAGGCAAGAGTTTAAATATGTTACAGAAAAACTTATATTATTAAATGGTAGTGTAGAAAAGATTACTGCTATTACAGAGGTTATAAATAATGTTGCAGGGCAAACTAATCTGCTCGCACTTAATGCTTCCATAGAAGCTGCTAGGGCTGGCGAATCAGGAAAAGGGTTTGCGGTAGTTGCAGATGAGATAAGAAAACTTGCAGAACAAGTTTCATCTTCATCAAATGGAATTATGGAACTTGTAAGCACAGTTACTAAGGATACTAAGGAAGTCTCAAGTAAAGCTGACCTCGTAACTAATAAAATTGAAGAGCAGGTTGTTACAGTGGAGAGTACAGTTGCTTCATTTAAGGATATATTGGATGAGGTTAAGCTTATAACTCCTCAAATTCAAAATGTAAATCATGCATTAGAATCCTCAGTTAAGTCTAAAAACTATGTGGTGGAAAAAGTAGAATCAGTAGCAAGTGTTTCAGAAGAAGTAGCAGCCTCCGCTGAGGAAATTTCAGCTACAACGCAGCAGCAGACAGCATTTTCAGAGGAGATGACCGCAACAGCAGAAACTCTTGCAGGTATGGCACAAAGTTTATCTGAAAGTGTAGAAAAATTTAAAATATAAAAGATAGGGCCGTTACTATAAATCAGGAGGCACTATAATAAAAGGTAAATGGCCCGAAATGGAACTAAACTCTGTTTTGGGCCATTTTGTTTTTTGCTAATCTATGCTTAAAATGATAAGGTAGTGTGAAAAACAATTTGAATATGCTATTTTAAAAATGAAGTGCAACTATTTCTAAGGTTTAACGTAAGTTAAAGTGGACAAGTATAAAGAATACTTATCAAATGATTTTAAATTATATGGTATAATTAGGAGCGATTTAAACTACAAAGAGTAGGAAAAGAACCTACTAGGAGGAATTTGGGATGATAAGTAATGATAATTTAATAGCAAGCAATAATATCCTAGAAAAAGAGGCGGTAAACATAGCACTTCATCTTAATGAATATGACAAAGGGGTTATGTCAGACTTTCAGAAAGAACTTATAATGGAAGAGTTAAATGAATTACCACCACTTGAAGATGGACAAGTATGTATTAATGGTATATACACTTTTGATATGCAAGATAAAATTGAGGTTAGTGTTTATATAAGAAATGGATCATCTAAACAGATTAATTTTCATAAAGTACCATTACTTATTGTGAATAAAAACGGTGATATACTTGCAAGCCAGACCATGGATATGAAAGATTTTGGGATATTACCACCATTCTGCGCAAGGCCATATAAAGTTTATTTTGATAAGACAAACCTACTTGTTGATCTTATTCCAAATGATGATTGGAAAATACAGTTTGGAAAAGCGGTTAGCATAGTAAATACGGTAAAGGCTGAATTTGAAGGATTTCCAGGTGATGATCACCACGAGTTAGAAGGTACTTTTACAAAATTCTTAAATAAGTTACCTTTAATAAAGGCTGGGGATGTTAATATCGAAGTGTTTAAAACTTTAAGGTGTTTGGATGATTCTATTTCTATAGTTTTCATGATTCGTAATGGGTGCGATACAATTGTGAAATTAGAAACATTACCAATAGTAATTAAGGATGAGGACGGAGGAATAGTGGCTAGTGGTATATTTGATATTGAAAATGTAAATGTAAATCCTCATAAGGCAAAAATTTATGACTTTACTATAACAGAAGATTATATAGTTAATAAGGATGCTGATATAAACAACTGTAAAGTATATTTCAGAATGTAGTATAGGAGGATAAGAGATGAAAATTGATAGAAAAAAACGTAACATAATAATTTCATTGCTTGTAATTATAGTAATAGTATTATCTTTAGTTTTATTACTTCATAAATCAAAAGTTGATAAAGATGCTGCTAGTATTAAAAATAAAAGTTCTGCGGATACAGAGAAACTAAATAAGGATGCTGTAAAAAAATCAAATGCTAATTCCACAATAGATAATTCTAAAACAGGTGTGGTAAAATCAGGGGGAAATGAAGCAAGTGTAGCTAAGAAAGATATTACAAATAAAGGTAAGGTTCAAACAGCTCAGCAAAAACAAACCATATTATTAATACAACAAAACGCTAAAATAGCAGCACAAGAAAAATCTCTAACAGCAGCACAAGTGAAAGATGAAAGTGCAAAAGTAAAAAGTAGTAAAGATGGACTTGTAGTATTTATTAAAGCTGCAAATTTTGGATCTACGGCAGAAACAATTATGGATAATAAAAAATTTAGTAGTTATAAATATTATCAATTCTCTATTGGAAATAAGAATATATCAGCATTAGAGAGTATTTCAAAAAGTAAAACTACCCTGTTCCCAGTTCAAAATGCTGGAACCGAGGTGGTAGTAAAGTTTTTAGACCAAAATAAGAAGGTTATTAAGGAATTAAATATAAAATTAAGTGTCAGATAAAAAATTAATATAATAATAGGAGTGAATGATAATAATGGAAAATAAAATTAATAAAAAGACAATAGGTATAGTTGCGGTTATAGTAATTATACTAGCTATTTCAGGTATATTTTATGCGAAAAGTAAGTCGAGTGAAGTAGATCCATCAGCACCAATTACGGCAACTGTAAGAAAAGCTTCTTTTGGATGTGTAGTAAATGTAACTCTATCAGATGCAGGAAAGAAACAATACAAGGATGTTACAAAATACCAGATCTATTATAATGGAAAAGTTATAAATCCAATAGCAGTAATAGGTAAAGCTACTACAGCTTTTCCAATTAGAAAAGAAAATGATAAAGTGGTAGTTAAACTTCTAAAATCAGATAAGGTAGCTTACTCAGTAGATTTAAAACTAAAAAAGGGAGAAGCAGTTAAATAAAATTATAAAATAAAAGAACTTATAAATAAAAGATAAGAGATAGTTTTAGAAACTATCTCTTATCTTTATTTATATCAATATATAGGGGTCAACTATTTTGTGAAACGTTACTCGCTTTTTAAATAGCAATTTTACAAATTGCTATTTTACAAATCGTGCTTTTCATAAAGCGCTCTTTCATAAATCACGCTTTTTCAAATTATGCTTAAATAAAATTTATTCTATGCTAATTATCTGTAGTGGATCTGTGACAGTAGGTGTATCTGAAGAGGCATCTCCAGCCGCAAAACTACTTTCTATACCAGTAGCGCTTTTATAAGTTACGCTAGGAAGTATGTTAGCATTTATAGTTGCAGAGGTAGAATTATTAACCCATGCATTATCATAAGTTTTAACATATACATCACCACCTGCTACTATTGCGCTAGAAATTTCGTTTTCGTTTTTAGCATCATTAGCGTAGTCAAGTGAAAAAGCATTTGATCCAATTACTACAGTACCACTTGGCATTGCTGTAGTAGCTCCATAAGTTTTTGAAGCAGATATGGTGGATAGTGCAGCTATAAATAGCGCAGCATATAAAATTTTTCTTCTTCTCATAAGTAGATTCCTCCTATCATTAAAAAGTTTTTATACACAAAATATGAAGCATAAATAATGTGAATCTATATGTAAATTCACTACTCATATATAATACGAGTGGTGAACTGTTTTAGTTTCAATTTTCAAAACATATCTTTCTTATTTAAGATATAAATGGAAGAGATAACTAAAATAACAATAAATATAAACACGTACAAGAAACCATTGCCGTTGTTACCATAAGGTATTCCGCCTACATTCATACCAAATAGTCCGGAAACCAAATTTGGTATAGCCATAACTATTGTAATGGCAGCAAGAAATTTCATTACGATATTTAGTTTATTTGATATAACAGAAGAGTAGGCATCCATTGTACCTTTTAAAATGTCAGTATAAGTAGAACACATTTCTATAGCTTGCTTGTTTTCAATAATAACATCCTCGAGTACGTCTTTATCTTCTTCATATTGTTGAAGAATATCTAGCTTAAGCATTTTTTCTAAGGTGATTTCATTTCCTTTTAATGAAGTAGAAAAATATACAAGTGATTTTTCTAGGGCCAATAATTGAAGAAGTTCTTTATTTCTTAAGGATTTATGTAGTTGCTTTTCCACTATGTAACTTTTTTTATCAATTTGTCTTAGGTATATTAAATAGTATTTTGCAATTCTATATAGGACTTGAAGCATAAATCTTTGACGTTTATATGTGAAAAAGGAACTAATTTTTCCATCGCCGAAATCTGATAATACTTTACTATTTTTTAGACAAACCGTAATTATTACTTTGTCTGTTTGGATCACAGCTATAGGGTAAGTATCGTAGGTTAAGGAATTATCGTCGATATCAGTAAAGGGAATATCTAGTATAATTAACGTACAATCTTCTATATCAATACGGGAGGTTTCTTCTTCATCTAAAGCAGCCCTTAAAAAATCCATAGGTGCATTAGTGTTTTTTGAAACAAATATTAATTCTTCCTCTGATGGATCTATCATATTAATCCAACAACCAGGTTCTATATTTTCAAGTTTAGTAAGTTGTTTATTTTCTGAACTGCTATATATTGAAAGCACTACAACACCTCCTAGTGTAAATACCTTTATATTATAGTCTATAAAAGTAAATACATACAAGCAGCAATTAAACAATACTTTTTATAGTGTTAAATCTTAGTTGACAAGAAAGCCTGAATAATTGATAATGGTATATGGAAAGTTATACACATAAATTAGTGAAATCAGAATGAATTATTATTGAAGGGGGTGGGGAAGCTGGCTATGTACCCATTATTTATGATTGCTTTAGCTCTATCTTTAGATGCTTTTGGAGTAGCTTTATGCATAGGATTAAACAATCAAACTAAACTTGAAAATAAGGTAGGTTTTACAATTTCTTTTGCTTTATTTCAATTTTTATTATCGTATATTGGAGCTTATGCGGGATTTCTTTTTAATACATATGTAGCTTCAATGCCAACTATTATTGGTGGTATAATTATAGCGTTAGTTGGAGTTGTTATGATTAAAGAAGGAATTGATAATCAAGGTAAGTGTCCATTACTTAAACCTAAAATGTATCTTATTCTAGGGGTTTCTGTAAGTATAGATGCTATGGTGGTAGGATTTACAGTATTAAATAATATAACAAAGGTTATATTATTAAAAGATACATTAATCATAGGAGCAGTAACTTTTATAATGGTAATAATGGCCTTTATAATTTCCAAATATCTAAAAAAAATAGATGTTATAGGAAAATATGCAGACTATATTGGAGGAATTATTTTAGTGTTTTTTGGACTAAAAATGATGTTTTTTTAATGATAATTCACAAGAAAGGATGATAAATATGTTAGAAAAATTAAAAGATTTAAATTCATTTAAGGCATTTAAGTATTTCAAAGAGATGAACCAGGTTCCAAGAGGTTCTGGTAACGAAAAGGGAGTAAGCGATTTTCTTGTTAACTTTGCAAAAGAACATAATTTGAAAGTTACTCAGGATGCTTCATTAAATATAATAATTAAGAAGCCAGGAACCCCGGGGTACGAAAATGCGCCAAAGATAATAATTCAAGGTCATATGGATATGGTCTGTGAAAAGGAGCTCGATTCAAAACATGATTTTTTAAAGGATCCTATCGAGTTTATTGTGGAGGGTGACTTTTTACATGCAAATGGGACTACACTTGGGGCTGACGATGGTATTGCAGTAGCGATGAGTCTTGCGGTTCTAGATTCTACAGATATTCCTCATCCACCAATCGAGTTATTAGTAACTACCGGTGAAGAAGTAGGTATGGTTGGGGCCGAGGCTTTAGATCCTAAGGACTTAGAGGGAAGAGTATTAATTAATATAGATTCAGAAGAAGAAGGAAAACTTTTAGTAAGTTGCGCTGGTGGAGTAAGGGAAAAAATAAGACTACCTATAATTTGGGAAAAATCAGATAAAAGCTTTGTAAATTGTATTATAAAACTAAGGGATTTAAAAGGCGGTCACTCTGGAATGGAAATAGATAAAGAAAGAGGTAACGCTAACAAAATCATGGGACGTTTTTTAATAGATTTAAAATCAGCTATAGATTTTAAAATAAATTCTATAAGTGGAGGAGCTAAAAATAACGCAATTCCTCGTAGTGCTGATGCTGTTATATTATTTAGAGAAGATGATCAAATAATAGTTAATCAGAAATTAGTTTTGTGGAATTCTATATTTAAGAATGAATTAAATACTATTGATCCAGATGTTAATTTATCTATTGAAATATTAGAAGATAATTCACGTAAAATATTTTCAGAGGAGACTGCTACAAAAGCACTTCAAGTACTTTTCTTAATTCCAAATGGGGTTAAAAGCATGAGCCAAGATATTAAAGGATTAGTGCAAAGTTCAACAAATATAGGCGTTCTTACAACAGAAGACGATTATTTAGTATTTGACTCTGCAATAAGGAGCTCGGTTGCATCTTTAAAGAAATTAATATGTGATGAAACTATAGTGCTTGCAGAAATGGTTGGAGCAACTATTGAATTTGAATCTGATTATCCAGAGTGGCAATATGATGCTAACTCTAAGATAAAAACAGTATTTGAAAATGTTTATAAGGATTTATTTGGAAAAAACCCTGAAATAGCAGCTATACATGCAGGTCTTGAGTGTGGATTATTTAGTAAAAAGTTTGAGGGTAATATTGATCAAATATCTTTTGGACCTAATATGTATGATGTGCACACATCAAAAGAACACCTAAGTATCTCATCAACAGATAGAATGTGGAATTACTTATTAGCAGTATTAAAAGAAATAAAATAATGTAGTAAGGTGATGTAGATGAATGGAATTTCATATTTAAAAGATAATAATATTAGGGTTACTAAAGCAAGAAAAAGTATACTTGAAATTATACTCGAAAGCTCAGATGCAATAAACGCAAATGTTATATATGATTTACTTAAAAAAGAAGACATTAAAATAGATTTATCAACGGTTTATAGAACCTTAGATTTGTTAGAGAGTAAAAAAATTGTTAATAAATTTGATTTGGGAAACAATATGTATAACTATATTATAAATAATAATTCACACAAACATATAATTGAGTGTGATTTATGTCATAAGAAAATGGTTATAGATTGCCCTATACCTCAAATAGAAGAGCAAATAAAGGCTAAGACAGGAATAACACTTACAGAAAGTCATGTTTATTTAAAAGGCATTTGTAAGGACTGCAAAAAATAAGAGAGGGTGGGTTTTATGCAATTTTCTTCATTGGTATTAATGGAAGTAGATAAAGAAACTAATCAATTTGTTCGTGAAATTGGAAGTTATGAAACATCGCAGGGCGCAGAGTTTGTAACAAAATTAAATTACTGCGGAGATTTAATTAATTTAACTTTTGATACGCATGATGATGTGGAAGAATGGCAATTTTCAGCAATTTACGATTGCTTTAACGAAGATGTATTTAGGTCTAAAGGATATATAATTGAACCTATAGATGATGAGTATAACCCAACATGGCTAGTTAAGTTCAAATATTCTGATGAGCATATGGTGGTTCGTGAATCATTAATTGAAATATGTGAGTTAATAAAGCAAGAACTTAGAGAAGTTTTTATAAGGATCAAAGGAAAAGAAGAAGAATACAAATAGAGTCATCTCCATCTGAGATGAATCGCCAAAATAACTTAGATACTTAAGCTGAAAGTTTAATCATCCTTTGTGAAACTGTATTTCCGCAAGCGATGATTAAAAAATAATTAGAGGTGACCATGAGACTTGAGTTTATTAATAGGGTAAAGGTAAATGAAATATTAGGCAAAAATATAGTAACCAATGATGGAAGTATACTTTTAAGAGTTGGAGTTAAATTGACAAAAAGATATATTATTAAACTTAAAAAATTAGGCGTCTTTTATATTTATGTAGAGGATTCAAGGCTAGATGATGTATCGATAGAAGATGATAGACTAAGTAGTTTAAAAAAATTAACTATGAAAAATATGTCTACCATAATGAAAAATGTAACTGAAGGGGATACAAAAGGAACTAAAAATTCATTATTGGTTGTGGAAGATTTAGTTAATTATATTATTGAGATGGGTGATGTTAATAAAAGTTTGTACGATATTCAAACATTTGATAACTATACCTATCTTCACTCTATAGATACTGGAATTATGGCGATTTTTCTTGGTATTACAATGAATCTTTCGCAAGGTGAATTGAAAGAGCTAAGTATTGGTGCAATTCTTCATGATATTGGTAAGACTAAAATAAACAAAAACATTATAACGAAACCTGGTAAACTAACAAGTGAAGAGTTTGAAGAGATAAAAAATCACCCTATATATGGGAAAGAAATTTTGGAGCAGAATTTTAGCATGACAAATAGAGTTCTAAAAGCAGTGGAACACCACCATGAGAGAGTTGATGGTAATGGATATCCTTATGGACTTACTAAAAATCAAATTTCTAAATTTGCAAAGATAATTGGTATTTGTGATGTTTATGATTCTGTAAGTAACGATAGATGTTATAGAAAAAAATTTAATCCTAGTGATGCTTATGAGCTAATACTCGCAGGTGCTGGAAATGCTTTTGATGAGGATATAGTAAAAGATTTTAAAAAAACTTTTTCAGTGTTTCCATTAGGAGTTTGTTTAAAGTTATCAAATGGTGTTGAAGGATATGTAATTAAGCAAAATAAAAATTTCCCGGATAGGCCTATATTAAGGGTACTATATGAGAGTGAAACACGGCTACCTATTAAATTTTATGAAATAGATTTGCTTAAGCATCATAATGTTATTGTGGAATCAATAATGTGAAAATATCTATTTGATTAGGAGAATAATATGTTAGAAAAAAATATAAAGATCATTATAAATGGTATGACAACGCAGCATGGATATTTATTAGAAGATATAACAAGTAAAAACAATAATTCAAAGCTATGGACTGTGAGCAAAAATATAAACGGTTTAGATTACCGAATAATATTTACGACTACTAGAAGCTTAAATCAATTAACACAATATGATATTCCAGCAGATAAGAACAATATATACATACTGTTGTCTGAGGGTGAATTAAGTAGCGATGAATCTGGTAAAATTCTTGAAATAAATAATCTATTACAAAAACCATTAATAAAGGTTAATGTATCAGAGAAAAAAGTAAATTATTCTCAAAATGTAAAGTTAGAGGTAGTGAATGACTTAGTTTCAATTATGAATAATAACAATTTGCGCAGTAGGCCAGGGAAAATAAATCTACAAGGCAAACCTTGGGTAACCATGATAATTATAGCTATAAACGTTATAATGTATGGTATTACTGCATACCTAAGTTATATGGCAAATGGTAGCATTTTAAATAGTGATACTAATGTTCTAGTTTTACTTGGTGCAAAGGTTAATGATTTAATAAATCAAGGTCAGTATTATAGGCTTGTTACTTGTATGTTTTTACATGGTGGGATTGTACATGTAGCGGTTAATATGTATTCGCTTTATGCTATAGGGCCTATGGTTGAAAATGTTTATGGAAAAGTAAAATATCTTGCTATTTATTTTATTTCTGGAATATGTGCATCTATATTTAGTTATATATTTTCAACAAGTGTTTCAATTGGTGCATCCGGTGCAATTTTTGGGTTACTCGGAGCAGTGCTTATATTTGCAATTACATCTAAAGAAAAGACTGGAAGTGCGTTTATAAAAAATATTTTATCCGTTATATTTATAAATATATTTATAGGAGCTACGATGCCGGGTATTGATAATTTTGCTCATGTAGGTGGACTCCTTGGAGGAATGCTTGTAGCATTTCTTATGAATTTTAAAACAAAAGAGTAACATAACAGTTAAAAGGCACATTCAAATTAATAAGAAGCATGCTTTGCTCCATTTATATTTGAATGTGCCTTAAATAACATTTTATGCAGTTATATCTTAGTATAAATGTGATACAATATGAATTTCTCCGGAAGTGGTAGCAAATAAGAAGGGCAGAAACATTGAAATTCCATTTAAAATTCTTCTTTTGCAAATATAAAATTCTCGTAAGCCTGACTGGAAGGAAGGCTAGCGAACCGGCGAATGCCGAATGTGAGCGATAGAAAATTTTATATTTGCAAAAGATTAGAATTTCTTAATGGAATTTCACGTTTCAAACTCTTATTTGGTACTATGCAGGAGACAATCATATTGTATCTTTATTTATAATACTTATTAAATCTTCGTGATTTATAGTTTCTTTTTTAATTAATAAACTGGTAATAGATTTCAAAGATTCTTTTTCAGTTGTTAAAATGGCTATAACTTCATCATATAACTGCGAAATTAAATTTTTACATTCTGAGAATACATCGTCTTGATTTGTAAAACCTGATTCTTTTAATTTGGCCATTGTAAGTAGACCCAAGGATTCACCCATTCCATATTCTGTTATCATGTTTGTTATAAGCTGAGTACTCCTCTGCAAATCGCTATATGCACCAGTGGTTACATGATCCCTACCGAAAATAATCTCTTCAGCAGCCCTGCCACCTAAAAGTACCATTATTTTTTTCTTTATATAATCTTTGTTTTGATATAGTTTATCTTCGGGAATACTTAAAGTATAACCGCCAGCACCTTTGGTAGTTGGAATTATAGTTACTTTAGATACCTTGTCTTTTGGTAACATCTTAAGTGAAATTAAAGCATGTCCCGCTTCATGGAATGCAGTTATTTTTCTATCATTATCTTTAATATAATCTCTATCAACTTTTTCATAACCAGCTAGCATTATTGAATAAGCTTTATCTAAATGAACATTTTCAATAAATGTAGAATTGTCTTTACAAGCAATAATAGCAGCTTCATTAGCTAAATTCTCAAGTTTTGCACCTGAAAAAGATGTAGTTTTATGTGCCCATTCGCTGTAGTCTATATCCTTAATAGGTTTGTTTTTTAGGTGAAGTTTTAAAATCTTTTCTCTAGCAGACACATCAGGAAGAGTTACTTCAATATGTCTATCAAAACGACCAGGACGAAGTAGTGCCGCGTCAAGCATATCAAGCCTATTAGTTGCTGCAATTATAATTATGCCTTCTGACTCATTAAAACCAGACATTTCAGTTAGTAGAGCGTTAAGTGTCTGATCTTTCTCATCAGAACCACCACCAGTTCCATTATCTCTTTTTTTGCCAATAGCATCAATCTCATCAATAAAGATAACTGCTCTTCCATGACTTCTTGCTTTCTTAAATAAGCTTCTGATCCTTCCAGCTCCAACCCCTACATATATCTGAACAAAATCAGAGCCTGACACTGCGTAGAAAGGTACATTTGCCTCACCAGCTACTGCTTTTGCGAGAAGTGTTTTACCTGTACCTGGATCTCCATATAAAATTACACCTCTTGGCATTCTAGCTCCATAAGCAGAATATTTCTCCGGGTTTTTAAGAAAATCAACTACATCTTGTACACTATCTTTAGCTTCTTCATTACCGGCTACATTTTCAAAGTTAAAACCAATATCATCCACCGCAGTGACGTCAAGGTTGCTAGCCGAGAACATTCCTTTTGTTTTTCTCTTTGCAGGTTTAAAGCACATACACCCAAGTACTATAAGAGAAATTACAAAACCTGATATTGATGCAACTTCTAGTGGACTAGTTAGAGCTTGCTCAGAAACATTTATACCATTTTTAAGTAAACCTTCTTTGAAATTGTTAGTTCTTGGATTATCAGTTTCGTAAATAGTCCCATCTTTAAGTTTAACTTGAATTTTAGGAGAGGTGGTTACATACACGGTGGAAATAGTGTTTAGCGAGGCATCTTTAAGAAAGTCTGTATATAGTTTATTTGAAGATACTTTAAAGGTATTACTTATAAAAACGAGTAATACTAATGATAAAACTGCAGTAATAATAGGAAGCAAAATATACTTGTTTTTAATTTTATTCATAGAATCGAAGCAAGAGTTCTACTTTACTTTACTTTAGAGTAGCCGTAGAATCCGCCTCATTCACCATCCTTTCTAATAAAGCAGACTTATTTTTTATACTAATATATCTTATATTTTAATTTGCAAAATAAACATAATACGTGAAACTAAACTTTTACAATCTCGACTTGTAAGGGTTATTATAATATTATTCTAAGGCCTTGTCCACCGAACCTAATAGAATATGGAAATGTAAATAATGTAAAAAAATAGAGATTTAATTTTATCATTTATTGTATACTTTATTTATGATAGAATTAGGTGAGTATTCCATAATACTTAGAGGCTTAAATTATCGAATAGCTTTTGAAAAGGGGAACATAAAATATGGGTAAAAAAGTTTATGCTATAAAGGAAGGATTTAATTCTAATACTAATGAAAAGATAGAAAATATAATAGTTGGTACTTGGGCAGAGTGCTTGAAATATGTAAAAGGAGTAAAAGGTGCTAAATATAAGAGCTTTGAGGATAAAAACGAAGCTGAAAAGTTTTTAAATGGTGATCCTATTATTTTAGATAAGATAAATAACAATTATCCAAAGGATATCCTTCATATTTATGTGGATGGTAGTTATAATTCACAAACTATGGAGTATTCATATGGAGTGGTAGCAGTTCGTGATGATGTAGTTGTACATATAGAAAGTGGCAAAGGTAAAAGTGATTCTACTAAAAATATAAGACAAATTGCAGGGGAACTAGAAGGGGCAGTAAAGGGATGTAAGTATGCACAAAGTACGGGAGAAAAGAAAGTAGTAATATTTCATGATTATATAGGGATTTGTTATCATGCTACGGGGTTCTGGGATAGGAAAGAGGAATCATCAAAAGAATATTACATGAAAATGCAAGAAATTATGAAGAGTGGACTCGAGGTTATATTTGTTAAAGTAGATAGTCATACAGGAGATTTGTTTAATGAACTTGTGGACGAGAAATGTAAGGAGTGCCTCGGAATAAAATCAGATAAGGTTGTGGAAAAGTGGCTAGCATGTAACACTATAAATGTAGCAAACGAGGCGCTAAAGGACGAAATTCGCTTAATAGCGCCAAAGGGTGAGGCTAATATAATTGTTAAGGAGCCTAACACTATTAAGGATTCTTATATTAAACAAAACTGCAATGAAAAGCAAAATAAAGCATATTCATTTAGTGAAATTGTTCGTGAGTATACAATTAATAAAAGAGAAATAGATAGTTTACTTTTGAATCTAAGTAGTGATGAAAAAACAAATTTTATTATTTATCTATTGAAAGCAAATAATATGAAGTAATATAGATTATTGAGGTGATATATTGGGAAATTTCGAAAATTTAAGTATTGAGCGACGTTATAAGATTATTTTCGATGAAAACCAGAAGCTTAAGAAGCGAAATCAGGAAATAGAGGAGCAAAATACTCAGTTACTTGACATTATTGAAAATTTATCTGAGGGAGTAATGTTTGCTAATAGTAAGGGCGATTTTATAAATGTGAATTCGGAAGCAAAGAGGCTTATTTATAAATCAGATATAGGAATTAATATAGCGGATGCTTTTAAGAATATTAAAGTGTTCGATATGCTAGGCAATCAGGTGCCTTATAAAGATTTTCCATCAGTGAGAGCATTAAGAGGTGAAAAATCAAAGAATGTTAAGATTTTTGTATGCCATCCTAATAAAGAATACTATGCAGAAATTAGTTCAACTCCTATTTATAATGCAGATGGTGATTTAACTATAATAGTATCTTGTTTTCACGATATTACAGAAACAATAAACCAATCAAGAGAAATAGAGAAGCAGAAAAAGGAATTAGAAGCTATAATAGAAAATATAGCTGATTCTATTGCTATTTTCGATGATAAAGGGAAATACATCTTAGTAAATAAAACATCTAGGGAATTGTTTTTCTCGTCTTGCAATAGTTTGGAAAATATAAGTGATGGGTATAATGCATCTGAGTTTTATGATATTAATGGAGAGAAAATTGATACTGAAAATATTCCAGCAAATAGAGTTATGAGTGGTGAAGAATTTAAAAATATGAGAATGATAGTTAAGTCCCCAGGTAAAACATTACAAATAGATGTTAATGGTACACCTATTTATGATAGCAATGGGAAATTTATATTAGGAGTTCTTTGTAGTAGAGATATGACAGACTATTTTAAACACGAGGAAATTATAAGGAGCCGTTATGAATTTTTAAATAGAATGGTAAATACGTTTGATTTACCTGTCGCTCGATTATCATATCAAGATTTTAAAATTGTGGATATTAATAGAAAAGCTTTTAGTATTATTCAATCGATTAATCCCAGTGTTAAATCAATTAATCAAATAAAGGGTAATAGAATTGAAGATTTGCTTGAAAACTTTAAAAAGAGTGAATACTATAAGTGTTTAGATGAAGTTTTAAAGGATAAGAAAATTAAGTATTTAAATAAAAAAGCTTTAACCTTAAATGGAAACCAAGTATACTTTAATATTATATTTGAACCAGTATTTGAAGTGAATGGCGAAATTCGTGAAATATTAATTTTAATAATAGATGTTACTCCTGAAATTAAATCTAATATAGTTATGGAGAAAGCATTAAAAGTACAGGGAGAATTCCTTGTTAATATATCGCATGAACTTAAAACACCACTAAATGTTATATTTGCAACGGCGCAGTTATTTAGAATGTATTGTAATAGTGGCTCTCTTGATGATAAAAAGGATTCCATTATTAAATATATAGAATCAATTAAGCAAAATTCTTATAGATTATCTAAAATTATTAATAACATAGTTGATTTATCAAAAATAGAAGCAGGCTTTTATAAACTGAATTTATCTAATAATAATATAGTTGAAATTGTAGAAGAAATTGTTGTGTCTTTAACTAATCTGACTGAGAGTAAGGGATTAAACATTGTTTTCGACACGGACCTTGAGGAAAATATTATTGCTTGTGATATAGAAAAAATAGAGAGAATAGTCTTAAATCTTATATCAAATGCTATTAAATTTTCAGATATAGGTGATGAAATACTTGTCTATGTTAAGAATGAAAATAAATTTGTTGAAATATCAGTTAAAGATAATGGTATTGGCATTGAAGAGGAGCATTTGGATATGATATTTGACAGGTTTAGACAGGTAGATAAGTCGTTATCAAGAAATGCAGAGGGTACGGGTATTGGCCTTAGTTTAGTTAAGTCGATTGTTGAATTACATGGTGGTAATATATATGTTGAAAGTGAATTTGGGAAGGGAAGCAAGTTTACAGTAAGACTTCCGAATAAAAAGGTACTTCATGAAAATATGCTCTATAGTAGCAATGTGAGAGGTCATGATGAAAATATAAAAATAGAACTGTCAGATGTTTATTCATAAAAACTTTATACTATTGCATAAGTATTCCAAATTAAATTTTTATTTCTACTATTAGATCTACTTATTAATTTTCAAAAGAGTACATTAATCAATTAAAAAATGCACATCCTATAAAGAATAAATAAATAAATAAAGAAGGGGTGTGTAATTTATGCAAAATAAATTTATATCAACAATTACAGCAGGTGCGATAATTGGTGTGGCCGCAGGTATGATGTTAATTCCTAATATGGACAGAAACACAAGAAGAAGAGCTAAAAAAACAGGTAAGATGGTAATGAATATGGCAGGGGACATGTATGATAATATCAAGGATCATATTTTATAATTATGATTTAAAAGGCTCCAAACTATGTTAGTAAACACATGGTTTGGAGTTTTTAATGTTTTTAGCATAAATTCAAAATCTATTCATATATTTACAATATTATAGGTGAACTATGTTATAATTGAATTAAATTGTCGATTTGTATAAATTAATACTATTATATTACCATGTTGTAAAGGAAGAGTGATTATGGAAATATTATCTATGGGAGAAAAGATAAAGAGGAAAAGAAAAGAGCTTAACATGACATTAAAAGACCTTGCGGGTAGTAGAATAACTCCAGGTCAAATTAGCTTAGTAGAATCTGGTAAATCAAATCCAAGTATGGATTTATTAGAATATTTAGCAAATGATTTAAATACAACTGTTGAATATCTAATGGAGTCAGAGGAAACTCAGGCTGAAAAAATATGCTTGTTCTACCAAAACATTGCTGAAGCTCAAATTTTGAATAGTGATTTATTGCAGGCGGAGCAAAACATCGATAAATCTATATATTACTGTGAAAAATATAAATTAGAATATCAAGGAGCTAGGAATTTATCTTTAAGAGGCGATATATATATGGAGAAGCAAGACATTGCGTTAGCTCAACAGATTTTTCTTTCCGCAAATATAATCTTTATCAAAAATAATTCTTATGAAGAAATAATTGAGACTTTACTAAAACTAGGGAAAATAACCCTTAAGATGATGGGATACCAGTCAGCCTCTAGTTATTTTAAGCAAGCTGAAAAAGTCTTTATAGACAATCAAATGGGAAATGATTTTTTACTCGGAGAAATATATTATTATATAGGTTACACTTATTTTAAATTAGAAAACATTGAAAATGCTATAAAATATTCATATTTAGCTAAGGAAAAATTCAATCAAATAAATAGTGAAAATGAGTATGCTAATTCACTCCTATTACTCGCAGATGGATATAATAAAAAAGGTGATATTAAAAATGCTATAAAATACTCGAAGATTACTTTGAAAGTATTTAAAGAAATTAATAATTTGACTTATATATCGGAGATAGAAAATAATTTAGGCAGATTATTTTATGAATTTGAAAATATGGAAGAATCATTTATACACCTAAATAAGGCTAAGGAGATTAGACAAAATACTAAGGACTTAAAATTAATAGACACCTTAGCTAATATTTGTGAAAATTATATTAAGCTTAAGTCTGTAAGTAAAGCTAAAGAAGCTTTAAACCATATACTAGATTATATTGAAGATGGTAATAATAAAGCACTATTTCAGTATTACTTATTAAAATATAGAGTCGATTTATTAGAAGACAATAAAAATGAAGCTGAGAACACATTACTTCAAGCACTAAGATTTGTAAAAGAGCAAGATAAACTAAAGGAAGCGGCTGAAATATCTATAATGATTGGGAAGTTCTATGTTGAGGGTGGCAGAAGTATAGAAGCGGCTAAATATTTAAATGAAGGTGTAGAGTTGTTTAAAAGATTAGGAGTAATAAAGTAAACTATTTATGGGGAATTTCACAAATTAATTATACGATTTGTGGATAGGTGAAGACAATGAAGATATTATCAACGGGAGAAAAAATAAAAAGAAGTAGAATATATAAAGGATATACATTAAAACAGATATGTGATGACAAAATATCAGTATCTAAAATGAGCTGTATAGAAAATAATAAGGTTATAGCAGAGCCTTGGGTATTAGAATTAATCAGTAAGGAACTAGACATAGATCTCGGATATCTAAATGAAAATGTATTTGAGCAAGTTAAGGAAAATATTGAAATATTAAAGGTAAATGTAAAAAATGATGATAACATAGCTATTAAGGATGAGGATTACAAAACTAATGTATCCTATAATTTGGAGGTAGCTGAAAAATATAATTATTATGATTTAGCTATTGAATTAATGCATATGTTATTTAATTTTTACTTAGATAAAAAAGATTTTGAGAATACTCAAGCCGTTACTTCAAAGTATTATGATTTGTATTTAAAAACATCTATAGAGGATAATAAATTAACTTATTATATAGATATGGCAAGACATCTATATATAAAAGAAGATTTTCTTCAAGCATCGAGTTATTATCGTAATGTTAGAAAGGGACTTTATAGTAGTGAGATTCTGAATTATAAAAAACTAATAATAGTAACGTATAATGAGGCTGCTTGTAATATTAAGCTGGAAAATTATGAACGTGCTTTTAAAGTAGGAAAAAGGTTACTAGATTTGGTTAAACATGTTGATACAGATCTTCGCGCGGCACAGATATATCATATGTTAGCTATTTTATCTATAAGAATGAAAAATGGTGATTTTCAAAAATATGAGCAAAAGTCTTATGAATTATATAAAGATAAGGCATCTTATAAGGCAATGGCTATTTTCAATTATGGGTCAACCATGTTTGACTGCAATATGAAAGAAAAAGCAATTGAGTATATAAGTCATGGATTAAGCGTATATCCTAGAGAGGACAAGGTAGGACTAGTCGGATTTATGCTTAATTGTGTTGAAGAACTTATTAAAAATGATGTAGTTGAGCTTGCACAGGGTATTTCTGATGAAGTATTAAACTATGCGATTAATTTAGATGATATTAAGTTCATAGAAAAAAGCTATTATTATAAAGCTATTATTCTCGATAGACAAGGGAGTGCATCTAGTGCAGAGATGTACATGAATTTATCTTTAGATTCACTGTTAAAGTTTGGAAATAAAAAAGATATATATGCTCGTTATTTAGAAATGGGGAGTATGTACCATAAACTATCTAATGTGGCTGATTCTATAAAATATTTTAGTTTGGCATTACAATTAGAGAAAAAGATGTAAATTTGGAATTTATCCAAATTTACATCTTTTTTAGTTAACACATATGATTTTCTCCTGCGTGGCACCAAATAAGAGTTTGAAACGTGAAATTTCATTAAGAAATTCTAACCCCTCTTTATTTTGCAGTTTCTCTCTTTATTATAAATTCTTTGGCTTTAATCTCTAGGCTATCATCTAAAGAAGTTAAAGCTACTTCATCATATTTGTTATTTAATGCAAGTGTAAGCAATCGGTCTGCAAGTTCAGGATTTTTAGATAGCAACGAGCCATGGAAATAAGTACAGAAAGTGTTTTTATACACGCAACCCTCGTAACCGTCTTCCCCATTATTACCATATCCAACTTCAACTTTGCCAAGGGGTAATAAATCGTTAATATAAGTCCTTCCAGAATGATTTTCAAAGCCAACATAGGTTTCATTAAACGTTTCATTATGAATTACTGTGTTGCCTATAAAACGTTTGTCACCGCTTTCCGTGTAAATATCTAAAATGCCAAGACCTTCAACTTGCTCACCACTTGGTGTTGTATAATATTTCCCAAGCAATTGGTATCCGCCGCAAATGGCTAAAAATACTTTCCCACTTTCTATATATTCTTCCATTGATGCTTTTTTTAGAGTTATTAGATCTGGAGAAACTATAGTTTGTTCGTAATCTTGGCCGCCTCCAAAAAAAACAATATCGTAATCTTCTGCTTTAAAAATATCGCCCATAGATATATTAACAATGTTTACTTCAATTCCTCGAAGCTCTGCTCTGTGTTTTAGTATTAAAATATTTCCTACATCCCCATACACATTTAATAAATCAGGATATAGATGACAAATGTTAATTTCCATATTATTCACCTTCTGAATTAGATTTTTTACCATATTATTTTTTGTTATTACCAAATTTTATTTATATAACCTTTAGTATGTAAAAACTTTCTTAAATTTATCATTGCGGTATAGGTTGCGAGCACATATACGATTTCACCATTGCAAGATTTAATTTCTTTAAGCAAGGTTTCTTCATCCGTGCAAAGTAGGAAAGAATCTGATGAAAAACCAGCTACTTTAAGTCTTATTGCCATATCGTACAGACGTATTCCTGAGATAATAACTTTGTTAACATCAAGACTTGTAAGGCGCTCGAAATTCACATCCCAAATCCAAGAGACATCTTTACCATCTGCATAATTATCATTTAACATAAGAGATAAGTTTATTTTACGCTTGTCAAGATTAATAGTGTTTACAGCTTCATCATAACCTGCAGGATTTTTAACCAATATTATTTTAACTTCGGTTCCATCGATATTTAGAGTTTCTTGTCTACCAAAGCTACTAGCTACGGTTTTAAGAGAATGCTCTATAACGTTATCTTCAATTTCAAGGACCTTTGCTACAGAGTATGCGCAGAGAGCATTATAAATATTATACGTACCTGGTTGATTTATGTAATATTCTTTATTATTAATATTAACTGAGGAACCACTGGTGTTTAAATCAATAACTTTATCTACGGAGTAGGTAAGCTCGGGTCTTTTATATCCACAGCCAGGGCAATAGAAATCTCCAAGATGATTGTAGGTTATAAAATTATAACTGTAGGGGGATTTGCAGATTGTGCAAAACTTAGCATCTGCGTTGATATCTACAATTTTATTTTCATTAACTTTTGTTCCAAAACCATAGTAAATCACATCATTTGTAAGATTCAAGTTTCCAAATAAAGATTCGTCTCCATTAAGAACAAGAGTTGATTCAGGAACTTTTTCGATTCCTACAAGGATTTTATTTAGAGTTGTATATACTTCACCATATCTGTCCATTTGGTCCCGAAAGAGGTTTGTTATAGTAATTACTTTTGGAGTTATATACTGCGTTACAAATTTAAGATTAGCCTCATCTACTTCTATAACAGCAATTTTTTTCTCGGTAGACTTTTTAAATGAATAATTTGAAATAAAGCATGCAACAATTCCTGTATACATATTTGCACCAGTATTATTAGTAATTACAGGTCTTTTGCTGTCTTTTACAATACTATAAATCATGCTTGTTGTTGTGGTTTTACCATTTGTACCGGTTATAAGTATAACCTCATAATTATTAGCAATTGTTTCCAAAATGTTTTTATCAAGTTTTAGGGCGATTTTCCCAGGAAAATTAGTGCCGCCTTGAAATATAGACTTTGATAATGTCATAACAAATTTTGAAACTAATATACTGAGTAATGACTGAATTTTAATTTTGAACACATCCTTTAATTGTACTTATGAATTTAGATTTTATTAGTAGCATAACTTTTATTATACCTTATCTTTATGATAATACAATTTTATAACATACTAACATAAATGTCTAACATATTAATGTAATTTATTATTAAATCATGTGGCTTTTTAGGTATGAATTTGTTAGAATATAACGGTAGCACAAAAAACATTAGATTTAAGTACTGGGGGTATCATACTATTTTACTTAGCAAAGGATATATTTATTCGATTTTTTCAGCTGTATTATTCGGGAGTGCGGGGCTATTTGTAAAGCTAGCTTCTGGTCTTGGAATTGATGCTATAAGTTTACTCACACTTCAGTACATTATAGCTGTTCCATTAATGTTTGTAATCATGTATATTTTTAATAAGAAGTCATTTAAGGTAACAAAAAAGCAATTATTAAGACTCGCGATACTTGGAATTGTTGGAAATACATTTATGACAGTATTTTATTATACAGCCTATAACTATTTACCTATTCAAATGGTGGCTATATTACTATATACGTATCCTATAATGGTATTCATATATTCAGCAGTGTTTAAGAAGGGATCAGTAGGTTACATAAAAGTCTTTGCTGTGTTTCTGGCATTCTTTGGTTGCATTTTAACTCTTGATATTTTATCAAGTCGACCTAAATATTCACTTATTGGAGTAATATTTGCTTTAATATGTGCAATGTTTTATGCATTTATGAATATTTATAGCGAAGAAAAATTACAGGGAATTGGCCCGTTAACTATTAATGCCTATTCAACACTTTTTTCACTAATAAGCCTTATGATATACAAATTCCCTTTATTTGCTTTTAGGGGTGATATAACTAAAAACCTTTTAATCTATACAACTATACTTGCCATATTTTGTGAAATTATTCCTTTGACACTACTATACGCAGCTATAAAATATATAGGATCGCTTAAGGTATCTATAGTAGGAAATCTAGAAATACCAACTGCTATGATTTTATCGTTTTTTGTATTACATGAGCATATAACATTTATGCAGATAGTTGGTACTGTTTTAGTAATATGTGCAATATATATGATAAGAACAAAGGGGACAAGCACGGAGAAGTTATGAAAAAGAATATTAATGAAAATTTAATTGTATTTAAGAGGTTAATATATTACAATTAAAAATTACAAATTATTTTTAGAAGGGAGCAAACAATAGATGGATTTAAACATTATATTGGTTTTAAAAGCTATAATAATAGCTGTAGTTGAAGGAATAACAGAATTTATTCCTATTTCCTCCACGGGGCATATGATCATTGTGGGAAATGTTATAAATTTTAAAGGCACGTTTGCAAATAGTTTTGAGGTAGTAATTCAGTTAGGAGCGATTCTTGCTATTATGGTTTTATATTGGGGTAAAATATGGAACTCGATTGTAGGATTTTTTAAACTTAAGCCATCAGGAATTAAATTTTGGACTAATATTATTGTTGCATTTATACCGGCTGCATTTTTTGGATTTCTTCTAAATGATAAAATAGATGAATATCTTTTTAATCCAGGTACCGTGGCTATAGGACTTATAGTTGGCGGAATTCTAATGATCATCATAGAAAATAAATTCAGAAATAAGCATACAACAAAAAGCGTAGAGAAAATAAGTATTAAACAATCTCTTAAAATAGGATGTTTCCAATGTTTGGCACTTTGGCCAGGAATGTCGAGATCAGCATCTACTATAATGGGAGGGTGGATTTGTGGCGTTTCTACAATTGCTGCAACTGAGTTTTCATTTTTTCTTGCAATACCAACTATGGTAGGAGCAACAGCACTTACTTTATATAAAACTGGTATGAATTTTAGTAGTGGAGAAATTATTACTTTGGTTATTGGTTTTATAGTTGCATTTTTGGTTGCACTTCTTGTAGTTGAAAGATTTGTTGCTTATTTAAAGACAAAACCTATGAAGGTTTTTGCTGTTTATAGAATAGTTGTTGGTATAGTATTATTATGTTTAATTAAATTTAGTACTAATTTAATTTGATGTAACCTATGAATTTCTCCTATGTTTCTGCTCTTCTTATTTGGTGCCACTGACCGAGAAATTCATATTGTTATTCATTTACAGTATGATGAACTACAAGATAAAGAAAGTGTTAAATATAAACTATAAAAAAAGTTACCCACATTGTTTTTTGCAAACTGTTTATTGTATAATAAAAAAGCTAGTTATCTAGCTTTTTTATTTTTGAACCATCGCTTATAAGTACAATAGTTTTAGATATGTCAGTTCTATAGATGATGGTGTTTAGTTTTTTAAGTCTATCTAATGTTTCTTTATTTGGATGACCGTAATCATTGTCTATACCACAGCTTATTATGGCAATCTTTGGATACACTTTAGCTAAGAATTCCTTTGAAGAAGATGTTTTACTACCATGATGTGCAACTTTAAGTACATCGGCTGATAGATCATAATTATTAGCTAGTATCTCCTGCTCAGCTTGGGTTTCTATATCACCTGTAAATAAATAAGTTGAATTTTTGTATGATATCTTAAGAGCGCAAGAGTAATTATTTAGATTATCGTAGGTGGTTTTATTTGGGGATAACATAAAACAGGTGGCATTAGGACCTAAATTTAAAGATGTATTAGGAGCAGCTATTTTTATTTTTAGATTTTTGTCCCTTAAAGCATGGATCATATCAGTAAATACACCAGTAGAAGTTATGGCTTTAGGTGCGTAAAATTCACCAATTTCAAAGTTTTTAATAACACTAGCCATACCTCCTATGTGGTCCTCATGTGGATGAGTTGCAATTATATAATCTAATTTTATGATATTGTTTTTTTTCAAATACCTAATTAGTTTTTGCTTTGAATCACTTGTGCCACTATCAATTAGTAAGTTTTTATTATTCACTTGAATAAGTGTGCAATCACCTTGGCCTACGTCAATAAAATGAGTTACCATATTGTTTTCTAAAGCTAAGCTAGTTTTTATAGTAGACTTGTAGCTTATAGTTATACATACAATTATAAAAATAAGTGAAACACAAATTAGTGCATATTTTAACCAGGTTTTTCTTGACATAAAGGCAATCTCCTACATAATATTTATTTATATAAATGATGTTGCCCAAATGCATAAATAAATATCAATACTTACGTGAAATTTGAAATAAAACTTATTAACTAGTATAATTATATATGTAATTAAATTAAAGAATGAAAGGAACAGATATATGAGAACTATATATTTTTATATACTTATTATTACCAATTTGATTTGGATAAACTTTAAGAAACCCAAATTAAACAGAATCAAAAGGCAAAAATCTATAAAAGAAGCAGAGGTATACCTATTTAAGGTGGCTACGAATTGGGCTAATTTTGTACTAAAGGCAGCAAATTTGAATTTGACAGTTAGTGGAAGAGAAAATATACCAAAGGAGGCTTGCCTTTTTGTTGGAAACCACCAAAGTGATCTTGATATACCAGTAATATTGTCTAATATGAATAATATTACTGGAGCCGTTGCTAAAAAAAGCATGATTAAGATACCAATAATGAGTTATTGGATGAAACAAATACATTGTGTGTTTATGGATAGAGAAAACCCAAGACAGGCGCTTAAGGATATTGCAGAAGGTGTTGAATATTTAAAAAATGGATATTCCATGCTCATTTTTCCAGAAGGAACTAGAAGTAGAAGTAACACTATGGGAGAATTTAAGAAGGGCAGTATGAGACTTGCAATAAAAGCAGGAGTCCCTATTGTTCCTATAACATTGTATGATACCTATACGGCATTGGAAGGTAATAATGGCAAAATTAAAAGCGCAAATGCTAAGCTTATCTTTGGTAAACCTATATATCTTGATGATATGTCAAAGGAAGAAAAAGCAAATATATCGGATGTAGTACAAAATATAATTCAAAATAATTTGAACAAGGAAAACGAGAAAAAAATTGGTTAGCCATCTCTTTCAGAGCTGTTAGCCATCTCTTCCATAGCTGCGAGACATCTTCTACGCAGCTATTTATTTTAATTTGTAGTATAATTAATCATACCTTTTTGTTATTAGATCTTCAATTATAGATATTTTTTCTTGTAGTAAGGTATTTTCATTTTTAAAATTTAATATTGTTTTTTCAACTTCTTTATTTTTATTATTTACAGTATTTATTGCTCCTTGCAATCTTTTGTTTGTATCAGTTTTTTCTTTTAGAATTGGTTTGTAAATTTTATTTAAAGTAAAATTCTTATCGATTAAGAAGTATGTTTTATTATAAAATGATGTAAAATATAATTTGCTATTTTTACGTATATATTCTAATAGGGAAATAATCAAGTCTATAAATTTATTCATGTATAATCACCTCAACTACATTTTACATAAAGAATACTATGAAAGGCAAGGTAATAATTATGGATAAAGAAAATAATAATCATTACTTAGAGAATGTTAATCGTAAAATAAAGAAGTTAGACAATATAAAAAAACAACATGAAATACAATTAATCGATCAAAGCAAGCTCTTAGAACATAGTAATAATGTCAGCGAAGGGTTAAAGTTTACAAATAATATGCTAAAAGATCATTATAATAGTTTACTTACATTACTTGAGCAACAGGGAATGATTTTTGAAATGAAATTTACAAATTACATTCCTCATCAATGGGAGAATTTGGTTATAATAAAAAAATCTAATGGATATGAAATTCAATCTAAAGCCGGTAGTTTTATAATGATGTTAAATAATAAGTATTCTAAGATCATACAAGATGTAAATAAAAAACAATCACAAAGTTTAATTGTAATAAGAGTTAGAGAGAGGTTGGCCTTGGTACAGTTAAGATTTAATTTAAATATAAAAGAAGTCGAATTATAAATTCGGCTTCTTTTATATTTTTGATATATTTATTTAGAAATTATTTAACTTCAGTTCTGTCTCTGTTGCTATCTCTGTCTCTTCCGAGGAAAGATAAAGCATATAGGCCACATAAACCTACTAGAGCGAAAATAATTCTTGTTAATGCCGAGCCAGTACCAAATAAGCTGGATACTAGGTCAAATCGGAAAAATCCAATTAATCCCCAATTTATAGCTCCTATAATAACTAATACTAGTGCAGTACCATCTAATGCTTTCATTGTAAACATCTCCTCTTTAATAAAGTCTTGTGATATTATTGTTTACAATTATTCAAAAATTATTACATTATTAAAAAAAATTATTTTATTTGACCATGCTTTTCGTAGTGAGCTATTTCTACAACAGCATTTGTTTCATCAACGAACACTACTGTGGGTTTAATTATTTTTGCTTCATCTTCATTTATTTGGCAAAAAGTCATAATTATTATTTTATCTCCAGGTTGGACACATCTTGCAGCCGCTCCATTTATACACATAACTCCACTACCAGCATCCCCTTCAATAGCATAAGTCTCAAATCTATTACCATTATCAATGTCTACAATTTGAACTTTTTCATATTCTAGAATGTTAGATTTTTCCATTAGTGATTTATCTATTGTTATACTTCCTACGTAATTTAATTTAGCCTGAGTGATTACGGCTCTGTGTATTTTAGATTTTAACATAGTTAATATCATATTAGTCCCTCCTCAATAAATTAAGCTTCATATATAAAATTATCAATTAATCTTGTTTTGCCAATATATATGGCTATGGCAACAAGAATAGGTTTGTTTGCAAAACCTATAACATCAAGGGACAAGGCATCTACAATTTCAATATAATCAATCTTCGCTAGTATTTCAGTTTGAATTTGTTCCTTTATAATCTCTTTTAGAATATTTGTTGACCGTTCACCATTTGACAATGCTTCCCTACATTTAGTTAAGCTTTTGTTTAGAATTAAAGCTGCTTCTCTTTCTTTTGGTGATAGATAAACATTACGCGAGCTTTTTGCAAGTCCATCTTTTTCACGTATAATAGGGCAACCAATAATTTCTATATCAAAATTTAAGTCTCTAACCATTCTTTTTATTATAGCTAACTGCTGAGCATCTTTTTGTCCAAAATAAGCTTTGTCTGCAGGAATTATATTAAAGAGTTTTGAAACTACAGTACAGACTCCAGCAAAATGATTTGGCCTTTTAGCGCCACAAAGACCTGTTGCTAGTTCTTTAACACTCACACTTGCTTCTATATCTTTATAATACATTTCGGTGGCTTTTGGTGCAAATATTAAATCTGCTCCAGCACCCTCACATACAATTTCATCCTTATGCAAATCTCTTGGATAAGAATCTAGATCTTCACTAGGACCAAATTGTATTGGATTTACAAAAATACTTACCACAACTTTCTCGTTTTCTTTTGCAGCGCGGCTTATTAAACTTGCATGGCCCGCATGTAAAGATCCCATAGTAGGAACTAAGGCAATGCTATAACCTTCTTTTTTCCAAACTTTGACTTGATTACGAACTTCGTTAATAGTTTTTACAGTATTCATTTGCTAGGGGCGTTAGTAACATATTGTTATTAATGCCTATTACACTTCCTTTCTTAAATAAATTTAATACAAATTTTTTAAAATTTCATCATCTATTTTAAAACAGTGTTCACTGGCGGGAAAAGTTCCTTCGGTTACTTCTTTAATATATGATTTAAATCCAGACCTCATTAGGTCACCTACATTCGCAAAATTTTTTACAAACTTTGGTTTAAAATCCTCAAACATATTTAGCATATCTTGATATACTAAAATTTGACCGTCACAGCCACCACCAGCACCTATCCCAATAGTTGGTATAGTTACTTCGTTTGATATAAGCTCTGCAAGTTTTGCAGGTATACATTCAAGTGTAATAGCAAATGCACCTGCATCTTCTATTTTTTTAGCATCTTCAATAAGTTTTTTAGCGTCTATGTTATTATTTCCTTGGACTTTAAAGCCTCCAAACATATTAACAGATTGAGGAGTTAGTCCAATATGACCCATAACAGGTATTTGAGCGGCAACTATTGCTTTAATTTGAGGACAAACTACAGCCCCACCTTCCAGTTTTATAGCTGAAGCTCCTGCTTCTTGTAAAAATCGTCCTGCATTTTTAACTGCATCATATAATGATGATTGGTAAGACATAAAAGGCATGTCTCCTACTACAAGAGCATTTTTAGTGCCTCGAACAACAGCTTTAGTATGATGAAGCATATCATCCATAGTGACACTTAAGGTATCTTTGTACCCAAGGCAAACCATACCTAATGAATCTCCTACTAAAATACCATTAACGCCACATTCATCAATAATTTTAGCCATTGAATAATCGTAAGCTGTAAGCATTGTTAATTTAGTACCTGCTTTTTTTGCAGCCATAAAGGTAGAAACAGAATTTTTCAATTTTTAATCCTCCTACATTTTTAAATATTATTTGAATTAATATTTATGATTTTTGGTTTTTATATAGAAAAACAAGGGTTGTGTAAAATTAAACAGGGTAAATTAAGTATGCGATTGCATCTGAATTGTTTATATTTAAAAGAAAACCAGAGGTTAAGTCATCTCCTTCGGAGCTGTAACCACTAGTATGAAATATTTCGAATTAGTAAATTTAAAAAACATCTCAGATAACTGAGAGGATGATACTCTTGAAGCGCCGTCTCATTCATGAAGATATGAGCAGATAATTTAATAATTTAATTTTTTTATGTTAAACAATAAAGTGCAGTTCGCAATCGATACTACCCAAAAATATTTTAGCATAAATTTATTTTTAATACAAACATAATTATACAAATATAATTATATAAATTAATGCATAAACTATTGATATATTGTAGAAAATGTTTGATAATGTATAATATACATTCATTTATAGAAAAGGTGGGATAAATATGAATATGGCCATGCAAATACTTGGTATGATAGCATTTACAATTGTTGTTTTTATAATATATTATGTTTTAAAAACTTATTTACTTAGTAAAATAAAAATTAATAAGTGGGTAGTGCTTGGAATAGCTATAGTATTTTTTATAGCACCTGTAATAATATGGCCAACTATGCCAATTATTGTATCTAGATATGTAATACCAGGAGTATTTGTTATTTTCGCTTTATGGTTTATGGATTTATCAGGATTTATGAAAAGAAAAAATATTTCTGGATCAAATTATACAAATACTGGTTATAAAAAAGATAAAAAAAATGATATAGTTATGAGGCCTAAGGCTAAACCAAACAGAGTTAAGAATAATAAAAAGTAAAAAAAAGAAGTACAAGTTTCTTATGGAAATTTGTGCTTCTTTTTTTTGAAAAAAATTTGACAATGGTTAAAAATCTTAGTAAAATTAAGGAATAATAACATATGCTGATTAAGATGGATATATATTCAATAAGGGGTTGAATGTAATAATTGGAAAGAATGTTTGAAAAACAAAATAAGCAGGTTATGTTTAAGCTAAGTATTATGGTAGATGATTACAATCATGTAATTATAATAGATGGAGCAATCAATGAGGAAAATTTCATATTATAAATATTATTTTAAACATAGCCCGAAATTGTAGGGGGCTAAAATTTATGAAACAAAAAAGAGCAAAAGAAAAAGGAGTAAAAAGAACGTCAATTAAAAAGAAATTTATATTATCAATGAGTTTAACAACGCTAGTGGCTTCATGTGTACTTGCAGGAACTTTTATAACATATTCGTATAAACAAATAAAAACTTCAACGGATGAACAAAATTCTAGCATTGCACAAAGTTCAGGTCAAAACATAAATACATATTTATCAAAATACGAATCTTCTATTAAGGAAGTAGCAAGTGGAATTGGAACCGTGGATAACGGCAAAGACAAAAATGTTATGATAACCAATATACTTAAGAATGCACAGAATAATGATAAATCCCTTGTTGATACATATTACATTAGTGCGAAAACAGGATTCATGGACATATTTCCTTGGAGTCCTTATCCAGGCGTGGCGCGAGATTTAAAAGCTTTTAAGGATACAAAAGCAAAAGGGGATATAGTATGGTTTGATGTTTACAAGGATAAAGGTGGAACAAAGGAAATGATGATTTCTATTACTTATCCTGTAAAACAAAATGGAAAATTCATAGGAGCTGTAGGATATGATATTAGTTTAACATCAATGGGCGATGTTAGGACAACTCTTGAAAAAGGAAATAGTAATAAGTTAATTTTCCTTGATAACAAGGGAACTCTAATAAGTTCTTCACTATTTACTCAAATGGGTAAAAATGTAGCTCCAAGTTTTTCAGGAAAAAGCGATGATAAAGGAATTGAAGATATTGTAGCAAATAAAGAAGATTTTAGCAAACAATATCCTTGGGGTGATAAGGTTTATAGCGATAAGAATGGAACAACTAAGGCAACTATAGCAGGCACCACTTACGATGCATCTTATTCAACGATAGAAGGGTTAAATTGGAAGATGATTTCATTAAAGCCTGAATCAGTAGTTACAAATAAAATAAGTTATTTAGTTAGGTTAAGTATTATAGTTTTAGTTGTGACATTGATACTAGTAGTTCTATTAGCTTTTCTAACAAGTGATAAATTGGTAAAAGGTATAAAACATATTAAAGATGTAGTTAATAAAACAGCAAAGGGTGATTTGACAATATTATTAGATATAAGATCAGGTGATGAATTAGAAGATTTATCAAATGATTTTAATGATATGACAAGGAATCTAAACTCTTTAATTTCGGAGTTAAACCAAAAATTTAAAGCAGTACAAGAAACAGCGAGTAGTTTGATTACTATATCAAAACAAAATAGTTTAGCAATTGGAGAGGTAACAAAATCTATAGGAGAGATATCTTCTGGAACACAAGGACAAACTCAACAGATTGAGGATGGAGCTTCTGCCATCGTAAGTCTTGGACATGAAATTGAAACAATAAGTGACAAATCATATTTAATAGAAAACTTATTAAATAAGACTACAAATGATATTGGTAAAGGTAATAATGATGTTAGAACCCTAGAAGGTTCATATGCAAAACTTGAAACATCACTCGGAATGGTTTCTGAAATTATTAGTGAATTAAATAAAAAATCAAATAATATAGCAGAAGTTACAAATGTTATAGCGGATATTTCAGAGCAAACTAATCTTTTATCATTAAATGCTTCTATTGAGGCTGCGAGAGCAGGTGAGGCAGGGAAGGGGTTTGCAGTAGTTGCAGAGGAAGTAAAGCAACTTGCTGAAAAATCTAAAGATTCGTCATTAAATATTAAAGAAATTATTGATAGCATAATAACTGATACAAGCTCTGCAGTTGAATTTATGAATAAAACCAATGGAATTAATCAAATTCAAAAGGAAGCTGTAACAAATATAAATATATCAATGCAAGAGATCACCTCTTCGATTGATGAGGTATTGTCACAGGTTAAAGAAGAACTTCAAGGCATAAAGAAAACTACTGGAGATAAGGATAATGTGGTTACAATGATAGATGGTATATCAGAAGTTGCACAAGAAACTTCTGCTTCTACAGAGCAGATAGTTGCTTCTATGGAAGAACAATCTGCTTCCTCAGAAGAAGTTAATAACCACGCTAATAATCTTATAGTATTAATTGAAGAACTTGAAGGGAAACTTGAAATGTTCAAATTTGAATAAATAATATGGCTAAATCAAGTAGAGGCAAAAGTATAAGAACTAATATAAAAAAGAGTATAAATTTCTAAAAGAAATTTATACTCTTTTTTATTTCGATGCTTTAAGTAGTCGGCAGAATATTGAAAGTCCCTCAAGTATCTTTGTTTTTTCTTCAGGTAAAGCATTTTGTATAGCATTAATGAAGGGTGTATACATTCTGTTCATTGTATTTTTAATATAATTGTTTACTTTTTCTGACATGAAAATTTGTGTAAATCGCCCATCACAAGTATCTTGTTTACGAATTACAGTTCCACGAGTTTCTAATCTATCGATAATTCCCGAAACTGTACTATGGGATAAGTTTAGTCTTTTACTAAGTTCTTTAAGGCTTAAACCATCTTCTGTAACTAATTCTCTCATAACGTTTAGTTGTGGGATTGTAAAACCACCGTTTAAGGTTATTGATTTTGTGAAAGTGTCTGAAGTTTTTTTTATTAAACGAACACTATCTACAATAAACTTTTCTACAAATTCATTATCGTTAATATCCATCATTGTTTCCTCCTGATAATTAATAATAATACAGTTTTAAATTATAAGTTGCATCACAACCAATAATACAAGTTTGCAATCATCTAGTCAAGGTATGGATTACTACTAAGATTGCCATTAGCAAATAAGAAATAAAAACCAAATAAGTAATTTCGTGTTGACATTTTAATAATGTGGGAGTAAAATAAGTTGCACGATGACGCGTCGTAACGGGACGTATTTAGATTTAGAGGGTAGGTGTACAAAATGAAGGGTAAATTTAAAGTATTATTAACAGTTGGTTTGGGCCTAGTTCTAGTGGTGGGGGGGTCTATTGGTGCATATTTTTGGTATAATTATACCCACTATTTATCAACGGATAACGTAGAATTAGTCGCTGATTTTATAAAAGTAACACCGCTTACCTCTGGAAAGCTTTTAGAATTTAATGTTAAGGAAGGTGACTATGTAGTTAAGGATCAGCTTATTGGAAGGTTAGAGGCTGGAGTCGATAGTGGTGCGGCCTCTAATATAAGAGCACCAATTAGTGGAGTAGTTGCTTCGAAAAGCGCACTTGTAGGAGAATACGAATCAAGTGCAACATCGCCTACACTTGCTTTAATAATGGATCCTCATCAAATTTATTTAATTGCTAATATTGATGAAACGGATATTGCTAAAGTAAAAATAGGCCAAGCAGTTGATATATCTATAGATCAATTTAAGGGGAAGAAATTTACTGGCAAAGTGAGCTCAATATCACAAGCATCAAATAATGCTTTTTCAATTCTTCCAGCTCAAACAAGTGGTACCTTTACAAAGGTTGTAGAAAGAGTACAAGTGAAAATTGGAATTAATAATTCTGATACTAAATTATTACCAGGTACAAATGCAATTGTAAAAATCCATATAAAGTAAGATTTTAAGTTAATTAAATGATTGGAAGGTGAATATTATTGAAATTTGAGTTAAAAGATATGATAAATAAGGGACTTAAAAATAAGTTCGTAAAAATAGCAGGTGTTGTAATAGTAGTTCTTGTTGTGGTCGTGATAGTAAAGAATACAGCGTTTAGTAGTAAATTAGCTAGTTCAGCAAAGGCATCTGATCAGAAAACTGCAACTGTAAAAAAAGGAAATATAACAACTCAGGTTGAAGGGGCAGGACCTATATATTTTACTAAAAGTAATAAAATTAATTCAAGAGTTGGTGGCAAAATTACAAAAGTTAACTTTAAAGTGGGAGACAAAGTTAAATCGGGAGACGTTATATATGAACTTGATGATAAGGATGCTAAGACTTCTGTAGATATTGTGAAGCAAGGGCTTAAGCAAAGTGAGGTAACCGGCGATGCGAGTAAAGAAGCTGTTTCAGACTTATCAATCAGTGCGCCATTTAATGGACAGGTGAAAAGTATTGCTGTAAATGTGGGTGATACAGTAGCGGCAGGTGGTGTAGTCCTTACGATTACAGATACTTCAAAGCTTAAGGTGCTACTTTCCTTTAATGCAAAAGATGTGGGCCAAATATCAATTGGGCAAGCCGCTAAGGTAAATATAACATCGATGACGCAGGCTGTAGATGGAAATGTATCGTATATAAGCAACCAACCATCATCAACGATTTCAGGTGGACAGATATATACTGTAGAAATTGTAATGAATAATCCAGGTGCTCTACTTGGCGGTATGACTGCTAGTGCAGATGTTAAAACATCTAAGGGAAGCGTAAGTAGCGCGAACACTGCTAGTATGAATTATATAAACAAGCAAGCGGTTATTAGCAAAACAGGGGGGACTGTTCAAGCTATTTCTGTTAAAGAAGATCAAAAAGTTGATTCTGGGACATCTCTTGTTCAGATGAAAAATGATTCTATTTTGAGAGCTCAAGAAACTACAAATATTGGAATGGAAACCACGCAAGACCAGATAAATTTAGCGACCTCACAGCTAGATTATTATAAAATAACTTCACCTATTAGTGGAGTGTTATCAACTGTGAATTTTCAAGTAGGAGATACTATAAATGCTGGCGTTGAAGTGTCGGAGGTTTTAAACCAAAATAATATGAAATTTGACATACCAGTGGATGAAATTGATATAGCTAAAATAGTTCCAGGGCAGCTTGCAAGTATTACAGCAGAATCAATTCCAAGTACCTTAAATACACCAGTTAAAGGAGAAGTTGAGACCGTTGCTTCTAAGGGGACATCTTTAAATGGGGTAACTTCGTATCTGGTAACTATTAGGGTTAAAAGCAATTTCAATTTATTTAAGGGTGGAATGAATGTAAATGCTAGTGTTCAAGTAATTAATAAACCTAATGTTTTATATGCTCCAATAAATGCTATAACAAATGGCAATGGGAGTAGTTACGTTTTATTAAAAGATAATAAAGGAATACATACAGAAGTGGAACTCGGAGTTAAAAATGATAAATATGTAGAAATTAAAAGTGGACTAATTGCAGGGGATCAAGTAATTTTAACGCAAACCTATGCTTCGACAGCAAATTAGGAGAGGATTAAAGCAAATAACCTGGTATTTAAAGGAAATATGCAAAGAAGGTAGGTGTAAAAATGAAGAGTAGACGTAAATTTTTATTATCCTCTGTTGTAGTCGTACTTATCTTAGCTTTAGTATATATCGTTGGACACTATTGGTATGAAAATACTTATTATATATCAACAGACGATGCTAAAGTCACTGGTGATTTTATTAAAGCTGTTCCACACTCCACTGGAAGGCTATTGAAATTTAATGTAAAGGAAGGTGATTTTGTATCTAAAGATCAGATTTTAGGATATATAGATGCTAACAGTGCTGCTGCTAATATAAGAGCCCCAATTAGTGGGACAATAGTTAAAGTAGTTTCACATGTAGGTGATTATGTATCAAGTAGTCAATTAACAACATTAGCCTTAATTGTTGATACAAAAAAAATATATATAAATGCTAACATTGAGGAAACAAAAATTAATAAAATACATCCGGGCCAGTCAGTTGATGTAACAGTAGATGAATATGTTAATAAAAAATTTATTGGCAGGGTAGAATCAATTGGGCAAGCATCTGAATCTGTTTTCGCAATTACTCAAAGTTCTACTAGTGGAACTTATACGAAAGTTGCAAGAATAATACCTGTGAAAATTGAGTTGAATAAAAATGACGTTAGTTTATTAACAGGTACTAATGCTACTGTAAAAATACACATAAAGTGAGGAAGTGATATAATATGGAAAACAAAGGAAATGATAACTCAAATAGGTGGCTTGTACTGTTTGTAGTAATAATCGGAACTTTTATGTCTGTATTGGATAGCAGTATCGTAAATATCGCTGTCCCTACTCTAATGTCTGTGTTTGGTGTAGATTTGGACAAGATAAAATGGGTATTAACTGCATATACTTTAGCACTTGGTGTAGTTATTCCATTTACAGGTTATCTAATGGAGAGATATGATTTTAAACAAATATATATGTTTGCACTTGGAATGTTTTCGGTTGGTTCACTTCTGTGTGGTTTAGCTTGGAGCAATAATACGATGATAATTTTTAGAATTATCCAAGCACTAGGTGGGGGTATGATTATGCCTGTAGGTATGGCTGTCGTTTTCAGTTTGTTCCCACCGAATGAACGAGGAAAAGCCTTAGGGATTTGGGGGGTAGCTGCTATGGTGGCGCCTGCTATCGGTCCAACACTCGGCGGCTATCTTCTACAAACTACAAGCTGGAGATTACTTTTTTACATAAATGTACCTATAGGGATAGCAGGAGTTATACTCGCTGGTATCATAATGAAAAAAGGACCTAAAAAACCAAAGATAGCTTTTGACTACCTAGGGTTTATTTCGATATCTATCAGCCTTGTAAGTTTATTATACGTATTAGGTGAGGGTACAATAGATTGGTCAAATATAGAAACTCAAATGCTTATAACAATAGGATGCTTAGGTATGGTTTTCTTTGTTATTAATGAACTTACACATGATAATCCATTGTTAGAATTACGAATATTTAAAGAATTAAATTTTTCTATAAGTCAAGGGTTATCAATAATTACTACATTAGCTATGATGGGTGGGATGTATGTATTACCTCTATTTTTGCAAAATGTACGAGGATTTACAGCAATGGAGACAGGTATGATTATGTTTCCCAGTGCTATAGCATCTGGTATTATGATGCCAATAAGTGGGGCACTTTTTGATAAGTTTGGTGCAAAGGCGTTAACAATTACTGGTCTTATAATCGTAGGTATCGCATCCTACAAATTTACTTTTTTAAGTATGGGTATGAGTAAGGAGACTATCACTATGCTTAATCTTATACGTGGTGTAGGCATGGGATTATGTATGATGCCAGTTAATACTGCCGGTATGAATTGCATACCACCACATTTAACTGCAAAAGCATCAGCTCTTTCGAATACCATAAGGCAGGTAACGTCATCTCTAAGTGTAACGATAATGACTTCACTAATACAAAGTAGAAATAGTTTTAATTATGCAAAACTAGCAAATGAAATAACTCCATTTAATCAAGTAGCAGTAAATTATATGAAAACACTTACAGGTGTCTACATGAATTCAGGGTACTCAGCTGCTAATGCCAAAGTAGCAGCAGTTACTGCTATTGCAGGGGGACTTGCTAGGCAAGCATATATTGATGCACAAACATATGCGATTGCTGTTACTTCATTAGCAATAGTTTTTGGAATAGTTTTAGTCCTATTTCTTAGAGAAAAAAAACAGCTACCAAAAGTGAAAAGTGTTGATTCCATGCAAGAAGAAATGCATATGGCAGATATGCTTGAATAATTAAATAAATGTAGATTATATTGTTAAGGGGGTTTTAAGATGGTTAAGGTTATACCACTAGTAATTACGATCAACCATAAATTTGGAAGTGGAGGAGCATATTTAGGTCAGAGAATTGCAGAAAAATTGAATATGCTGTATATTGATCATCAAATTATTGATATGACTGCACGAAAACTAAATATATCATCTGAGGAGGTAACAGCAGGTGATGAAAAGCCGACATCTTTTTGGCATTCTTTATTACAGTACTTTGCATATATCGATACAAGTACATACGCCGCTCTAGATTCGAAACCTGTGACTAATCATCAAATTTTTAATGCAGAGGCAGAAGCAATATTAGAATCTTATAAGGGGAAATCTGCTGTGATATTGGGACGTGGTTCTTCATATATACTTGCGAATCATCCTCGTCATGTAAGTGTTTTTTTGTATGCAGATAGTGCTTATCGGGCGTCACGCATTCAAGAAATTAATAACATATCAGAACAAGAATCACTGAAACTTGTTAAGTCTACCGATAAGATGAGAGATTTATATATAAGTGAAATGACAGGACATGAGCTTGAAGATGCTTGTCAATACCATCTGTCGCTGGATACAGGTATATTAGGACTTGATGAAACAGAAAAAATTATTTTAGAATATATTCATTTAAGGTTTGGAGAAATGTAAGAAAGTATATATTACTACAACTGCTATTCACTACGCTGAGTAATTCTAAACTAATTTTACTTAAAGATACTAAAAAGTACAAACTCGCTGACGCTCAAACATGTACTTTTCTTAACGTATCTTACGTAAAATAAGTTAAGGATTACTAACGCTTGTTCATATGCATTTTACGTAATATACACTTTCTTACCGTGTTAAGGAAAAGGAAAGAAATTATAAGTTCATAATTTCTAAATTAATAAAAAAGAGTATATATTACTACAACTGCTATTCACTACGCTGAGTAATTCTAAACTAATTTTACTTAAAGATACTAAAAAGTACAAACTCGCTGACGCTCAAACATGTACTTTTCTTAACGTAGCTTACGTAAAATAAGTTAAGAATTACTAACGCTTGTTCATATGCATTTTACGTAATATAGATTTTCTTACCTTGCTAAATAAAAATATTATAATTATTAATTAACAAAAGGATGGTGTAAAATGAAATTTCGAAGAATTACTATGAGTGTTTTTTTAATATTTACTTTTTTTATAAGTACAATTAGTTCGAATTTTGTCTCAGCTGTGACTGTTGCTGATTATTCAGGGGGGGTTGCTAGGATGAAGCAACTTGGGATTGTGAATGCAGCGGTAGTTTCTAATGCTATGACTAGGGGGCAATTTGCTAAATCTGTAGTTATAGCTGCTGATTTAGAGGATGGAGCCTTAGGAATGAGAGGGGCTACTATATTCCCGGATATTACATCGAATAGTGAAATGAGCGGTTATGTAAATATACTTTTAAATAAGGGATTAATAAGTGGAATGGCGGATGGAAACTTCCATCCTGAAATTGCAATTACTTATCAAGAAATTTGTACTGTTATTGTAAAGTTACTTGGATATGTTGATGGTGATTTAGTAGGAACGTATCCATCGAACTATATAAGTAAGGCAAAAACATTAGGAATAACTGATGATCTAAGTTATCAAAAGGGTGATAGAGTTACTTATAGGGCAGTAGCCGTAATGTTTGACAGGCTCCTTGACACCGATATAAAGGCTGCTGGGTCAACTACAACGGCTGTAACTTATTCTGATTCGATAAAGTTATATTCTGATTGTATTGTACAAGATAATTCAGTATCCTATGACAAGTTAGCAAAGAACGAAATATTAACAGATAAAGGTGTATTTAATGTTCCAGCTGCCGCAGGGAAACTTCAGGTTGGAGCAACTTATAGGCTTAAGATAGAGGATGGAGAAATTAAAAAGGTTTATGGTAAAGTAAGAGAGCCGGTAACCATTACTGCAAACACTATAGTGGGTAATGTTGTTAATTATGATGAAGATGGGACTACAAAAAGTATGATTCTACCATCTAGTATTACTTATTATTACCATGGCGTAAAGGAAGCTTATACAAGTATAAGTAATCTTTTAAAAACTAATTCTTCAGTAGTATTTGATTATAATACTAAAGTCTCATCTAGTTATGCTGTAATAACTGATCCTATATATAGTGACCCAGAGCTTGCATCAAATATTGATGTTAACTCTGATACATTAGGAAATATAGTATTTAATGAGAATACAAAGATTATAAAAAATGGTCAAGCTATTTTAAAAAGCGATATTAAAGAGACAGATGTAGTTTATAGTGTTACAGATTTAAATGGCGGTAATAAGTATATACTTGCTGTTGAAAATTATGTTGAGGGATACATTACAGATATTCCTGCTGATTCAAATAGTTTATATGATATTCAAATAGATAAGGTGAATTACAATTATAGTGATGATATGGATATTACGAAACTTGCCTCTTTTAAAGATGGCGATTTAGTCCGTGTAGTGCGAGATAAGGATGATAAATTATTAGATATAAAAAATATAGAAAATAAGACTGGAACACTTGCTGAATATATAATACTTGGAACCTCAGTTACAAGTGATGATTTATCAAATAATGAAATTCTTACTGATAAAGGAACTCTTCAGTGTCTTAGTGGGGTAATTTCTCCTGAGGTAGGTGCAAAGTACAAATTGTATGTTGACGGTACTATAATTACAAAAATTGACAAAAAGGAAAACACCACAGAAAATTATGCTGTTACTGAGAAAGTAGGAACAGATATGAAGTGGGAAAATGATAAGGATGTAACTAGTAGCATTAAGTTACCAAAGGCTACTGTGTATTATCATAATGGAGAAAAGGTTAATTATAATGTCGCAGTTACTGGTATCAGTCTTTATTCTTCAATAATGTTATCTAAAAACAGTGCCAATAATGGATATGAATATGCTGTTATTATTGATCCTGTCTTTAGTATACCAAAAGTTTATAGAAGTGGTGATACATCATTCTTAAAGGAAATGGATGATAGTGAATATTCATTTGTTTATAGTAATGAGATGTACACTGAGAATACACTTAGTGTGAATTATAACGATGTGGTTTATTTTGTATCAGATATTTGGAATAAAAACCGTTATATTTATGCTAGTAGAAAAAGTGCATTTGGAGATATTGATGGTTTTACACCAAATAAAATCAATGCAACTAGTATAAAAATTAATGGTACTACTTATGAGATTGGTAAATATTTTGATAAAAACAAACTTGATAAATATTATTCTGGTAATTTCATTAAAGTTATTCTAGGAGAAGATGGTAGCATAGTTGATATATATTAGTCTTTAAAATATTTAAAAAAGAAAATGTTAAAACAATACCCCCGATTGTATAATAATACAATTGGGGGTATTGTTTATAATAAATGAAAATAACGGAATTTATTACTTTTTTTATTTTTAATAGGAATTAGTTATTAACTACATCCAGTTGTTGTTCCACAATCAAGGCAAACTTTACAAGTACCATTTCTAACAAGCCTAGTACTTGAGCATAGTGAGCAGGTTTCAGAGTACAATCTTTCACCTTGAATTTTACCATCACTTATGTTTTTTGAAGTTTCTTTACTTGTAGGAGATGCCACATTAGCGGATTCTTCTAAAGTAGTTGAAATTTCATTTTCAACAGGGATTAACGGATTATTAGGTATATTTGTGCTCTCGTAATTGTCAGGTTTAATCTGACATCTACTGTAGTCACCTAGTTCTATATCAATAATTTTGCTAATCAAATCAGAAATAGATGAAACTGATTTAATATAAGGATGTTTTTGTACAAAACCATAAGGTTCAAATTTTTGACCTCGAAGCATCGTCGAGATAGCGTCTGCAGGTACATGGTGTTGAAGCATAACTGAGATTGCTTTTGATAAAGAATTAAGTAAACCAGTAATAATAGTACCTTCTCTATCTGTTGTTATATATATTTCAGAAATCTCTCCATTTGAACGTCTATTTACAGTAGTATAAATCTTTACATCTTCAATTTGAGCAGGATGAGTAGTACCATAACGTATCCCAATTGGTTTTTCACGTGTTGAGTGTGATTGATTTGAAGTTTTTTGTAATGATCTTGCTTTCTTCAAAAGAGCGTCATATGATAGATCTTCAAGTAATAGTTCCTTATCCTCAGACAAAGTAGTGTTTAGTGGTTGACTTGCCTTTGAACCATCTCTATAAAGTGAGATACCTTTTACTCCTAATTTCCAAGAATTTAATATAACTTCTTTAAAATCATTTATAGTAGCATTTTTAGGTAAGTTTACAGTTTTTGATATAGAACCTGATATCATTGGCGTTATTGCTGCCATCATAAGAACGTGTCCCATAAAGGAAATATACCTTTTACCGCTACCACACTTATTTGCTGTATCAAATATAGATAAATGTTCCCGTTTCAAATGAGGAGCACCCTCTATTTTACCGTCCACAATTTTTTCATATTCAAAGCCGTTTTCATCAACCATTTCTTTTCTTAGAATGTAATCAAAAATATCATTTGTTTCACTTTCTGAATATCCAAGGTTAGCAAGAGAATCTTTAATTACAGGATTTACGATGGTCATAAAACCGCCACCAGATAATTTCTTATAAATAAAATGACTGAAGTATGGCTCTACAGATGTTGCACCACAATCCATAGCAAAGGAAATAGTGCCAGTAGGAGCTAAAACTGTAACCTGAGCGTTTCTAAAACCATAGTTTTCGCCGCTGCTTAATGCTTTTGTCCAGCAACTTTTTAAGGTTTCACTTATAGCACCTAAAGAGTCTTTAGTTAAAATATCGTGATCCACTTTAATAGGTTCATAGTTTAGATTTTCAAAGTCACTCTTTATTGCTCCAGCTGCTCTTGCATGATTTCTTATAACTATCTGCATGTATTCTTTATTAATATCATATTTTTCAAAAGGAGATAATTCTTTAGCAATCAAAGATGAAACATAATAAGACTGCGCAGTCATTATCCCGGTTAGTGATGATGCTATATTTCTAGCGTCTTCTGAGTCATAGGGATAGCCCATTACCATAAATAATGAAGCTAAATTTGATAGCCCAAGACCAGTGGTTCTAAATAAATGAGTTTTTCTTGCTATATCTTCAGTTGGGAATTGTCCCCAATGTATCGATGCTTCGAGAACTAATTGAGTAAGTCCTATTAAATGCACATATCCGGAAACATCAAATTTTTTAGTTTTAGGGTCATAAAATTTATAAATATTAATAGATGCTAAGTTACAAGAAGTATCATCTAAAAAGGCATATTCCCCGCAAGGATTAGTTGAATTAATTCTATTATGCTTAGCACCAAATTCTCCGTCTTCTCCAGCAGGACAAGTGTGCCATGCATTAAAGGTGTCATCAAACTGTGGAGCTGGGTCTGCACATTTCCAAGCAGCGTCATTAAAGGTGTCCCATAGTTTTTTTACACTTATATCTTTGTCAATTGAAGAATCACATCTTCCCTTAAGGGTAATAGTTTGATCGGGATCAACTGACAACTTATCAACTTTCGTCATAAATTCATCTGAAAATCTTATAGAATTATTTCCATTTTGACCAGAAACAGTTTCATAAGCCTCTCCCTCAAAACTGCCATCATAACCCATTTTAGTTAGAGCCCTTACTTTATCTTCTTCTTTAGCTTTCCAGGTCATAAATTCCATTATTTCAGGATGGTTTATATCAAGGCATAACATTTTAGCTGCACGCCTTGTGGTTCCACCAGATTTTATCGCACCTGCATTTCTATCTAAGCCTCTTAAGAAACTCATAAGGCCTGAGGAAATACCACCACTAGATAATTTCTCTCCAATGCCTCGTATACTAGAAAAATTAGTTCCAGTACCAGAACCACCTTTAAACAATTTGGTTTCTGTTACATATTGCTCTGAAATTGAATGTTTGCCAAGTAATTTATCTTCAATTGATAGAATAAAACAAGCTGAGGCTTGAGTCCTTGTATAAGCATCTTTACTTTTAACTATCATTTTCGATTTTTCATCATAATAAAAATTATCTAATGATCCACCTTTTATGCCATATGATAGATTAAGGCCAGTGTTAAACCACTGAGGAGAATTTGGAGCAAACATTTGATTTAAAAATGCATATATTAATTCATCATAAATAATACTTTTTTCTTCATCAGATTTAATGATAGTTTCATTTATTAAAGCTTCGCACCAAAAATTTACAAGTCTATGAGCTACAAGCTTCATACTATCCTCATAACCTTTTTTATTATTAAGGCCAGATTTTCTAAAATATTTTGAAGCGATTATATCGCAAGAATTTTGTGAGTAGTGTTCCGGAAATTCTAAATCCTTCATGTCTAAAAGTACTTTATTAGTTTTATGGTCTTTTAACAAAACATTTACCTTTTTCCAATTAAATAAATCAAAAACAGTAATAGCTTTATTCTTTTCTAATTCCTTTGTGAAAACCCGTTTAATCAAATTTTTTATCTCCGCCATAATTAATACTAGCTTAAAAAAAACTAGTATAAACACCTCCTATTAGTTGCATATTAATCTTAAATCATGTAAAATATAAGTCTGTATGTTTGAAATTATTATACCTAAGTAGTTATATTAATTATTTAGGTATATTTTATGTAATATTAAATATAATACCATATGTAGTAGTTTTAAAATAATCGCCACTACATATGGTATTATATAATATATTTTATAAAAAATCAAATAATAAATTAACTCAAATTATGACTAATTACGGGCTTACTTATTAAATATAGTAGTATAATAAATGTATACTTAGTATAGCACTATATTCGATATGCATTTATTATTTTGGAAGAGGTGAAGATGAAATTATGATACATCAATTCGATGGACAAATCCCGAGTATACATAAAAATACTTTTATTGCTAGCAGCGCAGACGTCATAGGAAATGTATCTATAGGAGAGTACAGCAGTATTTGGTTTGGAGCTGTATTAAGAGGTGATATGAATTCTATGTCTATAGGTAATTACACAAATGTTCAAGATAACTGCACTATACATAATGATGATGAGTTCGCTATTAATATTGGAGATTATGTAACTATAGGACATAATGCTATAATACATGGTTGTACAATTGCAAATTATACTTTAATCGGAATGGGAAGTACAATCCTTAATGGTGCAGAAATAGGAGAGTATACTATAATTGGAGCTGGTAGTTTAGTTACGCAAGGGAAAAAAATACCGTCTGGTGTTTTATGCATGGGAGTGCCGGCAAGGGTTGTAAGAATGTTAACGGTTCAGGAAAAAGAAGGCTTAAAAGAATCAGCGCATCATTATGCTGAACTTTCAATGAAATATATAATGAAATAATTTATATTAAATATAGAGTAAAAGATTGGGGCTTTTTTAAGGAGCGAGAAAAATGATAAAATTAAATGGAATAGAGAAGATGACAAGTGAGCAGAAATATAAATATATGCTAATCCTTTTAGAAGGTCAGCTTAGCTCAGAAAAAAATGACATGGCAAATTTATGTAATGCAACGGCCATAATTAAAGCAATTATGGATCGGGTGAATTGGGCAGGGTTTTACATACTAAGGGGTAATACATTAATTCTTGGAATGTTTCAGGGACTTCCGGCTTGTAATAGAGTAGAAGTAGGCAAGGGAGTGTGCGGAGCAGCTGTAACGCAAAAAAAACCTCAGCTTGTAGAAAATGTTCATGACTTTTCTGGGCACATCGCTTGCGACTCTTCAACAAATTCAGAAATTGTTATACCTATAATAAAAGATGATGTAGTTTATGGAGTTTTAGATTTAGATAGTCAAGACATAGGAAGGTTTACCAAACTAGAAGAAAAATATTTAGTCGAATTTGTAGATATTCTTAACAAATATATAGATTGGTCAAAAGTTTAAAAAAGGTAGGGGATATTAAATGATAAAAATAGGAGATATTAATAGTTTAAAGGTAGTTAGAAGGGCAGATTTTGGTTACTACTTGGGTGCTGAGACAGATAGTACGGATGATGATATATTACTTCCAATGAAAAGTACAGTAGGTAGAGCACTTAAAATTGACGATGAAGTTGAAGCGTTTATATACAGGGATTCGAGTGACAGATTAATTGCAACTTTAAAAAAGCCAATGGCAAAAGTTGGAGACTTAGCTTATCTTAAGGTAGTTGACATGACTACAATAGGAAGTTTTGTTGAAATTGGTTTAGAAAGAGATATATTAGTTCCTTTTAAAGAGGAAAATTATAGCTTGGAAACAGGTAAAAAATATCTTTTCTATATATATTTAGATAAGACTGGAAGACTTGCAGCCACTACTTTTATTGATAAGTATTTATATGATACAGATTCATATGAAATTGATGATGAAGTGGAGGGTACAGTATACGGAATCCAGACTAATGGTACATTAATGATAGCTATTGATGATATTTATAGAGCTGTTATTCTAAGAAATGAGAATTACGCTAGTGTAATACCTGGAGATAGACTAACAGTGAGAGTACAGAAATATTACGAGGATGGTAAAATGGATGTAACAGCTAGAAAACCAAGACTAGAAGAAAGAGATTTAGTTGAACGTCAAATAATAGAATTCTTAGATAAGTCTGGTGGTTCTATGGTATACAATGATAAAAGTTCTCCAGATGATATAAAGAAAACATTTAAAACCAGTAAAAATGCATTTAAAAGAGCATTGGGTGGACTTATGAAAAGTGGCTGGATTGTTCAAGACACGGATGGTACTAGATTAATAGAACAAGAGACTAAATTAGAAGAACAAGAGACTAAATTAGAAGAAATAGAAAAAGAATAAATAATAGAAATTACTTAAACGGCTAAAGTCTTAAATATTAAAAGGCTTTAGTCGTTTAATATTTTTTGCGATTTTTTGCAAGAAATCCTTAAGTTGTGGAATACTAAATTAACGCAGCTTGGAGGTGTATAAATTAATGAAAGAACATATTTGCAAAATTAGTACTTCTATTATTATTCTGTCGTCTTTTCTTTTATTAGTAGGGTTATTTTGCTATAAATCAAATGATTTTTTTACAAGTAAAGCTATGGCTATTTCTACAATAGCTCCTGTAAATCCTGATACAGCTGAGATCACAAAAGTAATTGAAGATATTTATAAAGATCGTAATTCAATGTTTATTACTAAAGATATTACTAATCTACCTAATTATTATGATGTTTCTCAAAAGCTTGGAAAATGGAGCTTGGAGCATGAAGTGAAAAGACTTAGTTATTTTAATGATTGGTCATGTCAAAGAGATATGAACTATGTAAAGGTTGAATCTACTCCAAAAGTTAGAAAAATAACTAGTACACAAGGAGGTCTTCGCTTATTAGTAGATGAATATTACAAATTCCAATATACTTACAAAAATGATGTAAATCCGACTACAAATATTTTTGGAGTGGGACTAACACACTCTATGGATTTAATAAAAAAAGATGGAAAGTGGTTAATTTACTCTGATTGGTATTTAGATTGCTTTGAAGATGCTTTAAAATCTTATTCAGGGGAAATAAAAGATCCTAAGCTTAATATTGATAATAAGGAAAAATATAATCTTCAAAATTGTCCTAAAATACTAGCTGAACCAAAAGCTGTTACCAAAGGTAAATATGATAAAATAAATGCTGTTAAATATGCTGATAAATACTGTGGAATACCATGGGCAAGTGGAAATTTAAAAAAATATAATAAAAAGTACACAAATTATACTGGCATTGGTGGAAATTGTACTAATTATGTATCTCAATCAATGGGAGATAAAGAAGGTGGTGGTCTAGAATTTGATGGTGTTTGGCATTGTACTTACAAAAAATATGGTGGAGCTGACGGAACATCCGCATGGGTTAATGCTGACGCATTTAAACAATATTTGACTTATAGTGGTAGGGGCAAAATAATAGGAAAAGGGACATTTAAGGAATTAATCTCTCCTATTCCTGGTTATCCATGTGGTGTTATACAAAAATTAGATCTAGGTGATCTTATTTGTTACGCAAAAGGTAGTGATATAGATCATTTTGCTATAGTTACTGGTTTTGATTCTCATGGTTATCCTCTTGTTAATACTCATACCATTGATAGATATCATGTGCCTTGGGATTTAGGTTGGGGAGATAAAAATATCAAGTTTTATTTTATACATGTAAGATAGATAAAAATTTATAAAGCATAAAATATATTTTTTAAAAAAATTTTAACTCTTTTATTAAACATGAATTTTTATTATTTTGGTTATACTATATTCGAAGAAAAAATTATTTTATTAATAAGGAGGATTTTTAATGAAATCAAAAAACATATTATTAACATCGGCTATACTAGCCGTATTACTTGTAGGATGTAACATGAAAGCTCCAATTCAAACACCTAAAACACCTAAAACAACTCAAACAACTCCAAAGGTAATAACCGCAACTTCAATGGTAAGTACTCCAAATGAATTTGAAAAGGCTATAAGTAAAGATGGTATACAGACTATTGATTTGAAAAAAAGTTTAACTATAAATAAAGACCTTGTAGTTGATGGTGAGTTTAGAAATGATAAAGCTCTTTTGGAACGCAAGATAAACCTATACAGTCAAGATAAATCTAAGAACATAGGAGATAGATTCACTTTAACTGTGCCAAAATTAACTATTAAAAGTACTCAAACCAGTATGGAACATGGAACTTTCAAAGGTGACCTTTATATTTCTGCAAATAACTTCCAGTTAATAGATACTAAGGTTGATGGAAATGTATATTTTACTACACCTGAAGCTAAAAACACATGTAAAATGGATGCTAAAAGTAAAGTTACTGGAAAACAACAATCAATAAAATAATATAATATAAATGAATTCAAATATTAAAGCAAAAAAACACATATATGTTATTCAAATAAATAGAGGTTGATGAATTAATTCACCAACCTCTATTTATTTGATTAATTTTCTAAAGTTTTAGATGATAAACGTTTAAACATTTTTACAATTTCATTTAAGATTAAGGGCATGAGGGATAATATAGTTACGAAACCCCAATCATTAATACTCAAAGCATGAACACTAAATGCATTTGCAAGTGGTGGTATTGTTATTATAAGGATTTGTAGCATTAGGCCTAAGATAATAGATCCAATTAAATATTTATTTGAAAATAAACCTATTTGGAATATGGACTTCTTTTCATTTCTCATATTTAATGAATGAACAAGCTGAGAGCAACTAAGGACTACAAAAGCCATAGTTTGTGCATGTTCTAAAGCATCTGGTTTAAGGCCTTTCGGGAATAGTGGGAATAGATTTGTATCACCACTATAGTATTTTGCACCTATTATAAATGCTGCTAGGGTTAGTATTCCAATTAACAATCCATTAAGAGCTAAACTTAAGGTTCCGTTCTTAAATAAACTATCCTTTGGATTACGTGGCTTATATTTCATTACGTCGGGGTCGCCAGGATCGACTCCTAGAGCTAGAGCTGGAAGTGTATCTGTAATTAAGTTAACCCACAATATATGGATGGGGCGAAGGGGAGATGCCCAACCTAAAAGTATTGCAAAAAACAGTGCTATAATTTCTCCGACATTACAGGAGATAAGGAATATTACAGTCTTTTTGATATTGCGAAAGATGTTTCTTCCTTCTTTTATAGCAGCAACAATAGTTGAAAAATTATCATCCATTAATACCATATCAGCGGCACCCTTAGCTACATCAGTACCTGTTATACCCATTGCAACGCCGATGTTTGCTATTTTAAGAGAGGGCGCATCATTTACTCCGTCTCCAGTCATTGATACTATGTTTCCTTTGGATTTAAAAGCTTTTATAATTTTCACTTTATGCTCTGGAGATACTCTTGCGAATACCCTAATATTATCAATCCTATTATTTAATTCGACCTCTGAAATTTTATCAAGCTCAGTTCCAGACATAACGGCTTTAGAATCATTTGTAATATTAAGTTCTTTTGCAATAGCAAAAGCTGTATTTTGATGGTCACCAGTTATCATTACAGTCTTAATTCCTGACGCGTGACATAGTGCAATAGAATCTCTAACCTCAAGCCTTGGTGGATCTATCATTCCAACGAGCCCAATAAGTATTAAATCATTTTCTAAAGAATCAATATCTACATGATTTGTTTTAAGAATTTTATAAGCAGCACCCAAAACTCTTAATGCATCATCAGACATGTTATTTGCGATTGCTATTATGTCTTTTTTTATTTCAGGAGTAATAGTTACGATGTTACCTTTGATATAGGCTTTAGTACATATATTTAACAGATTATCTATTGCTCCTTTTGTCATTACATAATATTCATCATCATATTTATTTACAGTAGTCATTAATTTTCTATCCGATTCAAAAGGAATCTCATCAATTCTTTGATGTTTTTTCTCTAGGTCATCTTTAAATATATTGTTGCGTGCACCAGCTACGAGTAGCGCAATTTCAGTTGGATCACCTGTTTTTGAATTTTCGGAGTAGGTAGCATCATTACATAAAATGAGATTTTCAAGTAGCAACTTATGCTCTTTATCATTAAGATTTAAAGTCTCAATATTTCCTAGGGAATCTCCTGCATAAAATTTTGTTATAGTCATTTTATTTTGAGTTAAGGTTCCTGTTTTGTCTGAACATATAATATTTACTGAACCTAAAGTTTCAACAGCAGGTAGTTTACGTACAATTGCATTCTCCTTAATCATTTTTTGAACTCCCATAGCAAGTACTATAGTGACTATTGCAGGGAGACCTTCAGGGATAGCTGCAACAGCTAAACTAATGGATGTAAGAAGCATTTCAAAAAGATCTCTCCTTTGAAGAACACCTACAACAAACATAAGAGCACATATAAATAATGCACCTATTCCAAGGAATTTTCCAAGCTGTGCTAGTTTTTTTTGCAATGGAGTTTCGGTATCTACTTTTTCGTCTAGCATTTTAGCAATTTTACCAATCTCAGTGTTCATTCCAGTAGAAACAGCTATGCCAACACCTCTACCATAGGTTGCAAGAGTTGACATAAAGAGCATGTTTTTTTGATCTCCTAGTGGGATATCATCGCCGGTTAATACAAGTGTTGCATCTTTATCCACTGGCACAGATTCTCCTGTAAGTGTAGATTCCTCGATTTTTAAATTTGCAGTTTCAAGTAGCCTTAAATCGCAAGGTACATATCGTCCAGCGTCAATAATAATAATATCGCCAGGTACAACTTCTCTAGATGGAATTTCTTTTACATCTCCGTCACGTCTAACTACGGCATTTGGAGTGGAGAGTTTCTTCAATGCATCAAGAGCTTTTTCTGCTTTAGATTCTTGAATAATTCCTACGGTAGCATTGATAACAATTACGATAGCAATTATAACTGCATCGCTTGTTTCACCAAGAAGGGCAGAAATTACAGCAGCTGCAATTAAAATGTAAATTAGAATATCATTTAATTGGGCAAAAAACATAACTAGTAGTGTTTTAGGTTTTTTAGTTTCTAACTGATTGAATCCAAATTTTTCTCTTTGGATTTCTGATTCTTTTTGAGAAAGCCCCGTTTCTAAATTGGAGTTAAATTCTTTTAGAACTTCTTTTATAGTTTTACGTGCAAACATGAATACCACCTCTTTTTATAGTATTTGTAAGTACAGTGAAAATTATTAGAGACAAAAAAAACCTTTGCTCTATTAAAAAAATAGAACAAAGGTCTGGCAACATCTAGTGAGTTAATTATCCGGGTGTATTTTAGTACACCGTGATGACGAACAATCAAAAGCAGAAAAACTGCCCTCGCTACTCCCCTTTGGTACATTAAACATATCATATCATATTATTAGAAATGAAACAATAAGTATATTAGGTAAACAAAGGCGAATATTTAAAAAAATCATATGGGTAATAGGCCATAAAATATAATGCCTAATATTCCAGAAATCATTATTGTTATAATTGGATTAAATTTATCAGTTAGTAGTAGTCCGAGTATTATAAATCCTATTATTACGCTTTTAATGTCCTTATAAGATTCACGTCCTAGTGATAAGAATACAGAAATTATAAGACCAATCATAGCGGGACGCATACCGGCAAGGGCGGCTTTCATTATATATGAATTTTTAAATTTTACAATATAATGGTTTGCAATGGAAACTAGAACAAAAGAAAATGAAATTACACCTAAAGTTGCAGCGATACTACCCGATATACCGGCCACTTTAAAGCCTACAAAAGTAGCTGAATTTATGGATATTGGTCCTGGAGTCATCTGCGATATTCCAATAATATCAACAAACTCTTTATAGCTAATCCAATTATTGCTTTTTACAATTTCTTTTTCGATAAGTGGAAGCATAGCATAACCTCCGCCAAAGCTAAAGGCACCTATTTTTAAAAAGGATAGAAAAATTTTAGTTAGAATACCCATTTACTTCACCTTCTTTCCAAGAAATATAACTCCATATAAAGCAGATAAAAGTATAACTATAACAGGATTTACTTTGAAAAATAATATGCTTACAATTGACATTAAAATTACAATAAGATTTGCATAGCTTTTATTTAGAGATTTTGATAAACTTACTACAGCTATAAGTACAAGCACTGGTACTGCAGCAGAAATACCTTTAAAAATTAAATTCACATAATAATACTTACGAAATCTCATAAAAAAGATAGATATGCATAGAATTATAAAAAATGAAGGTAAAACAACCCCTAGAAGTCCAATGATAGCTCCAATTAGACCACCAATTCTATAACCAATAAATATGCTACAATTAACAGCTAAGGCTCCAGGAAAAGTCTGGGAAATAACAACTATATCTAAAAAGTCTTCTTTTGAAAGCCACTTTTTTTTACTTACAACTTCAGTCTCAATAAGTGGAATCATGGCATAACCTCCACCAAAGGTAAAAGAACCTATTTTAAAAAAAGTTAAAAACATAATTAGTAATCTTTGCACTGGGACACCTCTTATAATTTATTTTTTATTGTAGCTATTTTTTTTGTTAAAGTTCGTTATAATATACATAAGAATGTGAAATATATATAAAGGTTAATTTAGCAATGTAGATAAATTGGAGGTGAAATAATCATGGAAATATCAAGAACTAGAAGAAATTCGACTATTACAACTGATAAAAAAACTATTCAGAATAAAATGGACTTTTCTCAAAACTTTAGTTCTGCTAGGCATAATAAATCAGAGGAGCAGCTAAAGGAGATGATGGATGATATAAAAAAGAAAGGAAATAGGTTAAGTACTACAAAATGTTATGCTGATGTTAAAGCATATAAAAATTTAATTAAAGAATACTTGGAGTCTGTTTTGAAACATATGTATGAGGTTAAAAAAGATATTAGTTTTTGGCAAACACAATATTTTATAACAGTAGATACTGTAGATGCTAAACTTGAAGAACTTACTCAAATGTTACTTAGTCAGGAAAAAGATAATCTTAAGGTAGCAAATACTATTGATGAAATTTCAGGCTTAATAGTTGATATATACAAATAAAGATATATATTACTATTGATGCATTCATCTTCGCTAAGAACTACTAATTTTATTTTTAATTAATTTGCTAAAAAATATAAACTCGCTAGCACTCAAACATATATTTTTTTTAACACAAATCAACTAAAAATAAAATAAGAAGTTCTAAAGCTCGCTTCAATGCATTATACGTAATATATATCTTTTGCTGTGTGTAAAAAGAAAAGGGGAGATTCATCTTCGCTAAGAACTACTAAGTTTATTTTTAATTAATTTGCTAAAAAATATAAACTCGCTAGCGCTCAAACATATATTTTTCTTAACACAAATCAATTAAAAATAAAATAAGAAGTTCTAAAGCTCGCTTCAATACATTATACGTAATATATACTTTCTTTGGTGTTAAAAGATATTAAAGGAAAGAATTATAACTAGCGTCTGATGGCATTCTAAGATCGCCCCTTGGAGAAACACTTATAGTTCCTACTTTTGGACCATCTGGCAACGCTGAACGTTTAAATTGTTGAGTGAAAAATCTCTTTATAAATTTATCGAACCACTTAATTATTACGACTTCCTCGAAGTCACCTTTAAAGGCTTGTTTTGCTAAAAATAGTATTTTCTCAGGAGTTGCGCCTTGCTTCATAAAATAATAAAGAAAGAAGTCATGAAGTACATATGGTCCTACTATGTCTTCAGTCTTTTGCGTTATTTTCCCACTTTTATCTTTAGGCATAAGCTCAGGACTTACTGGGGTGTCAAGAATATCTAAAAGAATGTCTGTGACTTCTTTTGAGGATTCTTTATCAGCTACATATTTGACTAAATATCTAACCAATGTTTTTGGAATTGAGCAATTTACAGAGTACATAGACATATGGTCTCCATTATATGTGCACCAACCTAAAGCAAGTTCTGATAAATCGCCTGTACCTATTAACAGTCCACCTTCCTTATTTGCAAGATCCATAAGAATTTGAGTTCTTTCTCTTGCTTGAACATTCTCATAAGTCACATCATGCTTTTCTACTGGATGACCTATATCTTTAAAATGCAAAAGACATGCATCAACTATATTAATTTCTCTAAGGTCAGTACCTAAATTTTTGCATAGATTTACTGCATTCAAATAAGTCCTATCTGTAGTACCAAAACCAGGCATAGTTATAGTTATAATGTTTTTTAATGGTATTTTTAGTTTATCAAAGGTCTTAACTATAACAAGTAGTGCTAGTGTTGAATCAAGTCCTCCAGAAATACCAACTATTGCTTTATTAAGTCCAGTGTAGGAAAATCTTTTAGCAAGAGCGGAAGATTGAATATTAAATATTTCTGCACAGCGTACTTCACGCTTAAATTGGTCCGACGGTACAAAAGGATATTTATCAATGTTCCTATCAAATATGCCAAAATCCATATCTTTAAATTGAAAAGATATTTCTTTTACTTCAAAAGGACATATGGAATTAGTATTTCTAAAACTTGTATTTTTCATTCTTTCACTATTCAACTTATTTATATCAATAATAGATGAGATAACTTCGTTTTCTCTTTGAAATCTATTGTTTTCTTTTAATAATAAACCATTTTCACCAATTAAAAGATGACCACTGAAAACTAAATCGGTAGAAGATTCAAAAACACCTGAGGATGCATATAAATAAGAACACATACATCTTGCGCTTTGAGATGATACTAAGGATTTTCTGTAATCAGCTTTACTAACTAATTCATTAGATGCAGATAGGTTGGCAATTATATTTGCACCTTGAAGAGACAAGTAGCTGCTTGGAGGAATAGTAACCCAAAGGTCTTCGCAAATTTCAAAACCAAATTTAATATTGTCACAAGTAAATAATAAGTTCGTTCCAAAAGGGATGCCTTTTGCAAAAGAAAGATTTACGGTTTTGTTTATTACGCCAAGACCCTCTGCAAACCACCTTTTCTCGTAAAACTCAGAATAATTAGGAATATAGCTTTTGGGCACTATTCCCAAAAGTTTTCCGTTAAATATTATATAAGCGCAATTATATAGACAATCATTAAAGTAGAGAGGAGACCCCACAGCAATTAATATATCTTTATTTTCAGAAAACTCACATAGAGATTTAATTGCATCTTCGGATTTTTTAATTAATTGATCTTGCAAAAATAAATCTGCACAGGTGTAAGCTGTTATGCAAAGTTCTGGAAAAACTATGAATTTTGATTTTTCTGCGTAAGCCTGTTTAATACATTTTTGTATGTTAGTTAAGTTGAATTCTATATCTGCCACATTTACTATTGGACAAGCAGCAGAAACCTTTATAAAAGAAGTTTTCAAACTAATTCACGACCTTTCTTTGGTTTTCAAGTATAGTATATGCAAATATTGATTTATATAACAAATATTTAGTAGAATTATATCATTATTTTGAATACATTAGTAGAAAGGTCAATGATTATTTTACCAATGATTAAAATGTTAGTAACTATTTACAATTATAATAAAAGTTACCATACAACGCATTATTGAGCAAATAAGAGTAAATATAGGGTATATGGTAATAAAACAACGGAAATGAACATGGAAATGTACAATATATTAAAATAAAACTTTATAAAGTTTAGTATATACAATATAATGTAATTATAGCATTATAAAAAATTCATTTATTTAGTTTATAAAAGATGAATATTATTCATAAATAATCTATAGTAATAATATTGCTTTAAAAACATAATAAGGTTGTATTATAAAATTCATAAAAGTTATATAATTGGGATATAGATTAATAATGACATAAGCTGTTAAAGTTAATAATATTTTTAAGGGGGTACAATATGAGCTGGACGCCGATGGTATTTTGGATAGTTGTTGCAGTGGCAGCATTAGCCATTGATATTACAACTAGTAGTTTTATGTTTGTATGGTTTGCTGTAGGAGCAGTTGGAGCAATTCTTTCTATTGGACTCGGTGCACCGATAATTGTGCAAATAATTGTTTTTGTGGCAATTAGTGGAGTGGTTATGTCTATAGGTTATCCTATAGTTAAGAAAACCATAAAAAAAACTGTGAAAAAAACTTTGACTATGGAAGAAGGATATGTGGGACAAGAATTTACACTAACAAAAGATATTGATGAAAAAGGAAATGTTAAGTTTCAAGGAATTTATTGGACAGTTAAAAATGTTGGAGAACCTTTGAAAAAAGGTGACTTAGTTCAAGTTACTGGTATTGAAGGAAATAAATTATTAATATCTAAAGTATAAGTTATATTAAAATTTGAGGAGGAATTTGTTATGGTTATAGGTTTGATTTTATTGTTATTAATTGTCGTTATGATTTTAACATCAATTAAGATTGTTAATACTGGGTATGTAATTCTAATAGAAAGATTTGGTCAGTTTCATAGGATATTAGAGCCAGGTTGGCATTTTACAATTGTATTTGCAGATTTCGTTAGAAGAAAAATTTCTACTAAGCAACAAATACTCGACATACAACCACAGAATGTTATAACTAAAGATAATGTAAATATATCAATTGATAATGTTATATTTTACAAAGTTATTAATTCAAGAGATGCAGTGTATAATATTGAGGATTATAAATCAGGTATTGTGTATTCAACTATTACTAATATGAGAAATATTGTTGGAGACATGACATTAGATGATGTATTATCAGGAAGAGATAGAATAAATTCTAAGCTTCTTGAAATAATTGATGAAATTACAGATGCTTATGGAATAAAGATTTTATCTGTAGAAATTAAAAACATTGTTCCACCAAGTGAGATTCAACAAGCTATGGAAAAACAAATGAGAGCAGAGAGAGATAAGAGAGCGTTTATTCTTACAGCAGAAGGCGAAAAACAAAGTCAAATTGAAAGAGCAGAAGGACATAAGCAAGCTCAAATATTAAATGCTGAAGCTGAAAAGCAAGCAAATATTAGACGTGCAGAAGGACTTAAAGAATCACAACTTTTAGAAGCAGAAGGTAAAGCAAGGGCTATAGAAACCATTGCAATTGCAGAAGCAGGTGCTATAAGAAAAGTAAATACAGCAATAATTGAGTCAGGTACAAATGAAACTGTAATAGCATTAAAACAGATAGAAGCTCTTACAGAAATGTCTAAAAATCCAGCTAATAAGCTTATTCTTCCGAATGAAATATTATCAAGTTTTGGTAGTATATCAGCAATAGGCGAAATGTTAAGAATGGATAAGAAATCTGAAAATAAAGTAATACCTACTAAAGAAATACAAAACAAAGCAATACCAAACAAATCAATGCCAAATAAATAATGAATAAAAATAGATATAAAAATAAAGTCTGAGAAATCAGGCTTTATTTTTATGTTTACTTTTTTTTGCTTTGTTTTTTTTCTGAACTGAGTAACCAAATTTACCTAAAGGTTTAGAATTAACACTAAAATATTCGCCATGAGAATAAGTAATGAGATCTGCCATTTCAAAGTGTATTTTTCCAAGATCATCTATTAAAGTATTATCAACATGAGTATTTACTATTTCAGCTAAAAACAAATCGTGTGTACCTAAAGGGGTAATGCTTTTAACTTTGCACTCTAAAGATATGGGGCAGTCAGATATTATTGGTGCTATGACATCTTTCGCGTTGTCCATGGTGAAGTTCATCTCATGGATCTTATCTACTTGTTTACCAGAACGGACTCCGCAATAATCAACTTCACGAGTCATTTTTGATGTAGGTAGATTTACTACAAAGTCACCACTTTCTTTTATGTAATCATAGGAAAGTCTCTCAGGCCTTATAGCTACAGTTATCATTGGTGGTTTTGTACAAGCCATTCCTATCCATGCTACTGTAAAAACATTTATTTTACCTTCTTTATTTTTTGATGTAATTAATACTACGGGAACGGGATTTAGCATTGCGCTACCTTTAAATATGGTTTTTATCATGTATTTTCACCTCTATATTTTTAACATACATTATAAGGTATGTCTTTTATTTTATATAACATTATATATTATACAATATCTTAAAAGATTTATATAGTCTTGAATGTTTACTAAATAGACTTTATAATTTTTACCAAATTCATTGGTAATAATTTTATAATAATATGGTATAATAATTATAAGAGTATAAATATAGGTGTGGTGATTATTGTGACAATTATTGGGAAAGTTGTATATGATGCTTCAAAGTTAGTTGGTAATACTGCAGAATTGGGCATTGGACTAACGGGGAATGTCATATCGTCTATTGCGGGAATTTCAGGTAAGGATAAATTGGCTGAAAATACTAAGAAGTACAGTGTTATGCTTGGTAGGATAGCTTCGAAAACTTCAAAAATAGCAGGAGCAGTAACAGCCGTTCTAATAGATAAAACTATTGATGTTACGGTGCATACGGCAAAATATATTGCTGAAAATGCGATAAATACAAATGTTAAAATTTATGGACAATCTGATAAATTTTATGATGAAGATAAATATATAGAGGTTGAATATAAGGTCTTAGAGAAATAAGGATGAATATGTTTAAAAAGATAATTTAATGTAATATTAATTTTCAGAATTGTGTAATATTACTTTCCAAATATGTACTTTAGTGATATAATTTTATTGAGAGTAAATATGAAACATGAAATATGGCTAAAAAAAATGAGAGCCACACTATCAAGTCTATTAAGTAGTAGATTTAATTAGTGTGGCTTTTTTGTATTTAAAAGTATAATATAATCTTTTTCATAGATTATGCTATAACTAAAAGTATATATTGCTCTAATGCTTTCACTTCGCTAAGGAATTCTAAAATTTATTTTATTTACAGATACTAAAAAACATAAACTCGCTATCGCTCAAACATATGTTTTTCTTCACGTATCTGTAAATAAAATAAATTAAGAATTACTAAGCTAGTTCAAATGCATTATGCGCAATATATACTTTTGTTAGCATAATTTATGAAAAAGGATATTATTTACAGACACTGAAAATACAAATTTATATGTGCTCAAACATGTACTTTTATTAACGAAAATATAAATAAAACAAATTAAGAATTACTAAGGTCAGTTCAAATTCATTCTATGTTATATATATTTTTGTTAACATAATCTAAGAAAAAGTAACTTTCACTTCGTTGAGTTACTTCTTAATATTTATGGGGAGAGTATGATATCAGAAAGTTTTACGTTTAAGGGTAAAGATTATGTAGAAATATTTGTATACAAATGGACACCGAATGTGGATGTTCAAGTTAGGGGAGTAGTTCAACTAGCACATGGAATGGCAGAAACAGCAGCTAGGTATGAAGATTTTGCAAACGATCTAACAAAAAATGGATTTATTGTTTATGCTAATGATCATAGGGGTCATGGGGAAACTGCGGGGAAAGTAGAGACTTTAGGAGAATTAGGTGAGGATGCCTTTAATTCAATGGTCGAGGACATGCATAGACTAAATAGTATTATTAAAGAAGAAAATGTAACTTTACCTATATTTTTATTTGGGCATAGTATGGGATCCTTCTTAACACAAAGATATATTTGTTTATATGGAAGTGAGTTAAAGGGTGTTATTCTTACAGGTACTTGCGGCAAGCGTGAAATTATTGTTGATATAGGAAGAATAGCATCAAAAGTAGAGATTATGAGAAGAGGAAGAAATGCTAAAAGTATTAATTTAAATAAATTGATTTTTGGAAGTAATAATAATTTCTTTAAACCCAATAGAACATTATTTGATTGGCTAAGTCGAGACAATAAAGAAGTGGATAAATATATAGAAAATCCATACTGTGGGGCGGTTTTTACAGCGGGCTTTTTCTATGATTTTTTAAGTGGACTTAAGAGTGTAGCAGATGCGGAGGAAATTAAAAACATTCCTAATAATTTACCTATCTATATTTTTGGAGGAGATAAGGACCCTGTAGGAAAAAATGGGAAAGGTGCTTTAAAACTTGTTAAGACTTATGAGAAACATGGAGTTAAGGATCTGACTTATAAACTTTATAAAGAGGGACGTCATGAAATGCTTCATGAAACTAATAAGGATGAAGTAACTACTGATATAATAAAATGGATTAATGCACATGTTTAATGTATGGTTAGAGTTCTTCAAGACAGAGAAGGATACTGTGAAAACCAAGCATTTGTTAGTTCAGACACATTCATCTCATAGTGATACAAAGTTAAAGGATTTTAAAATCAGGGAAGCAATTTATATATAATTATGTTAAATACTTGAATAATTATATTGTTTTACTATATAATTGAATAAGGATATAATAGTTAAATATTGTGCCCCTATTAACTTAGATAATAGGGAGATATTATGAAAAACAAAAAAATTATTAATGTCATATTAGGATTACTTATTATTTTATTTTCAGGTTTACTTATAGTTTTCATAATGATAAAAAGTAGTAGTGAGTTTGATGCAGCTATAATTGGGATGGTTTTATTCGGCTATCCAGTATTTACATTAATAACCTCAATAGTCCTGCAATTACTAATTAAGAAAAAGGTAATTGTTTTAAGTATCATCTTTGTATGTTATTTGATTCCAATTTTAATCTTTAATTCCTCTTGCTTACCATATTGCTTTATTTATACACTTATTGGATTGATTGGGACATTTATTGCGGATTTCATTCTTAAACGTAGAAAAAGAATTATTACGTAAATTTATTTAAATAAGGGAAGCTTTGGCTTCCATTAAAAATTGTTATTATTTCAAGAGCATTCATAAACATAGCCTAACATTAAAACTATATAAATTATAGTATTTATGGATCTAAAATAATAAATTTATAAATGTAGTTGTTGTGTAAGTGGAAACAAATAACAAGTCATTATTTTAGTTTATTAGTGTATGGTTATTTTTTCAATTATAGGATAATATAAATATATTATGTTGTTTTCTATTTTATGTAGATTAATCTACCAAAGTTGATTTTAAATTCAAAAAATGAAAGAGGGAAATTTTAGTGAGTGAAATACAAAAACTTAAAACGAGAGATCAAGTCGATAGCAAGTATAAGTGGAATGTTGAAAAGATATATAAGAATTCAGCGGAGTGGGAAAAAGATTTTGAAATACTAAAGACTAAATCACCAAAGATGCAAAGATTTTCAGGGAAACTTGGAATAGCTGAAGAATTATTATCATTTTTGGAAAGTAGTGTAGAAATTGAAAGACTTTTAGATAAATTGCTTGTGTATGCACATTTAAGAGGAGACGAGGATACAGGCAAGGCTGAATTTCAAGTTCTTAAAAATAAGATTGATGCTTTTGGCGCAGAAGTTTCTAGCGCAACTGCATTTTTTATTCCTGAATTATTATCATTACCTGAGAGAGCAGTTGATGAGGCAATAGTTAAGTTTCCAAAGCTTAAACTATATGAATTTTATTTAGCAGATATTATAAGTCAAAAGGACCATACGCTAAGTGCAGAGGCAGAAAAACTTTTGGCGTCCGTTAGTGATTGTTTAAGTGCACCAGGAAACATATTTGGAATGCTTACAAATGCAGACATGACATTTCCGTGTATAAAAGATGAAAAGGGTAATGAGGTCGAATTAACTGAAGGAAACTATAGCAATTTTATAAAATCAAAGGATAGAAGAGTAAGGAAGGATGCTTTTCAAACATTATTTTCAACATATAAAGGATTTAGTAATACTTTAACAGCATCCTTAACATCTTCTATAAAGAATTTTATATTTAATGCAAAAACAAGAAATTATTCCTGTGCACTTGAAAGTTCTTTAAAACCTAATAATATTCCAGTAAAGGTTTATGACAATGTAGTTGATACTATAAACAAAAATTTATCATCTCTTCATAAGTATGTAAGCATTAAAAAGAAATTATTAGGGCTTGATGAAATGCATATGTACGATTTATATGTGCCTATAATTGATGCAGAGGAAAATCATATTGAATATGAAGACGCAGTTAAAATAGCACTCGAGGGTATTAAACCACTAGGACAAGAGTATTTAGACATCTTCAAAGAAGGTATTAATGAGGGATGGGTAGATGTATTCCAAAATAAAGGTAAGCGCTCTGGAGCTTATTCTTGGGGCTGCTTCGATAGTATGCCATATGTGCTTTTGAATTATAATTATCAATTAAACGATGTGTCAACACTTGTTCATGAAATGGGACATTCTATTCATTCATATTATTCAAGAAAGACTCAACCATATATATATTCAGGGTATGAGTTATTTTGCGCAGAGGTTGCATCTATAACTAATGAATGTTTATTAATAGATTATCAAATTAAAAATGAGAATGATAAGAAAAAGAAATTATTCCTAATAAATCAACAATTAGAGGGAATAAGAACTACAGTATTTAGACAGTGCATGTTTGCAGAATTTGAAAAGGTAACACATGAAAAGATTGAACAGGGTAATCCGTTATCTCCAGAGGACTTATGTAAAATTTATCATGATTTAAATGTGAAATATTTTGGACCTGATATGGTAGTAGACGCAGGAATAGATATGGAATGGTCAAGAATTCCTCATTTTTATAATGATTTTTATGTATACCAATATACTACAGGTTTTGCAGCTGCTAATTCTTTTAGTAAAATGATAACTGAAAATGGCGCAAGTGCTGTAGAAAGATATATAGGATTCTTAAAGAGTGGTGGAAGTGATTATCCAATAAATATACTTAAAAAAGCAGGAGTAGATATGTCATCACCAAAACCTTTAGAAGATACTATAAAAAGATTTGATGAATTATTAGGGATGCTCGAGAAAGAACTGTAACAAAGGGGCAGTATATATTACTACAATTGCGATTCACTTAGCTAAGTAATTCTAAACAAATTTAAGTGAATGATACTAAAAAGTACAAACACGCTAACACTCAAACATGTACTTTTCTTAACGTATCATCCATTGAAATTAGTTAAGAATTGCTAAAGCTCGTTCAAATGCAATTTTCATAATATATACTTTTCCTAATGTTATAATTCATTTGATTTCAAAAAATAAAAAATTTTAAATGAAATTTCAATAGTTTCTGAGTTTCTTATTTGGAGCATTATGGAGAAATCCATACTTAATCGTTAATCCTTTCAATTGCAGAAGATATTTATACACATAAACTTTACATAAATATAAGATATTTGTAATACAGTTATTGATTATAATTTAAAACAGAGGAGCTCAATAAATAAGCAAAGATATGGGAGGGTTTAATATGTATACAATGGAACTTAAAACAAATTTACTAATAATAACTATGAGTGGAGTTATGACAAAAGAAGAAGGTATATCTTATATAGAGGAATTGAAAAAAAATATAAAAGATATAAGTCCTATTGACTATAATATAGTTGTTGATTCGAGAAAATTAAAAAAAATTTCAAAAGAATTAAGTGAGAGTAGGGAACAAGCCATCTCATTAATTACTAGTACTCCATTTAAAAAACGATATAATATTATGCCCAAAGATATTATTGCTACTATACAGGGAGTACGAGCAGGTATTGTAAATAATGAATTTAATAATACTATTTTCGCAGAATCTTATGGGGAGCTACTTAAATTCAAGGTTTAGCATTCAACTTAACATAAATTAGAGAGAGTCACATATTTTTCACATAAACATTTGATACTAATTCTACAATTAATTGTTATTATAAAGGTATAGTAATTAGCAAGTGATTTATTTTTTAATTAGAGTCCCCCTAATTAAATATGAATATAATATAAAATAGCCTATAGGTAGACTTTGAATTGTCTATTCTATAGGCTATTTCAATTTATAACTACTTGCGAAGAGGGCGAAATATAGACGGTTACTTGATTGTATAGTAGTGTCATAAGTCATTTAGTTTACTTCTTATGTGATAAATACTTAGGTAAGGGGATGAGTGGATCAGATGAATCTGTGTTAATATAAGTTTTAGGGTATGCATCTCTATATTGAGTTGGAGTTATTCCTTCATATTTCTTAAATAATTTCATGAAATATTTATCATCTTTAAAACATAAAGTATAAGAGATTTCTTTAATGCTTTTTTCTGAGTTCAATAATAGTTCTTTTGCTTTATTTATCTTAATACTATTTATATATTGAAGAGTACTCATTCCAATATGTTTTTTGAATAATCTCGTTAGATGATCGGCACTAAAATTAGACTTCCTAGCTACCAGTTGTACAGATATGTCTTTAGTAACATTTACTCTTATCCATTCTAATATTTGAAAAAATCTTTTATTTACTGAATTTTCTTTTGTTACTGACAAACTAAATGAGTTTATAAATTGTTGAGTTAATTCTATGGCAAGTTCAGATACTAAATAATCAGTTGATAAATGTGTATAATACAGTGAATTAGCTATATGTAAAATTTGTTTTATGTAAATGAATACTTTTCCAGTGTCAATTAATGATAAAAAAGTTGGCAATAAAACATCTTCATGTAAACTTTCCGTATTTAATATTGAAATGATTTCTTGATAGATTTCAGATTTAGTTAATATTATCTCATTTGCAGTACATAAAAAATGAAGCCAGTAAAAACTACTACCCTCATCTGAGGGTGCATATCCGGAATGTACCATACCTGGGAGTAAAAATAAAACATCACCTGGATTTACTTCATACTTATCCTCATTTTGTTTAATGTAAATTGTTCCTTTAATTCCAATGATAATTTCATAGTCATTTTCTAGAATAAAAGATTTATGCTGCCAATTTTTTTCACATATAAATTGACCGGATTTACAATAAGAGAGAGGTACACTTATATTTGTCTTAAAATAGAGCATATCTGATTTCACCACCAAAAGTACGATTTTATTAGTTGTTAGATAAATGTAATCGATTTATAATTAGCGTATAAATCAATCATATAAGAACAATCAACATTATACTTCCATAAAAAGCTTATGTCAATTGGTGCTAAGAAAAAACACTGATTGTCGTATTTACCATACCTTAAATATTGATATAGGAGGAGTTTAATAAATGCAAAATGAGATAAACATAAAAGATATCATTATTACAGATGATTTTTGGTCTAAGTATATAAGATTGGTTAAAGATGAAATGATTCCATACCAATGGAATGTGCTTAATGATGAGGCCAATATAAAAATTGATGCAGAGCGAGATGATGAGAATATTCCTATTGAAAAAAGTCATGCAATTGAAAACTTTAAAATTGCAGCAGGATTAAAAAGTGGTCATCATTATGGCTATGTTTTTCAAGATAGTGATGTTTATAAATGGCTAGAGGCTGTTTCGTATTCTTTAATTAATGATAGTAACTCTGAACTTGAAAACATAGCTGATGGCGTTATAGACTTGATAGGACTCGCTCAACAAAAGGATGGATATTTAGATACTTATTTTACTATTGATGATAAGAAAAGAAAGTTTAAACGTCTAATAGAAAGTCACGAATTATATTGCGCAGGTCATTTTATGGAAGCAGCAGCTGCTTATTATAGTGTTACAGGAAAAAGAAAGGTAATAGATATCGCTTGTAATTTAGCTGATTGTATTAATAGATATTTTGGCCCAGAAGAGGACAAGATTCATGGATATGACGGTCATGAAGAAGTAGAAATTGGTTTAGCAAAACTATACTCAGTAACTAAAGACAAAAAATACCTGGAATTAAGCAAATACTTTTTATATGAAAGGGGTCAAGATAGTAATTTTCTTAAAGATCAATTAAAAGATGATGATAATAAAACTTTTATACTTCCAGGAATGGAAAAATTCACTCAGAAATATTTTCAAGTTCATAAACCAATTCTTAAACAAGAAACTGCTGAAGGGCATTCGGTTAGACTTATGTACATGTGCACAGCTATGGCAGATATAGCTTATTTAACGAATGATAAAGAAATACTAGAAGCATGCACAAAATTATGGAGGAATATTACTAGTAAACGCATGTATATAACAGGAGGCATTGGCTCAACTGTAATAGGAGAAGCTTTTACTTTTGACTATGATTTACCTAATGACACAATGTATTGTGAAACTTGTGCATCGGTGGGATTAATATTCTTTGCTTTTAATATGCTTAAAAATGAACCACTAAGTTTATATGGAAATGTTATGGAAAGAAGTTTATATAATTCTGCTATTAGTGGGATGGCACTCGATGGAAAACACTTCTTTTATGTAAATCCATTAGAAGTTGATCCAGTAGCTAGTAAAAATGATCCAGGCAAAAGTCATGTAAAGGTAACTAGATCAGAATGGTTTGGATGTGCATGTTGTCCTCCTAACCTTGCAAGAACATTAACTTCTTTAGGTAAGTACATTTATACCACCTTTAATAACACAATATATACACATTTATATATGTCTAATGAAGTTGATATTTTGATGAATAATAATAAAATTTCTCTTAAACAAGAGACAAACTACCCATGGTATGGCTATATTAAATTTTCTTTAAATATTGAAAAATCAAATAATTTTAGTATGGCATTTAGAATACCTGATTGGTGTTATTCATATTCTGTTAAAGTTAACGATGAAAAAGCTGAATGTAAAATTATAAATGGTTATATCTCTATCTTAAGGGAATGGAGTACATCTGATACAATAGAGATAAATTTTGAAATGGAAATTCAAGAAATAGTTGCAAATCCAAATATTAAAGATGATTTAGGTAAAGTTGCAATTCAAAGGGGACCTTTTATATATTGCTTAGAAGAAGTAGACAACGGTAAAAATCTACATTTAATTAGATTAGATAAATCCTGTAGGTATGAATATGAATTTGATTCTAAACTCCTTGGCGGCGTTGGTAAAATCAAAACTAAGGCTAAAAAACTAATTATAGATAATAGTTGGGAGGGACAACTATATAGAAGTGATAGAAAAGGCCCTATATATGAAGAGTGTGAAATCACATTTGTACCATATTATAGTTGGGCTAACCGATCTGTAGGTGAAATGAGGGTATTTATAAATAAGAATTTATAGATATTTTAACAATTAAAATGTAATAGATTTGTATTATTTGTTTATTACCGTAAATATAAATTATACAACAAAAGTGGATTTCGCGAATCCACTTTTGTATTTAGAAAATAAGATAGTCCATATAGACTTCTTGCTTTTAAAGAAATATCAACTTAATTGGATTAGTTCAAATCAGCTACTGGTCTACCAAAATCAGGAGTTCCATCATCATTCCAGGTTAGTTTTTGGGCCCTCGCATGTCGGTTAGGATCATCAAGAGAATTCCCATCTATTTCCTTATAATTTCTAGCATGATAAATCATAACATCTGTTTGATTATCCTCCGAAACAGTGAAACTATTATGACCTGGTCCATATTGATTATTTTCATAACTTGTAGTAAATACTGGAACTGATGATTTGCTCCAAGATAATGGATTTAACAAGTCATTTGTATCGTCTGCAGTTAAAAGGCCCATACAATAATTATAGTCTGTAGCACTTGCTGAATAGCTAATAAATATCTTACCATTTTTCTTAAGTACTGCTGGTCCTTCGTTTACAGAAAAACCTATACATTCCCATGGATATTCAGGTTTTGAAATCATTACCTGTTTACCACTAATAGTCCATGGATTGCTTAACTTTGCAATATATAAATTAGAGTTTCCCTTTATATTAGGATCATTTTGAGGCCAAACCAGATATCTTATTCCTTTATGTTGAAAGCTTGTAGCATCTAAAGCAAATGATTCATAATTAGTCTTAAGTTGTCCTTTTTCTAACCAAGGTCCTTCTAGTGGGTTAAGTGACAAGTTTTCAAGCACATATATTCTATGATCAAACATGTCCCCTTTAGGATCATTAGCTTTTGCTGCTGCAAAGTATATATACCATTTATCATCTATAAAATGTATTTCTGGTGCCCATATATATGCGCTCATTTCCCCATCCACATGTTTGCGCCAAACTACAATAGGCGATATTGAGCCTAATTCCTCAATGGTCTTAGCTCTTCTTATTTCGATTCTGTCATATTCAGGTACGGATGAAGTGAAATAGTAATATCCATCAGAGTGCTTATATACAAATGGATCAGCTGCTTGTCGTACTATTGGATTTTTATATTCTTGACTTATTGACATAATATTCTCCTCGATTTAAACTATATTTATTTTGTTGTATTAAATAATTAATTAACCTTTTACTCCACCAGCAGTTAATCCTTCAATGAAAGAATCCTGGAAGAGTAAGAATATAATTATAATTGGTAATACCGATAATACAGATCCAGATAATACAGCACTGTAATTATTTCCATAAGGTGTCATTAATGACATTAAGCCTACAGGAAGTGTAAACATATCATCTGTTCTCATTTGTATTAAAGGCCATATAAAACCATTCCAACTTGACAAGGCTGATAAGATTGTCATGGCGCCAAAAGCTGGTTTCATTAAAGGTATCATAATTTTGAAAAATATCCCATATTCGGTACACCCATCAATTCTAGCAGCATCCATAAAGTCCTTTGGTATTCCTGAAGCAAATTGCCTGAAAAAGAATATCGAAGAAGCTGAGACAAGGAAAGGTAGTATTATTCCACTATATGTATTTATAATATGGAGTGTAACTGTTAATTTATATAATGGAAGTATTAAAATCTCAACAGGGATCATCATCATAAACAATATTAATACAAATATTGTATTCTTAAATTTAAAATCATATACTGCTATTGCATAACCTACCATAGAAGATAATAATAGTGAGAACACTGTACTTATTAGAGTAATTAACACACTATTTTTAAACCATGTTAGAAATAAAATACTGCTGTCAGTAAATAAAGGAATATAATTCTGTATACTCATAATACTAAAGTCTAATTTCAAATTTAAGCCATAACGAAATAACTCTGTAGCAGGTTTAAGTGAAGCTAGTAACATTGCATAGAAAGGGAGTAATGCAAAAATGGTTATGATGATAAAAAGAATAACCATTAAAAGTCCTTTATGAGAATATTTTACTTTTGATTTTACTTTTACATTTTTAGGTTTTGTTATAACTACAGTTTCAGTTTTTGACATGATTATGCATCCTCCTTTTTAAACATTCCAAAGAATTTTAGTTGGAATAAATTCAAAGTTATTACAATAAGAAGTAATACTAATCCAGTAGCAGAAGCAAAGCCTAAATTTCCATTTTCAAAACCTTGCTGATACAAGTAACCTACAATTGTTAATCCAGAATCATTTTGTGAATGATTTTGCCAAAAAACAAAACTTTCAGTAAACATTGATAATCCGCCATAGATACTTATTGTTAAAACATAAATAATAATTGGTTTTAAAAGAGGCACTGTTACATATCTAAATTTATTAAAAACACTTGCACCATCAATTTCGGCTGATTCATATAGTTCTGTAGGTATATTTTGTAAACCGGATAAGAAATATATAATATTTATCCCAGTCCAACGCCACATTGCGAGTAATACTAATAAAGGCATTGCAGTATTTTCATTACGTAGCCATTCTACTGGACTTATACCAAAAACACCTAAAATTGTATTTAGTGGTGCACCTGGAGTTTCTCCAAAAATCAATCTAAAAACAATACCTGCAACAACAACTGAGGTGATAGCGGGCATGAAAATGGTAGCTCTAAAAAACTTTTTAGCTACTAATGCTTTTGAATTTAAAAATACAGCTAAAACTATAGGGATAGGTATCAAAAGTAATAAAGTCCAAAAACAATACCGTACACTATTCCAGACAGCAGTATAAAAATGAACATTAAGTAAATCCTTATAGTTTTTTAAACCAATAAACTTATTTTGACCAACACCAACAACATCTTGAAAACTCATAATGCATGTGCTTATTATTGGATAAAAGAAAAATATGAAAAAAGAAAGAATAAAAGGTAACACAAAAACATATGGAGCATACTTTGATGAATATAAAAACTTATTAACAATTATGTTTTGCTTTTTTTCCAAGTAGATTCCCCTCCAATTTAAATATTAGGAGATGCAAATCATATAAACAATTGCATCCCTAATAATTTATAGATGATTAATTTTATTTGTCTACGGTTTTCTTAATTTTTACGTAATTCATCTGCTGCTGTTTTCAAAGCGGCCTGCGGCGTAGCTGAATTTTGTTTTAATACTTTAAATAATACTTGACTATTTAATAGGGTTCCAGCATTAGGGCTTTTTTCAATACTTACTGGAGTAGCTATTGAATCTTTTAATGGTAAAAGAACATTAAAGGCATCTTTACCATTTGAGAAATACTGTGTAAACTTGGTATCACCAATATTTGCACTTATTTTCTTCCATGAATCCCATCTAGGTGGATCAAAACCTTCTAAATTCCAAATGTTCTCACTAGCATTTTCAGTTCCTTTTGCAAAGAACAAAAACTTCTTTGCAAGTTCAACATTTTTACCTTGAATTGGTACTGCTGTTCCTGTTCCGCCTAATCCAACAGATAGATTTTTATTTCCAGTTGCAAATACTGGAGGTGCTTGTATTGCTATTTTACCTTTTAGATCAGGCATATTAGCTAAAAATCTACTTGTATACCAGAATGGCATTATAACTGAAGCAGCTCCACCTTTGTTAAAAGCTCCATAACCTTCTTCTGTATCAGGTTGTCCACCAGGAGATATGGCAGCAATTTTATCTGTAAATACCATATCATGAAGTAGTTGTAGTGACTTTACTGCTACTGGATTATCCAAAGTGACGTTTCCACTTTTATCAAAGACATCTGAACCTTGTTGTCCGACCATTAAGCTAAACTCCCAATTTGCAGTCTGTGAAAGATATCCCATGTATTTTCCTGTTTTTGCTTTTACAATTTTACCAGCAGCTGTATAGTCATCCCAGGTTTTGATTTTTGTATAATCAACACCTGCTTTTTTAAAAAGGTCCTTATTGTAGAAAGCAACAGTAGTTCCTACATGTGTAGGTAAACCGTACACTTTTCCGCCTTTGCTATATAAATCTAAACGTGATTGTATAAAATTAGCCTTCTCAGGGGCTACAATATCACTTAAATCTGCTAATTGTGGGGTTCCTTTTGTAAAGTTTGGAAACTGACCAACCTCGATATCAGCAATATCTGGAGCTCCAACTCCTGATTTAACTGCGACCAATAATTTGTTATGCATATCAGTATAAGGATAAGTAGTTACTTTTAACTCAATAGGTTGATCTGGATGGGCTTTATTCCAACTCTTAGCAGCATCATTGTATAAATTAGAATGTAACCCAATAAATGTCCATAAATTCAATTTTGTTACTTCTCCGGATTTAGTACTCTGACCATTTGTTGCAGTTGAAGATTTACTACCACAACCACCTAAAACCATTGTAGCTGTCATCAGTGAAATAAGCATAAGACTAATTCTTTTTTTCATAAAATCCCCCTCCTAAATGTATTAAATAGAGTATTTAAGTTGATCCTTCTATTTCCTCCTTTAATAAAGAATAAATTTTATATTGCAATGAAATGGAAATAGAAATTTTCATAACATTTCAATTTCATTAAGAATAATTAGGAAACGTTATCATACAGCGAATTAAACTATTAATATATTTTAAAATCAAGAATATTATATATTAATAGTTTTATGTTTGTGTTAATTGGTTTATAACTACAGTATGGTATTATTTACTGTAAAAGTCAATAAAATTTTTAATTTTAGTTAATTGTTTCATGTTTCTATAAACCAATCCTCATTACTTGTACATAGAAATATAATTTTACTTATATGTATTTTATTATTGACCTTCTATAGAAAAAAACTTATAATACAATTAATACTAATGTTAATATATTAATCATATTATTAATTACTGAAGGAGGGTGTAATAATGGCTAATTTAAAAAAAGCTAAAATCATTATTAATGCTGATGTAAAGAAGGGTAAAATTAACAAGAACATTTATGGTCAGTTCTCTGAGCACTTAGGTAGATGTATATATGAGGGACTTTGGGTTGGAAAAGACTCGCCTATTCAAAATACAAATGGAATTCGTAATGATGTAGTACAGGCTTTAAAAGAACTTAAAATTCCAGTATTAAGATGGCCAGGTGGATGTTTTGCTGATGAGTATCACTGGAAGAATGGCATAGGTAAACCTGAGAGTCGTCCTAAAATGATTAATACTCATTGGGGAGGGCTAGTTGAGAATAACAATTTTGGAACACATGAATTTTTTGAGCTATGTGAGCAACTTGAAACAGAGCCTTATATTTGTGGAAATGTTGGAAGTGGCACTGTTCAAGAAATGAGTGAATGGGTGGAATATATGACATTTGATGGTGTGTCACCAATGGCAGAGCTTAGAGCGGCTAATGGACACGAAAAGCCTTGGAATCTAAAATACTTTGGTGTTGGTAATGAAAATTGGGGCTGCGGTGGAAACATGAGACCAGAATATTATTCAGATCTATACAGAAGATATTCTACCTACGCAAGAAATTATCAGGGAAATAAGCTTTTTAAAATAGCTGGTGGTCCCAATGCTAGTGATTATAATTGGACAGAAGTATTGATGAGAGAATCTTCTAGTCTTATGGATGGATTAAGTCTCCATTATTATACAATGCCCTTCGGTTTCGATGATAAAGGCTTCGCAACAGTATTTGATGAGACATTATGGTTTAAAACTATGGAAAAAATATTATATATGGAAGAACTTATAATTAAACACAGTACTATTATGGATAAATACGATCCAGACAAACGTGTAGGATTAATAGTCGATGAATGGGGAACTTGGTTTAATGTAGAACCTGGAACAAACCCTGGCTTTCTTTATCAACAAAACACCTTAAGAGATGCTCTAGTTGCAGGGGTTGGTCTTAATATATTTAATAACCATTGTGATAGAGTACAGATGGCAAATATTGCTCAAATGGTAAATGTTCTACAAGCTATGATATTAACGCAGGGAGATAAAATAGTATTAACACCAACATACCATATATTTAAAATGTACAAGGTACATCAAGATGCTGAGCTTTTGTCCACATCAATCGAATGCGAAGATTATGTGAATGGGGATAAATCTTTACCTGAGTTAAATGTGTCAGCTTCAATTGACGACAAGGGAATCACTCATATATCTTTATGCAATTTAAGCCCTAATGATCAAATTGAAGTGACTAGTGAATTAAGAGGATTCGTCTACTCAAAAGTATCGGGAACCATACTTGCAGCTGATGAAATGAATGCATACAACAGTTTTACAGATCCAAATAAAGTTGTTCCAAAAGAATTTAAAGCATTTACAATTGAAAATAATAAACTTTCAATAGTTATGCCTAAAATGTCAGTTATTGTACTTAATGTAGAGTAATAAGATGATAAAATGTAAGGCTTGCTTAGCGAGTGTGAGAGTTTCTGAAAATGATATTGATGATATGTTAAATATAATTGTTAGTGGCAATCAATTTAAGCTTATTGATCAGGAGACTTATGAAAAGCGTTTGCATATTTGCTTTAATTGCAATTATCTAGAATATGGTACAACCTGCTTGCAATGTGGTTGTATTGTACAAATAAAGGCGAAATTGATGGAATCTAATTGTCCTTATCCTAAAAAATCAAAATGGGAATGAAGTCTCACTTCATTCCCATTTTACTATGTATAATATAGCCTAAAGATCAAATCTTGATCGTAGTTTCCAAAACCACTTCCAAAAACAGTTAGACCGCCTATATGCTTAGCATCTGCTGCCACTTCTAATCTTAGTTTCCATTGTTTGCTCCTAATATTTATATCCGATAATTTAACATCTGAAATTTTTTCTCCATCAATAAAAGAACCTTTTTCATTTATTTTAATGATTTTTAGCATCCCGTATTGATTTATATCACTGATCCACCAGTTTGGAGTATATTTTCCTTTTACATCAGCAAAGTCGCCAGGACTAGTCCACTCTCCAATTTTAATTCCGTTCATTATAAAAGAGATATCAGATGGCCAATTTTTGTTTGCACCAGGTGCTTCTGAGCCAATTTCCATGGATATTTCAAGTTCACTAGGATTTTGCGTTGTTAAGAGATAATTAGGTAATTTATATTCAACAAAGCCCTGAGTAAACCATAAAATTTTTGCAGCTACTCTTTGTGAATCTAAAAAAGATCTTGTATCGTCAAAATAACCTATAATTTTTTCAGTAGTTGCAAGACCACATGTTGGTGTGACTTCAAAATCAGTATACTGACCTATTGGAACAATATATTCATGATGTTTTACTCGCTTCTGAATTTTCCTCGGAAAATCTATTACTATACCATCTAAAATTAAAGAGCATATTTTCTGGACGCCACCCTTACTTTTGGTTCGTTCACCTTTTACGATTCCAGCTTTTTCTAATTTATTAATATGCATAGTAATAATTGCACTACTAAGTTCTAGTTTACTAGCAATTTCTTTTATATTTAAGGGTAGTTCGGAAAGAAGATTAATAATCTTAATTCGTACAGAACTGTCTAACGCTTCGTATACAGGAAGCCATTTTTCGCTTATATCAATTTTCATAATTATTCCTTTCACTATTTAATGATTAACATAATTATGAACTTGTTAATTAGGATTGTAAAGTAATTAAACTAAAGATTTAAATATTCATTTTATAATTATTTTGTTAAGGTTTCATCTATTAGGTTTTGTTCATACACAACTCTTATACTTATTCCTTGATTATAATTGCCAAAGTTCTTACCAAATAAAGTTAAACCACCTTTGTGCTTAGCATCTTCTGGAATAGATAATTTTAATGATAAATCGCTTTTGTAATTTAAATTAATATCATTTAAATTGGTATCTGAGATTTTAAGCCCGTCAATAAAAGTTCCAAATTTATTAATGGACAATAATTTTAATAAACCATATTGGTTCCAATTTGAGAACCACCAGTTAGGTGTTAAAATTCCTTTTGTATCAGCATAGTCGCCAGGACTTGTCCAACTGCCGAGGTAAATATCATTTAGGTTAAAATAAATATCAGAAGGCCATAAACTACAATTACCCGGTGCCTCGGAACTTATTTCCATAGAGATTTGAATTTCTGAAAATACTTGTGAAGGTTTTAGATAATTAGGTATTCTATATTCTATTGCACCCTTTGAAAACCATAAAATATCAGCATTGATTCTATCTGGGTCAGCAAAATAACTTGGATTATCCACTTCTCCAATCAACTTATCTTTTGTAGCTATTCCACAAGTTGGTTGTATTTCGTAAAAAGAATATTGTCCAATTCCAATTTCTAATTCATATGAGTTATCCATATCTTGTTTACCAATATCTATAATAAATTTATCTTCATGTAAATAACATATTTTTTGAATCCCATGTTTAGCGGTTAAAATATTAATTTTAATGATTCCACATTCTTCTAATTTTCTAATATGCATAGTGATTGCTCCATTAGAAAGCTTTAATTTTTTTGCGATATCATTCATGTTAAGTTGCTTATATTCTGATAAAAGATTAAGAATTTGAATTCTTACATCTGAACTAAGTGCTTTAAATATTGGCAAACTCTCTTCAAGGTTTTTAATATGTATCATTATTTACGTCTCCTTTATGAATTCATTCAATACATATATTATATAATATATGTATTGAATATTATATAACTATTTTAGGTTTTTTTAAAATAAAGGAACCGTTTAAACAATGAATTATTTATTTAGTAACTATTTAAGAGTATATTCGAATTATAGGATGGAATAAATGGTATCTAATGGTATAATACTTATAAATAATTTAGAATTTGAAAGAAAAAAATATTTAATAAAGGGAGTAATAGTTATGAAATCTATTCATAATCCAATTCTTGAGGGATTTAATCCAGATCCTTGTATATTAAAAGTAAAGGAAATTTATTATATTGTTGTTTCTACGTTTGAGTGGCTACCGGGGATAAGAGTTTACGAATCTAACGATTTAGTGAATTGGAATTATTGTACATCAGTATTGATAAATGAGGAATTGGTTAACTTGCAAGGTAATCCCACAGGATGCAGTATATGGGCACCTCATATAAGTTACTGCGAGGATACATTCTATCTTGTATATACAGATGTCAAAAGTACAAAAGTTCCATTTAAAGATGTGAATAATTACTTAATTACATCAAAAAACATTAAAGGACCTTGGAGCAATCCAATTTATTTAAACAGTTCTGGATTTGATCCATCTTTATTTCACGATGAAAATGGTGAAAAGTGGTTAGCAAATGAAATATGGGATTACCGTTTAATTACACATAATAAATCTGCTGGTATTATTATTCAAAAATTTGATTGTCAAAAAAAAGAATTGATTGGGAAAACATATAAAATTTTTGATGGAACAAAATATGAAAAAACAGAAGCGCCACAGATATATAAACATAAAGAGTATTACTATTTATTAACAGCGGAAGGGGGCACTGGAGAGGGACATATGGTTACGGTAGCTCGATCAAAGAATATTACTGGCCCTTATGAATTAGATCCTAAGAATCCTATGCTAACTTCTAGAGATAACCCTGATTTATATCTTAAATGTGCAGGACATGCTAGCTTAGTGGAAACAGATGAACACGAGTGGTATTTAGCTCATTTATGTACTAGACCTATAATGGGTAAATATCCTATTCTTGGAAGGGAGACTGCATTGCAAAAAGTTATTTGGTCAAAGGATGGGTGGCTCAGACTTATTCAAGGTGGACATTCACCTGCTACAGATGTTGAACTTCCAAAGGGCTTTAATGGAATTATTAAAATAAAGGATAATAAATTCTTTGATGATTTTGACAAAAAAGATTTAAATAGTGAATGGAGCACTCTGAGAATATTTCCAAACAGTAGCTGGCTTAACATAATTCCAGATAAATCCATAATACGTATAACTGGTGCTGAATCACCTCAGAGTACTTTTGATCAACATATCATTGCAATACGTCAGAGTGATATTAATTTTAGTGCAGAGACAGTAGTTACTTTTGCGCCTACAAACCATCTACAATTAGCAGGGATGATATTATATTTAGATACAATGAATTATATTTATTTATATCTTTCTTATGACGAAGAGATGGGGATTATTGCTCAGGTAATGAAAGTAGTAAAGGATGATTTTTCTATATTGCCAGTTAAGGTACCTGTAAGTGGTAAGAAAGTGAAGATGCATATTAAAGTAAATGGAATTAATGCACAGTTTAGTGTGGAAGATCAAGAAACAAAAGAATTTTTAGTAAAGGAAGATATCAGTTTTTTATCAGGAGGTTATACAGGGAATTTTATAGGACTTACAGTCAATAATTTAGAAAAAAAGAATGCTTGCTTTGCTGATTTTGATAATTTTAAATATCAACCAGAGTAATCTTACTAAGAGTAAAAGCTATGCAATCTGCATAGCTTTTACTTAGAAATTATATTATTTATTTCTATGTTTCTTAATATAACAATATACAGGCAATCCAATTAAAGTGATAACAATTCCTATAAGTGCTTTTCTAGTATCGGTTAAAAGAGTACTTATAAGTATATATAGGCCTCCAATAATTCCGATTAATGGAACTATTGGGTAAAGTGGTACTTTATAAGGTCTCACTAAATCTTTATGTTTTGTTCTTAATATAAAGATACCGGCTACTGCCATTGTGAAGAAAATCCATAAAACAAAAACAACAAGATCAGTTAAGGCATTAAAAGAACCACTAAATATATAAAGACAAGCAAGTGCAGCCACAAAAATATAAGAATTTAATGGAGTTTGATATTTTTTGTTAACTTTTCCTAAAAAGTTACTACAAGGTAAAAGTTTACTCTGTGCCATAGCAAAAGGGATTCTAACTCCTGTCATTAGGTAACCGTTTAATGCTCCGAAGATTGATATTAATATACCGGCAGAAATAAATAATGAGCCAGATTTTCCAAGTAAAACGGATGCAACATCTGATGCTACTGTTTTAGAACTTATAACACTGGTTATAGGAATTACATTTATAATTGCTAAATTAAATAAAACATAGACTATTAAAGTAATGCTTAATCCTATAATTATGGATTTTGGTATATCTTTTTTAGGGTTTTTAAGTTCACCTGCCATATTACTTACACTTACCCATCCATCATAAGCCCAAAGTGTTCCAAGCACAGCGGCTCCAAATCCAGCACCGGCAGCTGTTGTTCCTACTGGCATGGAAAAACTATGAGCTGTTCCTTTTATAATGCCTAAAGCAATGATAATAAACAGTGGAATAAGTTTTGCAATAGTTGCGATGAATTGAATTTTGCTTGCAAGTTTAGTTGATAATACATTTGCAGTCGTAATAATTAGAAGCATTAGTATTGCAAATAATTTTTGTTGAAGTCCGCTCATGGGTACAAAATTAGTAGCTTGAGTTGCTAAAACTATTGCGAGGGCTGCGATGGAGCCAGGTACATAAATAACCGTTTGTACCCAACCAAATAAGAATGCCCATTTTTCACCATAAAGTTCTTTAAGATATATAAAGATACCTCCGGTTTTTGGAATAGCAGCTGCTATTTCAGCAATAGTAAGGCCCGACGCTATAGTTATAATACCACCTGCTACCCAAGCAAGTATCCCTATAAGTGGAGAACCAGCATTTTTAAAGACTATTGAAGGTTTAAAGAAAATTCCTGAACCTATGACCATACCTATAACTATGGTAATGGCTTCTAGCGAACCGATTTCCCTTTTTAGTGTTTTGGGGAAATTAATTGGGCTTTTTAAACTATTTGATGCCTTCAAAATAAATCATCCTTTCTTCTTTAGTATTTTGTATATTGTTATCTAATAAGACTTTTTAAAATTAAATTTATATTATTTCTATATAAGTTTAATAGCAAACTTAAGTATAGTCAACAAAATTTTGAAGGAGATTATTTTTAAAGTTTTAGTTGCTAAAAGACTGAAGAATATTAGAATATAAATTAATATTTGCCCATATATATCTATTGTTATAATATATATATGTTATAAAATTATATGTATTATAGTGAATAATTGGAGGAATGAAAATGAGATTGTTACTGACAAACGACGATGGTATAAACGCAAAAGGAATATATGCCTTAGCTAAAGAACTTGAAAAAAATCATGAAGTAATTATCGTGGCACCAGATAAAGAGAGAAGTGCCTGTGGTCATTCAATAACCCTTACAAGACCACTTATTGTTAAAGAAACTAAGCTCAAAGGAATAAAAGCGAAAGCTTTTAGTGTAGATGGAACGCCAGCGGATTGTGTAAAAATTGCAATTAATAAACTTACTGATGCTAAAATAGATATGGTAGTATCAGGAATTAATAGAGGTTTTAATTTAGGTACAGATGTTTTATATTCCGGAACTGTTTCTGCAGCAATAGAAGCTACTATATATAAAATACCAGCAATGGCGGTTTCAGTAGAGTTTGACGACAATACTGAAAATTATGACATAGCGGCTAAATATGCTAGAGTAATACTTCTTAAGGCTACCCAAAATAAAATTAATAATGATATTGTATTAAATGTAAATGTTCCCATGCTTGAGGAGAGTGAAATAAAAGGAATTAAAGTGTGCAAAATTGGGAGTAGATTGTATAATAATAAATATGTAGAATCTATTGGAGAAAATAATGAAACTCAGTATCAGATTAAGGGTACGGCAAAAGATATTCATGAGGAAGATTCCGATACAATATATTTTAAAGAGGGGTACGTTACTGTAACACCACTTCATTATGATCTAACTAATTTTGAAATATTAAATGATGTAGGTAAATGGTTTTAACCACAAAAAGCCAGGTTTTTTATCATTATATGATTAAAAATCCTGGCTTTATTTTGTGTGAAATGAGTAATATATCTAGATCATTAAGTATTGTATTTTTGATCTACTTTTTTAATTTATCTAATAACTCGTCTACGGATATAGTAGATAAGTTTATTCCATCTAAGGGTAATTCTTTTTCAATGGCAGATTTAAGAAGTGGTGACCTTCTAGCATCACCTATCACAATTGCACCAATAATCTTATTGTTTTTTATAAATATCTTTTTATAACTGTTTCCATTAATATCTTCACATGATAATACGTTTGTAGAGTTCGATTCTTCTATACATCCCATAGAAAATAAAGAAATACCAAAAGCATTTAGCATTGTTACTGGAGTAATTTTTTCATATATAGCATCACGCCCCGAAATATTATACCCTGCAACTTTTCCTTGTGAGATAGCAATATTCCATAGTCCGATAACTTGATTATCAAATTCTGCAATATCACCTGCTGCATAAATATCTTTTATATTAGTTTCCATTTTATTGTTTACGAGGACTCCTCTTTCTCTTTTAATATCAGTCTTTAAAATTAGGTCCATATTAGGCTTAATACCTATTGAGTGAATAACTATTTCACACTTTAATTCTACACTTTCGTTTATAAGAATTCCTTCTACTTTATTATCAGTGCCTATTATTTTATTTACACAAGTGTTAGTTAATATTTGTATTCCACAAGATTGTATTTTACTTTTTAATATCTCTGATGCTTTATCGTCTAATTGTCGAGGCATAAGCCTTGGACATAATTCAACAATTGTAACTTTGATGTTATGCTGATGTAATATGAAGGCCATTTCAAGGCCAAGTATTCCGCCACCAAGAATTATTACATTAGTGTTCTCATTAAGTTTCTCCTTAATATTTAAAGCGTCATTAAGGCCCCGAAGCGTGTATACTCCGTTCATACCTATACCATCAATTTGAGGTACGTTATTACTTGCACCATTTGCAATTAACAATTTATCATAACTAAGTTTACTACCATCAAATAGGGATACTTCATGTGAAGTTGAATCTATACTTACTACTTTAGTATTAATTAATATTTTTACGTTATTTTGTTCATACCACTCTTTTTTTTGAATAAGTATATTATTTTCTTCAAGCTTATCGAATAAACTTTTGGATAACTTTATTCGGGTATATGGATAAAATTTTTCTTCGCCAATTAAACATATATCTGAATCTAAATCTGTTTCTCTAATTGATTTAATAGCTGTTATTGCTGTAATGCCACTACCTACTATTATAATTTTTTTTGTAATTTTTTTAGCCATCGATATCACCCATTTCATTTAAGATTTATTTTTTGCTTATGTACATTGCGGGGAAATATTTTTCTTGTCTATGGGACATTCTCATTTTTGAATACCCTAATGTTATCTTACACTTCATTTATGGTAATATGCAAGAAAATAATTCAGATATGTAGAGTAATTACATCAAATGTATTTTTAAAGCTTTAAGTATTACTTTTTCTAAAGTATACTATAATCAGAATTTTTTGATATAATTAGCCTAAAGAAATTTTTGATTATTATCAAATATAAGATTTTATGTTTGAGAGAAAGGAGAAATATATGAATGTTAAGGAATTACCACTGATTTTTGATGGTGCCATGGGGACATATTATGCAAGTATTAAAGATAACCCATTATCTAAATGTGAGCTTGCAAATATTTATGAAAGAGATACCATATTAAATATACATAAGGAATATATAGATGCAGGTTGCAGGGCAATTAAGACAAATACATTTGCTGCAAATAGAATTAGCCTTGAAAGTGATTTTAATATAGTAAAAGATGTGATTGTAAAAGGTTATGAAATAGCAAGTGAGGCAACAAAGGGCACTGATGTTTTGGTTTTTGCTGATATTGGACCAATCCCATTTTTAGAGACTATTAATTTATGGGAGGCATATAAAGAAATAGTAGATTTGTTTTTAGAACTCGGTGCAACGCACTTTATATTCGAAACTTTTAGTAGTGATGAATATCTACCCCAAATTTCTAAATATATTAAGGAGAAAAATCCAAAGGCATATATTTTGATGGAACTTGCAGTTTCTCCAGAAGGATTTACAAGAATCGGTATATCAGGTGAAAAATTTATAGAGAAAGTTTCTAATATATCAAGTATAGATGCTTGTGGCTTTAACTGTTTTTCAGGGCCAAATCATTTACTAAAATATATTAAAACTCTTAATATAGAAAATAAAACAATCTCCGTTATGCCAAATTCAGGGTATCCAACAGTAATAAATAATCGTACGTTTTTTAATAATACTAAAGAATATTTTGCAAGGCAAATGCTAGAAATAGCAAAACAAGGTGTAGCGATAATAGGTGGGTGCTGTGGTACAACTCCAGAATTTATAAGAGAAACTGTAGCAAATATAGAAGGGTTATCTCCACATGAAATTGTTTCAAGTATAAAGATCGAAAAAATTAAGTTTGAAAAACTTATAGTTAAAAATTCTCTTCTCGAAAAAATAAGGCTTGGAAAAAAGATTATTGCGGTGGAACTAGATCCACCGATGGATACGGGGATAGATTTTTTTATGAATAGTGCTAAAAGTCTTAAGGAGCAAGGAGTTGATGCAATAACCATTGCAGATTGTCCTGTTGCAAGAGTTAGAGTAGATAGCAGCTTACTTGCTTGTAAGTTAAAGAGAGAACTTGATATTACAACTATTCCGCATATGACTTGTCGAGATAGAAACATTAATGCGACTAAAGCATTGCTTTTAGGCTTAAGCATTGAGGGAGTAAATAATGTTTTAGTGGTAACTGGTGACCCTATACCATCAGCTGAGCGGGATGAGGTTAAGGCAATGTTTAGCTTTAATTCTGCAATACTTGCCAATTACATTACTAGTTTAAATGAGACAACATTTTCATCACCTTTTAATATTTGTGGTGCCTTAAATGTAAATGCTATTAATTTTAGTAGTCAACTTGACCACGCGAAAAAGAAAATAGAAAATGGTGTAACTATGTTTTTAACACAACCAATTTTATCAAAGCAAGCTGTAGAAAATTTAAAACAAGCACGTAGGGAGTTGCCTGCTAAAATTCTAGGTGGGATTATTCCAATTGTAAGCCATAGGAACGCTTGTTTTATGAACAATGAAATTTCAGGGATAACTGTTTCTGATGAAATCACGGAGCTATATAATGGTATTTCAAAAGAGGAAGCTACAATTCTTGCAATTAAGATATCTACGGATATTGCGAGAGAAATTTATAATTATGTAGATGGATATTATCTTATTACACCATTTAAAAGAATTGATATAATTTCTGAAATCATTAAGAATATAGGTAATTATTAAATTAAGAAAATAGTGAATTTAAAACTCGCATCATGAATAGACACATGATGTGAGTTTTTATTTTTTGTGATATTTAGTAGGTTAATAATACAATAGTTATTAAGTGTCCCTCAACGACAACTCAAGTTATCACAGTGATATCAAGGGTTAACAATACTAAAGTTATTAACTGTCCCCTGATTTATTAACAATGTAAAACCAAGTGAAAAAATATTTTAAGGGAATGTTGACAAGTATTGCTTCCTATCATATAATGAACGTATGAACAACAATTCATATGTTCATATGAGGGAGGGAATATAGATGGAGAAAGATATAGAGTTTTGTCATTGCGCAACTGTTCATGAAAATGAGATAGAAAAGGTAAGAAGATTAATACCACCAGCAGAGACTTTATCAGATCTCGCAGAACTTTTTAAGGTTTTTGGAGATAGTACAAGAATTAAAATTCTTTGTGTGCTTTTTGAAACTGAAATGTGTGTTTGTGATATAGCAGCTCTTCTTATTATGACTCAATCAGCTATTTCACATCAATTGCGTGTACTTAAGAATGCTAGACTTGTTAAGTATAGACGTGAGGGTAAGGTTGTCTATTATTCATTGGACGATCAGCATGTTAAACAAATATTTGATCAAGGACTTACACACATAAAAGAACTTAGATAATATTCTATTACATAAAGAATAAATTATAACGTAAAAACTTTGAAAGCGAGGCGAGGAAATGGAGACTATAATAAAGAGAGAATTCATTTTAGAGGGTCTATGTTGCGTAAATTGTGCAAATAAAATTGAAACTCAATGTAAAAAGCTAGATGGAGTATCAGATGCAAGTATAAACTTTATTAATAAAAATTTAGTGATTCAATTTCAAAGCGAAGATAAAATATTAAAAGTTATAGATGAAGCAAAAAAAATAGTTAAGAGGATAGAACCTGATGTTAACTTTATAGAAAGTGTTAAACATGAGGGGCATTCACATAATCATAGTCATGATCATGGACATGGTGGCGAGAACCAGGGAAATGATAAAAATAAAATCATACGTTTTTCTGTAGGGGTTGCAATTTTCCTTATAGCAGTTATATTAAAATTAGATTACTGGTTTGAATTTTCATTATTCCTTATAAGCTATTTACTAATTGGTGGAGAAGTATTAATGGTTGCCATAAAAAATATATTAAGAGGAGAAGTTTTTGATGAAAACTTCTTGATGGCACTTGCAACAGTAGGAGCATTTTCTATAGGGCAATTTCCAGAAGGTGTAGGGGTTATGCTCTTTTACCAAGTAGGAGAGTTCTTCCAGGATATGGCCGTAAATAAATCTACAAAGTCAATATCTGCACTAATGGATATAAGACCGGATTATGCAAATAAGAAAATTAATGATGAAATAGTAAAAGTTGATCCAGAAGAGGTACACATTGGTGATATTATAATAGTAAAACCAGGGGAAAAAGTACCTTTAGATGGGAGTGTTATAGAGGGAAACTCATTAGTCGATTCATCCGCTTTAACTGGTGAATCAGTTCCAAGAGAAGTTAATACTGGGGATGAAATCTTAGCAGGCTGCATAAATAAAAATGGGTTATTGACTATAGAGGTAAAAAAAGAGTTTGGCGAATCGACTTTAGCTAAAATATTAGATCTAGTTAAAAATGCTAGTAGTAAAAAAGCACCAACTGAAAACTTTATAACTAAATTTGCAAGGTATTACACACCGATTGTAGTTATAAGTGCAGTTGTACTTGCTTTGGTTCCACCACTTTTAATACCTGGTGCTACGTTCTCGCAATGGATATATAGAGCATTAGTATTTTTAGTAGTATCTTGTCCTTGTGCTTTAGTAATATCTATCCCACTTGGATTCTTTGGTGGAATAGGTGGAGCATCTAAAAATGGAATTTTGGTTAAGGGTGGAAACTATTTGGAGGCATTAAATAGCGTTGAAATGGTGGTTTTCGATAAAACTGGAACATTAACTAAAGGAGTATTTAAGGTTACAGAAATGCATATTGAGGGTGATATAAACGAAGAGGAATTATTAGAATATGCAGCATCTGTTGAAAGTTATTCTAATCACCCAATTGCAACATCTATACTAAAAGCTTATGGTAAAGAAGTAAATAAAAAAGATATTGAAGATGTTGAAGAAATAGCTGGGAAAGGTATTAAAGCTAAGGTAAAAGGAAAATATGTCCTAGCTGGTAATGCAAAGCTCATGGATAGTGAGAAAATTTCATATACTAAGGGTAAAAATGTTGGTTCGATAATATATGTAGCTATAGATAATATATATGTTGGTAGCATTATAATATCCGATGAAGTAAAAGATGATTCTATTTCTGCTATAAAAAAATTAAAGTCTATGGGTGTTAAAAAAATAGTAATGCTTACTGGTGATAATAAAGATATAGCAAATAATATTGGAAAAGTTCTTGGCGTTGATGAAGTTTACTCAGAACTTCTTCCACAGGATAAGGTAGAAAAGCTTGAGAAACTTCAAAATGAAAAGTCACCTAAAGGAAAAATTGTTTTTGTAGGAGATGGCATCAATGATGCTCCAGTGCTTGCAAGAGCAGATATTGGAATAGCTATGGGTGGAGTGGGGTCTGATGCGGCAATAGAAGCTGCTGATATAGTAATAATGACAGATGAACCATCTAAGATTGCTTTGGCTATCAAAATTGCCCAAAAGACAAAGAAGATTGTTATGCAAAATATTGTATTTGCATTAGGTGTAAAGGCAATCATTTTGATACTTGCAGTGTTTGGAATTGCAAATATGTGGGAAGCAGTTTTTGGAGATGTAGGAGTTGCTTTGATTGCAGTATTAAATTCTATGAGAGCTATGAAGAGTTAAATTTAAAATAGTAAAAAAGTTAATAAGAACAAAAGTTAAAGATACTCTATAAAGTAGACAAAGAAAGTCTGCGATATAGAGTATTTTTGTTTTTAAAAAAATGTAAAATTGGCTTATTAATTAAAGTATATTGACAAATTACCGATATATAGAAGATAATGTTAAATATAAGTATACAAGTATTTGTTTTACTAAAATTGATGTATTGTCCTAATAAAGGGAGTGAAGAGTTGATAACAAAACATAAAATAATTACAGTAAAAAACTTATTGATAATTTTTACTATAGCTCTATTGTATCAAATTCAAGTGTCTGTTTATAATACTCGCGCTGAAGTGAATTTATCAGCAATTAGTGCCACCACTGTAACCACTTCTCAAGAGAACCAGACTCTAATTGTAGGTGGGCCAACATTAACTCTAAAAGCTACAGTATTACCAGCTAATGCTGCAAATAAAGCAGTAATTTGGAGTAGTAGTAATGATGATGTGGCTACTGTAAGTACAGCTGGAATAGTAACTCCAATAGGTGAAGGTACAGCGATGATTGTAGTTAGAACAGTAGATGGAGGTCATATCGATACCTGCATTGTTACTGTAACTAAGAGTGATGTATCAGGAATGACATTAACTCAAAACATGGTAACTTTGAAAATTAAGGGAACAATTACACTAAATCCTAAAATACTTCCGCTAGATGCTTCAAACAAAACAGTAATCTGGTATAGCGGAAATGAAGATGTAGCTAAAGTGAGTGATAAAGGAGTAGTAACTGCAATAACACCAGGATCAGCAGGTATTATTGGAAAAACAGTGGATGGAGATTATTCAGTTTATTGCTTAGTATACGTGCCTGAAGAAGTAAGCAGTATTACCTTAAATCCAAACAATGTAAAATTTGCTTTAGGTGATACTCCTGTTACGATATCGGCAAAAATCATGCCAGATAATCTCTCAATGAAGAGTATAACGTGGACTAGCAGTAATTATGGCATAGCTAATGTAGATTCAAATGGCAGGGTAACTCCTATGTCCGGTGGATCTGCGGTAATAACTGCAACATCAACTTATGATAAAACTAAAAAAGCTACGTGCAATGTAACTGTGAATGGACTTATAACGGATACTAAAGTACATGCAACAGGAATTACTTTGAATGAGCATGATAAACATTTAATAGGGAATACTACTTTTACATTAAAACAGAGTATATCGCCAAGTAATGCTGTAAATAAGGCAGTAAACTGGAGCAGTAGCAATGAAAATGTTGCTACAGTGAGTGCTACAGGTGTTGTAACTCCAATAGCTGAAGGTGTGACATTGATTGTAGTAACAACTGTGGATAGAGGAAATATGGATGGTTGCGTTGTTAACGTCACTAAGCAGGATGTAACAGGAATGACTTTAACTCAAAAGAGTGCAACTCTAAAAATTAAGGGCACCTTGACATTAAATCCAGATATACAACCAGGTAATGCAACAAACCAAACAGTAATTTGGAGTAGTGGAAATGAAGATGTAGCCAAAGTAAGTGATACTGGAATAGTAACTGCAATAACATCCGGCTCTACAGGAATTATTGGTAGAACCGTGGATGGAGACTATTTAGTTTATTGCTTAATATATGTACCAGAAGTAATAAACAGCATTACCTTAAGTCAAAACAGTTTGAAATTTGATTTAGGGGGTGCTGCGACAGTACTGTCAACTAAAATCATGCCAGAGAATCTCTCGCTAAAGGATATTACGTGGACTAGTAGTAATTACAACATAGCTGATGTAGATTCAAATGGTAGGGTAACACCAAAGGCCAGTGGAAATGCAGTGATAACTGCAACTTCAGTTTATGATAAAACTAAAAAAGCTACATGTAGTGTAACTGTGAATGGACCTATAACGGACACTAAAATACATGCAACAGGAATTACTTTAAATGAGCATAGTAGAGATTTAATAGGAAATACTCCTTTTACATTAAAGCAGGTTATATTGCCAAGTAATGCTGTAAATAAGGCAGTAACCTATAGTAGTAGTAATGAAAATGTTGCTACAGTGAGTGCTACAGGTGTTGTAACTCCATTAGCTGAAGGAATTACATTAATTATAGTAACAACTGTGGATAGAGGAAATATGGATAGTTGTGTTGTTAATGTTACTAAGCAGAATGTAACAGGAATGACTCTAATTAAAAATTATGAAACTTTAAAAATTAAGAGTACATTAACATTAAAGCCAGATATATTTCCAGGCAATGCAACAAACCAAACAGTAATTTGGAGTAGCGGGAATGAGGATGTAGCTAAGGTAAGTGATGCAGGGATAGTAACTGCATTATCACCCGGATCTGCTGGGATTATAGGTAAAACGGTGGATGGAAATTATTTAGTTTATTGCTTAGTGTATGTACCTGAAGTAATAGATAGTATTACCTTAAATCAAAACAGTTTAAAGCTTAAATTAGGTGATGCTGCTGTTACATTGTCTGCTAAGATTATGCCAGATAATCTCTCGGTAAATGGTGTTATATGGACTAGTAGTAATTATGGCATAGCTAATGTCGATTCAAATGGTAGGGTAACCTCAGTATCTGGAGGTAGTGCAGTTATAACGGCAACTTCAGTTTATGATAAGACTAAAAAAGCCACATGTAGTGTAAATGTAATTGGGCCTATATCTGATGATCTTAAAGTACATGCGACAAGTATTTCTATAAAACCAATTGTAAATCCGTCAATTGTGGGAACTCCATTTACATTAACTACAGTTATAAATCCAAGTAATGCAGTTAATAAGGCAGTAACCTATAGTAGTAGTAATGAGAATGTAGCTGTAGTAAGTGCTACAGGGGTAGTAACGCCAATAGCTGAAGGAGTGACGTTAATTATTGTGACTACAGTTGATAGAGGGATTATGGATGCTTGTTTTGTAAATGTAACTAAGCAAGACATAGCAGAAATGACATTAATTAAAAATAGTGAGACTTTAAAGATTAAGAGCACTTTAACATTAAAGCCAGGTATACTTCCAACAAATGCATCAAATAAAACAATAATTTGGAGTAGTGGAAATAATGATGTAGCTAGTGTAAGTGATGATGGAATAGTAACTGCAATAACAGCTGGAACAACAGGTATTATCGGAAGATCAGTTGAAGGAAATCATTTAGTTTATTGCATAATTAATGTACCAGAGCAGGTAGATAACATTATACTAAATCAGAATAGTTTAAAATTTAAATTAGGGGATTCTTCTGTAAACTTGTCAGCTATTGTTATGCCAGAAAACCAAAAGGTAAAGCGCGTTACGTGGACTAGTAGTAACCCAATTGTCGCTAATGTTGATTCAAACGGAAGGGTAACACCAACCTCTGGAGGAACTACAACGATAACTGCAACTTCAGTGGATGATACAACTAAAAAAGCTACATGCAGTGTAACTGTGCTACAACCTGCAACAGGGGTTATTATAAATTAGAGAGATGACATATATTAGATTAATATGAAAAACTTTGTTTTCATATTAATCTTTTTTTATCTTTATTAATATAAACAGCTTGCATTAATGTTGAATTTGAAATATAATTGGTATATACAACATAACAACATGTCAACAGTTGTTATGAAAATAAATTTAATTGTAAGTGAGGAGAAAAATTTTGAAAAAAGTTTCGAAGGATAATCCTATACCACTTCATTACCAGATAAAAGAAATATTACAAGAAATGATTGAAAATGAAGTATTAAAACCTGGAGATTCAATTCCAACAGAAAGAGAATTATGCAAAGTACAAGGTGTTAGTAGAATGACAGTTAATAAGGCTATTATGTCACTTGTAAATGAGGGACTTATATATAGACAGCAGGGCAAAGGGACGTTTGTGTCTATTGCAAAGGTCAATCGTGAGATATCACTTCTTAAAGGTTTTAGTGAGCAAATGCAGGACAATGGGGTGATCTCAAAAACTAAAATATTATCTTTTGAGATAATAGATGCCACAAAGCAATGCATGCTTGAACTTAAAATGCCTATTGATGAAAATAAGATTATTGAAATTAAAAGATTGAGGTTTGGTGATCAGCAACCGGTAGCAATTGAAACAGCATGGCTTCCGTATTGCTTATTTGATGGAATGACAAGGGATATGGTAGAGGGGAAATCACTGTTTAGTATATTTCGTGAGAAATATGGATATTATCCTTATGAGGCTAAGCAAATAATTGAACCTATAATGCTTAACGAGTATGACAGCGAGCTTCTAAATCAAGATAAGTATGCTTTGGCGTTAACATTTAGGAGAACCACATATTTAGAAAATGGAACCCCAATTGAATATACCAAAGCAATATATAGAAGTGATAAGTATAAATATCAAATAACATTAAAGTAAAGAAAAATATTTGATGAGGTGATTAATATTAAAGCTATAATTAATGGAAAACTTATTATGAAAGATAGAATTATTTATAATAGCGTAATAGTTTTTGATAAGAAAATTATTGGCATTATAGATAATGATAACTTCCATCAGTATAAAGAAGGGTGCATGGAAGAAATAAAAATTATTGATGCTAAGGGTAGATTCGTATCACCAGGTTTTATTGATATTCATATTCATGGCAGTGGTGGATATGATACTATGGATGCTACAAAGAAAGCCTTGAAAATTATAGGTTCTACCATAGCTGTAAATGGAGTAACTGGCTATTTGCCTACTACAATGACTATGGATACTGATAGCATATATAAAACGTTAGATGTTGTTCGAGAAGAAATGGGAATAGAGACTATGGGAGCAAAAATTCTAGGGGTACATATGGAGGGACCTTTTATAAATGAAAAGTATAAAGGTGCTCAAAAGGCGAATAATATTATAAAACCAGATTATGATATTATAAAGGATTATTTAGATATTATTAAGATTATAACCCTTGCTCCTGAAAAGGATATAGATCATAGTTTTATAAAAAAAGTCAAAAATAATTCTAAAATCACATTATCAGTAGGTCACTCTGACGCAAGTTTTGAGGAAACTATGAAAGCAATTGATGATGGAATATCACATGCGACGCATATTTTTAATGCTATGACTCCACTTAACCACAGAAAGCCAGGCATTGTAGGTGCAATTTTTACAAGTGATATATCCTGCGAATTAATAGCAGATTTAATACATGTTCATCCTGCGATTTTTAATATACTAATAAATATTGTACATAAAGATAGAATGGTTCTTATAACAGATTCTATGAGAGCTGGTTGCATTAAGGGTGGCGTGTCTGAGCTTGGAGGACAAAAGGTAATGGTTGAAAATGGAGCTGCAAGACTTGAGGATGGGACACTCGCAGGTAGCGTTTTGACTCTAAACAAGGCAGTACTCAATATTCTGCGAAACAGTAATTTAGAAATTTATGATGTTGTAGCTATGGCAACAATTAATCCAGCAAAGGTAATTAATATGGATAACAAAATTGGAAGTTTAAGGCCAGGATATGATGCAGATATAGCTATTTTTAATGATGATATAGATGTGTCTTTTACAATAGTCAATGGAAAAATAGTGTACGAAGCTTAAAAGTGATATTTTGAGTAATATTATAAGGTGGTGCCAATATGAGAATAATAGTTGTAGATAATTATGAGGAAATGAGTAAGAGAGCTGCTTTAATGGTTGCAAGTCAAATTACGTTAAAGCCGGATAGTGTTTTAGGACTTGCGACTGGTGATACTCCATTAGGTATGTATGAGGAATTAGTTAAGTTGTATAATAAAAAAGAAGTGGATTTTAAAGAGGTCAGAACTTTTAACTTAGATGAATATCATGGACTTGATCGTGAAAATTCACAAAGTTATTATAGTTATATGACTAGGAACCTATTTGATAAGGTGGATATAAGTAAAAACAATATTAATATGCCTGATGGAATGGCAAAGGATGTAAATGCTAGTTGTATGCTTTATGAAAGTAAAATAAAGACACTTGGTGGCATAGATATGCAAGTGCTTGGTATAGGCGGAAATGGACATATCGGGTTTAATGAACCAAATGTAAATTTCGAAGCGCAGACGCATTTAGTAAATCTTGACGAACAAACAATAGAAGCTAATTCTAGGTTTTTTAAGTCAATAGAGGAAGTCCCAGTAAAAGCGATAAGCATGGGTATAAAGACAATAATGAACTCTAAAAAAATAATTTTACTTGCAAATGGATTAAATAAAGCTGAAGTTATAGAAAAAGCAGTTAATGGAAAAATCAATCCTAATATACCTGCTTCAATTCTTCAACTTCACAATGACGTAACTATTATTATAGACAAAGAAGCAGCGAGCTTACTATAAAATTAAAACACCCACTCTAGCCATTTGTGCAAGAGTAGGTGTTTTGTTCATTATGGAATATATTAAATCAAATTCTTAAATTCATCATTTTCGTATAATAAATCGTAACAATAAGTCATTATATCACTTCGTTTAATTATACCTATAAAAACACCGTTATCATCTAGAACGGGAACAAAGTTTTGATCCTTTGCTAGAGATATTAAGCTCTCTATATCTGCATTAATCAATACTGATTTGTTTTTAACATGTCTTGGTATATCACCAATTAAAATTTTATTTGTATCGTTAAAACTTAAATTTGGAGTGTTCTTTAATTTCCATAATAAATCACCTTCAGTTAATGTACCTACATAATGACCAGATTCATTTACTAAGGGCACAGAAGTATATCTATGGTACTCCATTCGTTCTAAAGCTTGTCTCATTGTAGAACTTGGTTTTTCATAAATAACTTCATTTTTAGGTGTAAGAAAGAAAGCTATATTCATAGTTCAACCATCCTTTAAAGTTCTTTATTTTGGTTTATTAGTTATATAATTATAACATGTTTTATAGTCCTATATATTAACAAAACATTAAAATTTAATGTGAGGAGTTTGTCTGCAGTTTTATTACAGTTTTACTTTTCCATTTTCCTTTTTTAAACCTTATAAGGTAGAGCGTGCCACGAACTAACCAATCAACAATCATGCCTACCCATACACCTACAAGTCCAAAGTTTAATACAACTCCTAGTAAATAACCTAAAGTAATTCTAAATAACCACATGCCTATAATTGAAGTTATCAGTGTATATTTTACATCGCCTGCACCTTTTAGACCTGCAGGAAGAACAAAGGATATAGACCATAGGGGGATACATGCTGAGTTTACTATAAGGACGGTTGAGGCCAAATGGATTATTGCCTTATCAGTAATAAATAGTGATGTTACTTTTCCTGCAAAGGGTATGAATATTAAGGCTATAGCAATTAAAGCAAAAGTCGATAGTTTTGTAATATAGGAGAGATCACTCCCTGCTTCCTCACTTTCTCCTCTTCCCATATGGTTTCCAACAAGAGCGGTTGCTGCAATACATAGTGAATTTCCTGGAACATTAAGCATCGTTGCAACTGAGCCAGCAATAGCGTTTGCGGCAACTGCTATAGTTCCCATATCTACTATATAAATTTGAGTGATTAACTTTCCACCATTAAAAAGTAGCGACTCTATACTCGCAGGTATTCCAATGCCAAATATGAGTTTTAATAATGATTTATCAAATTTGAATCCTTTTACATTTGTAAGTTTTAAAATCTTTGAACCACGTAAAAGTACAAATAAGATAATAATGCCTCCACTAACTCTAGCAATTGCGATGCCAAGGGCAGCTCCCATTATTCCCATGTGTAGTATATTTATAAAAGTGTACGTTAAAATTACGTTTATAATATTCATAAAAATACTGATCTTCATAGGAGTTTTTGTGTCTCCGGCCCCACGCAAAAGTCCATTTGATATCAAATCAATTGTTATTAGTGGATAAGTAAGTAAAGTTATGCCTAAATATGTATGGGCATTACTTATTACTTTAGGGTCGGCTGAGCCAAATAACATTCCAATTAAAGGACCTTGGAATATAAACATTATAATAGTTATAACAAAAGTAATTATAAGTCCTGAAAAAAGAGCTTGCTGCATTGCAGCATTAGCCTTTTTTATATTTCCTTGTCCAATAAATTGGGCTACAACGACCATGCCCCCAATTGCGAGAGCTGAAAAGCATGCTATAAAAATATTATTCACTGAATCTACCATTCCAATTGCAGAAACTGCTTCTGCTCCTATGCGACCTGCCATCATAGTATTTATCATACCAAGCGATATAACAAATAATTGTTCTGTTATTATTGGTATTGCTAAATTAAATACATCTTTTCGTATCCATTTCACGTAAACGCCTTCTTATCAAATTTTAAGTTTATTTATCTTATGTATCATATATGGTTTATAGCACAGTATTTCAAATTATATTAAATATGTACATCTATATTTATATTATAACATTATAATTCTTTCAATTCATATATTAATGAACTTTTATAAAATAGTTAACTTAAGATAACCCAATATATTTTTATAAATATAGCTATTTTATATTTTAATTAATGGTAAAATATATTTTAATATACTATAATATATACAATAATAAATTATTGTGGTAATAGTTATTAAGAGTCAAAAAGTAAGGGAGTGAGTGTATGATGAATTTTTCATCTGTTGATGAGTATAAAAAAGCAAATAGATTAGCTAAAGCTAAATATAGTGCAGACATATTAAGAGGAAACTCGGGACATATATCATCATTAGATAGCATTTTAAAGAAAATAGACATAGTAGCAGAAATCCCCTTGGGCTTAAAAAACATTCCACTAAAAAAGATAGTAGGAACTTATTTCTATACAAGAAGTAGAGATTTCGCAAATAACTTTCTTCCTCTAGCCAGTATTTCTAGCGAGTTTGCTTCCAAGTGGGAAGCTGTGTATGCTTATCATATTAAGGATGGAATAGATGACCCTATAAAAATATATGAGTACATGAATGAATTCTATGTTATGGAAGGGAATAAACGTGTAAGTGTACTTAAATATGTAGATGCTTATTCAATAGATGGAGAGGTTACTCGGCTAGTTCCTAAAAGAGATGAGAATGACTTAAATAATATAATATATTACGAATTTTTAGAATTTAATAATAAGACAGGCATAAATGATATTTGGTTTTCAAAGGAAGGTAGTTTTACTCTACTTGGTAAGTATTTGGGTGAGTATAAACCAAAACTTTATTTATTTTCAAATAAATACAAGCATTTTATAAAAAATGTGTATTTCCCTTTTAGGAACACATTTTATGAATTAGGAGGAGATAAACTAGACATTACTACTGGAGATGCGTTTCTAGAATATGTAAAAATTTATGGTATTTCAAATGAATTCATAGAAACAAAAAGAAAAGTAAGAGTTGAAAAGTTTTTAGCTGAGCTTAGGATACTTACAAAAAATAATGCTGTTGATATTCAAACTGAGCCCTTTGATGTCCATAAGAAAAATGTTATAACATCAATTACAAACCTAGTGACTTCATCTAAAAAATTAAAGGTGGCTTTTGTTTTTGAAAAAACTATTGATACATCAGGCTGGAGTTATGTCCATAACTTAGGAAGAATATATGCACAGCAACAATTGGGTAGTGAAATAGAAACTTTTGTTATAGATAATTTTAATGCTTCTGATGATGAGGATGGCTATGAAAGGCTAAGTAAATTGTGTGAAGAGGATTATGATATTATATTTACTACATGTCCATCTTATCTTAATATAACCCTTAGAGCGGCCCTTAAGTACGACAATGTTAAGTTCTTTAACTGTTCTCCAGTAAAAGCATATAGAAATGTAAGTACTTACTTTGGGCGCTCTCATGAACCAAGATTTTTGCTCGGACTTATAGCAGGCGCTATTACTAAATCAAACATAATAGGATATATAGATACTTATAATGAAACAGAGATTATAACAGGAATTAATGCTTTTGCACTTGGTGTTAAAACTGTAAATTCTAATGCAAAGGTTTTAATTTCATGGCTTAATCAAACTGGAGATGTCAGTCATTCAAAAGAATTAATGCAAGAACTTCAAAGTCGTGGAGCGGACCTCATAATGCAAAATGATCTAATAGCTTTAGGTAAAGGCTCAAGAGATTTTGGACTATACTCACTAAAATATAATGAGAATGAGACAAAATGGATACCCGAGATAAATTATGCTTTAATTACATGGGATTGGGGTCAGTTTTATGAGAAAATACTTAGAAATATCGTAAATGGTAGTTTTAAGGGAATTTTTAGTACTGAGTCTAAACGTGTAAGCTTTTGGTGGGGCATGGACTCGGAACTTGTGGATATTATATATTCTAAACATAATGTTCCAATTCAAACTCAAAAATTAGTAGATATAATGCGAGAGATGATTATTGAAAATAAATTTCATACTTTTGCTGGGCCGATATTCGATAGGTCAGGTCAAATTAGAATAGATGATGGTGACATAGGAAATTATGAGGATATGTTATATATGGAATGGTTTGTAGATAATGTTGTTGGAGAAATTCCAAAGAATTGAACAAAATATTGGAAAGATAAGTAGGTGTTTAAAATTAAGGTTTTATTAGTTTCGGATGTTGAAGATGATTATATTTGGGAACATTTTGATCATGAAAGATTTAAAGATATTGAAATTGTAATTTCTTGTGGAGATTTGAAAGCAGATTATTTAGAATTTTTAGCTGATATGATTAAAGCTCCTATATTTTATGTTAATGGTAATCATGATGGATCTTTTTTAGAAAAACCACCAGGTGGATGTATACCTATTGATGATAAAATTATAGTATATAAAAATATTAGAATTCTAGGACTTGGTGGATCAATTGCCTATAATAAAGGACCTTTTCAATATACGGAAAGGGCAATGCAAAAAAGAATTTCAAAATTAAAAATGTGTTTATGGAGAAAAAAAGGATTCGATATATTAGTAACACATTCACCAGCAAAAGGCATGGGAGATGGGGAAGATCCTTGCCACACAGGATTCAATACATTTATAAATATATTAGATAAATATTCTCCAAAATATTTTTTCTATGGTCATCAGCATTTGGATTATGGGAAAAAAGACAGGGTAAGGATATATAATAATACTACGGTTGTAAATGCATTTAGATATCATATTATTGAAATATAAGAAATCTAAGGGGTTTGTAATTAATAGCCACCTGCTGGTACAAGCAGGTGGCTATTAATTATATTACATATTAGTTCTTTCTATTTTTTTGGTTTTAAGAACTTCCATTTAGTCTCAGTTGTTATAATTGCAAGGAATATAGTTAAACATCCTAATATCATTTTTGATGTGAATATTTCGTGAAGCATTACAACAGATAAAATACAACCAAAAACTGATTCTAAACATAAAATAATAGCAGCATGGGTAGAAGTTGTATATTTTTGCGCTACATTTTGTACAATAAATGCAAGCATAGTACTAAAAACACCCAAATAGATAAGTGCGAATATTGTACCTGAATTTAATGATTGAGGCATCGGTTCAAAAATTAAAGCGGCTATAATTGAGAATAGGGCGCAGGCGCCTAACTGTATTATTACAAGTAAAATAACATCAACCTTTTTAGCAAAAAAACCTACGGAAACAATATGAGCCGCGTAAAATACTGCGCATAATAATGTTAAACCGTCCCCTAGGCCAATATGTATACCGGAATCTAAGGTAAGCATCCCTATACCAATAAAACATAGAAAAGCAGATATTAGTGAAAAAGCATCTGGTCTTTTCTTACTAATTAGCCAATAAAGAAAGGGGACAATAACTACATTAGTGCCAGTTAAAAAAGCATTTTTACCAGCTGTTGTATATTTCATACCAATAGTTTGAGCAGCAAAGCCTAAAAATAGAAGAAGCCCAACTATAGTTCCAATGAACAGATAGTTTTTAGTAACATATTTAATTTTTTTTCTGAAAACTAATAACATGATTAGCACTGAAATGCTAAAACGTATTGCCATTATATAAAAAGGGGAAACACTATCTAAAGCCCCTTTTACAGCTATAAAACCACCACCCCAAATAAGTGCCACTATTAGCAAAGACATATCAGCGAGGATACTCTTTTTTTTACCGGTAATTTTCAAAATTATCACTCCTTTAAAAAATGGCCAATCATTGAACCTAGAATTTTTAATGCGTATATATACTAAGGTATGAGGTCTGTAATAAATAAGTCTTTTTCATTTTTTAAGTCTATAAAAATCGAATCTACTGATATAAGAGGACTAGAAATATTATTTATGTCTGTTTTTACTATTTTACCAATACGATTGTCGCTAAGTTTCACCATTTCTCCTGTATAGTAATTTAATATTTGTTTTATAAAAGTGGTTAGATAATAATAATCTAAGGTAGCCATGCATTCATGTTGCATTATTTCTAGAGCTTTAAAGGGGTTTTGTTTTTTACTATAGACTTTGTCAGAGGTCACAGCATCAAATGTATCAGCAATCCCTATTATTTTTGCGAAAGTATTAATTCTATCTTCTTTTAAATGGAGAGGATAACCTGAACCATCTAAACGCTCGTGATGCATAAGTACAGCGAGACTTACTGATTCGTCTAAATAAGGAATAGTGCGTACAAGTTCATAGGAGTAAACTGAATGTTTTTTAATTTCCTCAAATTCTAATTTTGTAAGTTTTGAGGGCTTATTTAATATTTTTTGGTTAACTTTTACCTTCCCGATATCGTGAAGAAAGGCTGCATAAGTCAAAAGGGTCAAATATTTTTGAGGTAAGTTAAGCCATTTACCTAACATAGAACTTAAAAAGGCAACATTTACAGAGTGCCGAGTTAGGTACTCATCTATATTCCTAGAATTTGTTATACTTTTTAAAATAGAACTGTAATCATTATTCGTATCTAAAATTCCTTTAGACATAGTTCTTATTTGTGTTAAGTCCAATTTGGAGTTGACCTCGATGTTATTTAAAAACTTGTATATGTTATTTGAAAAATTATTTAATAAACTTTCAGATTCAATAAAACTCTGTCCTTTTGAATCTTGAATACTTGGAGTTACAGTCTCCTTTTCATTTACATAAATATATATAGTGTTAGATGGGTAAAATTCAATTATCTTCTTAATCATCATAATATTTAATGAAATGTTTTTTGCAACTAAAGTTAGACCATTTAACATTAAATTTTCTGCTAAAATTATATTGGGTTTTAGTTCATAAATACTTATTCTTTTAACATTGGGTGTCATAAAGTTAGTCCCCCTAGAAGTAGTTTATAAATTGTGTGAAAATAGTGAAATATTAATATATATATGTAGCATCTTTCGATAAAATAATTTTACCATAAAAACAATAATTAACCTAAATTAACATATGAAAACGTATAATAAAAAGTAATTTATGCTTTCTTTTTTAGTTATTGACAATGATAATTAACATATTTATAATTAAATAAAGTAGAGTAAAATACTAAGAATTAATACTGTAGCGTCATAGAAGATATTAAGAGGAGAGAGATAAAAACATGGAAATATATTTAGATAACAGTGCAACAACTAAGCCTTATGAGGAGGTTATTGAGGCATTGGGGAGTACTATGAGAAATTATTATGGAAATCCATCTTCAGCACATAGTTTAGGGTTTAAGGCAGAGCAAAAACTTAGGGAGATGCGGACGAGTATTGCTAAAAGTATAAATGCTAGTAGTGAGGAGATAATATTTACATCAGGAGGCAGTGAAAGTAATAACTTCCTTATAAAAGGATTTGCTAAACCATCTTCGAATAAATTAAATGCTGATATAATAACTACTAAAATTGAACATCCAAGTATACTTAACACTTTTAAAGCACTGGTCGATACAGGGATAAAGGTTGCTTATATTGATGTAGATGATAGTGGTAGGATTGATATAGATGCTCTTATAGGAAGTATAACTAAGGATACTCAAGTTGTTAGTGTAATGCATGTTAACAATGAAATAGGAGTAGTGCAGGATATTGAGTTAATAGGAAAACTAATTAAAGAGAAAAGTAGTAGGGCTAAATTTCATGTAGATGCAGTACAAAGCTATGGGAAAATTCCTATTGATGTACAAAAGTCTAATATTGATTTATTATCTACAAGTGCGCATAAAATACATGGACCACGTGGGGTTGGATTTGCATATATAAGAAAGGGACTTATACCTACTAGCCTAATAAATGGTGGAGGTCAAGAAAAAAATTTAAGATCCGGTACAGAAAATCTTGCAGGTATTGCGGGTTTTGATGAGGCAGCACAGATAGTGTTTAAAAATCAGCATGAAAATTTTAATAAAGTTTTAGAGGTAAAAAAGTATTTTATAGAAAAACTCAAAGTGGTAGAGGGTGTTATAATCAATAGTCCACTAGAATCTTACTTTACACCTTATATTTTAAGTGTAACATTTAAAGGTGTAAAAGGAGAGGTGCTTCTTCATGCATTAGAACAAAAGGGCATATATGTGTCTACAGGCTCTGCATGTTCAGCGAAAAGCCATAAAAGCAGTGAAATATTAAAAGCTATTGGTAGGACTGATGATGAGCAAGTAGGAACTATAAGATTTAGTTTTTCTGAATACAATAATAAAGATGAAGTAGACTATGTTATAATCGAATTAAATAAGTCACTAAAGTTTTTAAGAAAAATGAATAAAAGATAAATCAGCTAAGAAATAGATGAACAGCTATGAAATAGATGAAAGATATCTTGTAGCTGAAAATTCAATTATAAGAAACGAGGAGTGTCAAAAGATGAGAAAATTAATACTTGTAAAATTTGCGCCGGAGATATTTTTGAAGGGGCTCAATAGAGGTAAATTTGAAAAAAAACTTAAAGATAATATAAAAAATGTAATTAAAGGCTTAGAATACGAATTTGTTGAGGACCAAGGAAGATGGTTTATATACTCAGAGCAGTTGGATACTATTATAAACAAGGTTAAAAATGTTTTTGGAGTAATGGAAGTATGTGAGGTTACGCAAGTTGAAGCGACACTGGTCGAAATCGAAAAGCAAGCAGTTTTAGAAATGGTAGGTAGCCCAGCTAAAACATTTAAAGTAGAAACTAATAGAGCAAACAAAAGCTTTAGCCCAGGGTCTATGGATGTAAGTAGAAAAGTAGGTGGCTGCATATTAAAAAATAATGAAAACGTAAGTGTAGATGTGCATAATCCAGAATGTGTTATAAATATTGAAATAAGAAAAATGGCATATATCTATTCAAAACGTATAAAGGGCGTTTGTGGATTGCCTTATGGAATGAATGGTAGCACCATGCTTATGTTATCAGGAGGTATAGATTCACCTGTAGCAGGTTACATGATGGCAAGACGTGGAGTAGAAGTGCATGCAGTTTATTATCATAGTCATCCCTATACTAGTGAGAGAGCAAAAGATAAGGTAAAGCAATTAACTAATATTTTAAAAGGATATACTGGGAAATTAACACTGTATGTAGTTCCATTTACTGAAATTCAAATGGAAATTATAGATAAATGCAGAGAAGATGAATTAACAATAATAATGAGAAGATTTATGATGAGGCTTGCATGTGCACTTGCAGATAAATATGGTATAAATTCAGTAACTACAGGGGAAAGCATTGGTCAAGTAGCTAGTCAAACTATGGAAGGGCTTGTAGTAAGTGATGATGTGGCTGATAGACCGGTGTTTAGACCACTAGTAGCTATGGACAAGATTGATATTATAGAAGTATCAAGAAAAATAGATACTTATGAAACATCAATTCTACCTTATGAGGATTGTTGCACAATTTTTGTTCCCAAACATCCAAAAACAAAACCAAGATTAGTTGAGATAATTAAGTCAGAATCAGTTTTAGATATTGATAAACTTGTTGAAAAGGCTATAGCAGATATGGAGATTTATAAATAAATTTATTCATGTTAATCAATAAATCATAAGTATTAAATCAAATATTATGTAAATAATAATAGAAGAAATACATTTTGAAAGGATGATTAACATGGCTAAAAAAGGTACAGAAAAAAGATCGGGTTCAAAAGATACAAAAGACAAAACTCAGAAAAAGAATCAAAAGGGAAATACAGTTAAATGATGAATGGTATAAAAAATTAAAGATGTGATTGCAAAAAATAAGCTAACAAAATGATTTATCATTTTGCTAGCTTATTTTAGTTTATATTATTTATTGATTATATTTACATAAACTTTGATTTGTTTTTAAACATTTTAAGTCTAAAAGTAAAATGTTTATCTAAATATTTATTTACACCTTTTTTCATACAAAAATTATAAGCAGCAATAGAAATATATGACCATATTATGGCAATAACCCATCCTCCAAGAACATCTGTTGGATAGTGATCACCAACATAAACCCTGCTAATTCCAACAAGAATTAAATAGATAAGTAAAAAACCACTAATTAAGTATGCAATTTTTTTATTTTTCATTCGTTTAATTATAAAGTAAATAAAAACAATACTTATAGCTGTAGAAATAGAGGAATGCCCACTAGGAAAACTATAGCCATGAGCTTCAATTAATTGTATTCCAATGGGTCTAGGTCTTTTTATTATGTTTTTAAGCACTAAGTTGGTAAAACCAGTAACTCCAATATTAAACACACAACAAATGGCTTCAAGTTTATTATTGTAAAGATATAATACAATAAAAACCAATGCGCTTATAAAAACCTGGAAAGTAGGGTCTGAAGATTTTGAAATAATTATAAAAAATTGATTCAATCCCAAATTCATAGAATTCGCTAAATAATAAAGCATTTAATTTAATCATCCTCTCTATGTTACACTAAAAATTTATTTTATTAGAAATATTTAATTAATATATATTATATAAAACATACAAAATTATCAACATTCATAAGTATCAATTAATATTATATCAAAATCAACAATTAAAAGATACACTTATATTGCTAGTAAAGTAATTATGAAATATTATTTAAACTTTACAATAATGGAATTTTATAAACACTGCTCTTCAATATATTTTTATTGAATAACAATAAAAATATATTGAAAAATAATTAATAAAGTAGTATGATTGGAATTGTAAAAATATTAGTATAGGAGATATATTATATTAATGTTTTATTAACAATAGTACTAAATTATGGAGGGGATTAAAAATGGAGAGTAAGGATGTTAAAGATATTACTATAAAAGATAATATGAAATTATCAAAGGAAAATCAAAGGCAAGAAATTAGAATTATAGATTCGAAAATTAGCCTAAATGAAAAAAAATATACTATAGGTATAACAGTTATTTTAGCAATAATTTATGATGTTTTTTTTACGGGTAAAGAATATGGTCTTTCTATTGCGATTTTTTATATTATGTTTATGTGCTTTTTCTTATGGAGTATTAGGGCGAAGGTTTTATTTGAAAAAAATATTGGTTTAAATATAATTGTTCCTACATTACTGCTTACATTAAATTATGCTATTCATTCAAATAACATTTTAAATTCTTTTAATATAATTATGGTATTGGTACTTACGACTTTAAGTACTGTATTAATTAGATATGATAATATAAAATGGGATTCTAAAATGATAATATTAAAAGCACTAAGTAGAGTAATTAAAGCTATTCCAGAAAATGCTTTAAAACCTTTTATATTTGTTAAACGAAGTATAAATGTGAGAAATGCAGAAAAAAGATCTATGAACAGAAATATTTTAAGAGGACTGATTATTTCCATACCATTATTAATTGTTATTTTAATGTTATTAACATCAGCAGATATGGTATTCAAGAATTATATAACAAATATTTCAAGTGTATTTGAGAATATAAAAGTATGGAAAATTATAAGTCATTTGTTAGTTGTTATTATGGTTTTCTTTATAATATTTTCATATATATGGAGCTTTAAATATAATGACGAAGAGGATACAGATATTAAAAAGAATGTTTTATGGGAGCCAGTCACTGTATTAACAATTATATTTATGATAAATATAGTGTACCTTTTATTTTCAATAGTCCAGTTTACCTATCTTTATGGTGGAAGTAATAATTTTCTCCCTCTCAAATTCACATATTCGGAGTATGCAAGAAAAGGATTCTTTGAGCTTTTTATTGTTACAATAATTAATTTTACAATATTACTCTGTAGTATGAAATATATCAAAACTTATAACAAGGTTACAAATATAATATCTAATGTATTATTAACTTTACTTGTAGTTTTTACAGTTAACATGTTATTTTCGGCTCATTTTAAGATGTCTTTATATGAACAAATTTATGGATTCACATATTTAAGGATTTTTGTGCATATATTTATGCTTATGCTGTTTATGTTATTTATAGTAGCACTAATTGGTATTTGGAATAGAAAAATGAAACTAAATAAGGTTTTAATAGTGGTTGTTTTGATTATGTATGTCTTATTAAATTTTGTAAATGTTGATAAAATTATTGCTGGAAAAAATATAGATATATATTATAAAACTCAGAGGATCGATGTTCTTTATTTAAAAACTTTATCCTATGACGCTATTCCAGAAATAGTAAGACTTAAAAATGATCATAATATTAAAGTTCGAAGTGAAGTTAATAATTATTTAAAAAATGTTGAGAAGGATTTATCACAGAAGCGCTCTTGGTATGAATTTAATTATTCTAAATCTAAGGCTAGAAAGAGTATAAATAAATAAATTTTATTATTGTGATTTTATATAGGTTATTATTTTAGGGGAGGAAATCTATAATGAAAGAAAAAATAAAAATGAATCTACTGGGTTTTTATGATTTGATTATGGCATTAGGTGCTATTTATATTGGAGTAATGATGATAAGTTCAAGTGGTGGAATTTTTACACAGTATCCAAAAGAATGGTTATCTAAAGTTCCTTTTGATAATTGGATTGTTCCGGGTATTATAACAATTGTATTATTTGGAATGGGTAATATAATAGCCGCTATCTTAAGTTTTAAAAAAGGTAATGGTAAGTTCTGGGTAACATCAGCTATAATGGGTGGATTATTATTTCTAAGCATTATTATTCAAGTGATAGTCCTTAGGGAATGGTATATGGCGACGGTTGAATTTTTGATTTTAAGTATAATTCAACTATGTTTGTGCAGAGCTGCATTTACAAGGTACTAAAAAAATTGGAAGTTACAACATATCCAAGGGCCCAAATAGTAACCTGTGGATATGTTGAATTATATTTACAGGCTAGGCCTAAGAAAGCTAAGGTTTATGCCTAAGAGTGAAAGCAGACTATTTAGTATGCTTACCGATGTTGCTGTTTCAGATTCCATAGAGTAAAGTGCTTCTACTTTATCAGCAGTTAATGCGGTATTATATATAGATACATCGTCAAATTTAGCAGAAGATATATCTCTATCACCCCAAATATCACCACTTCCCACTCTAACATCTGTTATATTTGAAAGAAAATCAGATTTAAAACATTTTGTTAAATCCTTTGATGAAGAGCCAACTTCATTACCATTTAAATATACATGAATACCTGCTGAGTTAACTGTATAAGTAACATATTGCCATGTGTTTGCTATTAATCCTGTTGTAATATTTGTGGCATCTGCCCATGTTCCATTAGAATTAATCCTGCCAAATAAGTTTGCACTTATTCTTGTCATAGGAAATTTGTTTTGACCTCCTGCGTTTCCTTCAAATAAGGCACTATGCTCCAAGTAATTAGGCTCCGTAGTATCTACATTTACCCACATACCTACTGTGTAGCCGTCCGTCGTCATTCCCTTAAAAGTATCACTTGGCAAAGCTAAATAATTAGTTTTTACTGCTTTATTAGCATTTTTTATCTGAAGTACTTTACCCCTCTGATCATCTTTGGAAATTGATGAAGAACCTACTAATGTTGAATTTCCTGTTTTACTTCCACTATTTAAAACTTCAGTGCCACCGCTTGATTTATTAAAGTCATATCTATAAATCGGTGTTACATTAAGTTCATTAATTCTCCCCTTTACCTTTATTTTAAATTCTTTAGTAATAACGGCTTTCCCTTTAGATATTTGAGCTGTTAGTGTAACATCCACAGCACCATCAAGCGCATTTATTTTTCCCTTATTATTAACAACACTAGGATTACTTGAAGTCCATGAGATTTTTGTATCATAAACACCTGATTTAGGTAATGTTATATCTACTTTCGCGCTACTTGGAATGTTATCTTGTAAACGACTAGCTTCATACTTAACTGTTTGACTATCAGTTTCCATCTTACTACCCCAAATAGATTGGTTATTACTACCAATAGCGCTGAATGTAATTACCTTTGAGTTAAATTTAGATTCATCATTTTGTTTAAAGAATACCCCTTTATAAGTTACTCCACCAATAATCATCTTCATATAATATGAACCATTATTACTACTCCAAGTTCCTGTTACATCACCAGTTATAGTATTATTGTTTTTTAAATTTACTGATAATGTATTGAGCATTGAAGCCCCACTATTAGAAGTGCCATGATTAATAAATTCATAAGTACCAGACATTTCATCCATTGAATACCCATTTTTAGAAATAACATCACCATTATATTCATAAGGTGCTTCTACAGGCCATCCATCTTCATTTTTGAACATTTGATGTACTCTTACTTCATGGTCTTCTGTACCATTATCGAACCTTGTGTGATAAATAAGGTACATTTGGTTATCTGAATCAATGAATGAAGAATTATGACCACCAGATCTGTATCCAACATCTAAACAACCAAATTTGTAATTCCCCATAAGTTTAATTCCAACTGAGGAATTATCCATTTGACTTGTTAATGCAGCATTATTACCTGCGGCATCTACATAAGGACCGTCTGGGCTTTTTGATCTAAACATTCTTATATTATAACCACCTGTTGCACTTAAACCTGCATAAGTTACATATAAATAATAATATCCTGTACTATTATCATATACAACAAATGGACCTTCACCTGAATCTGTATATCCACCAGCTATTTTTGTTCCAAAATATCTGTCAATAGTGTTCCCGTCTAACGAAGTTCCTTCCTTATCAGGATAAATTGCCTTACCGGTGGTGTCATCCATATCAAGCTCAAAAATTCCACCAGACCAAGAACCGTATATCATATGAAGTTTTCCATTAGTATCATAAAACAAAGCAGGATCTATTGCGTTTGGAGAATTACTAGTATTGTAAGATCCATCACTTGTAAACCAATTAGGACTAGTACCTGCTAATTTGCCATTATCAATGAGTTTTTTAATATTTGTATTAGTATATTTTGTATCAATTACACTATTAGTATCATGGGCGTTCTTTTTAGTAAACCCAGAATACATAATGGTATCAACATAAGTATAGGGCCCTTCAATTTTTTGGGATACAGCATATCCTATAGCTGAACGTTTATACGTAGAAGATGTACAATAATACATCATATACGCGCCTTTTGTTCCATTGCTGTTTACATAGTTTTCGTTTTTGAAAACAAATGGAGCCCATACGGAATGTCCGCCTAAACAGTCACCATCGTTTTCACCAGCCCAAGCAAAAGAACCTGTTAAATTTTTTGATAAATTTCCAAATAACACATTACTAGGAGTAGTGTAACTATTAGTGAATTTAGTCCAATTTTTTAAATCTGTTGATTTTGCTGCCTCGATATGAGAACCGAAAACATAATATTTGTTGCCATCTTTTACAATAGAAGGATCATGGACAGACACCCTGGCTTTAGCTTCTTTTAATGTCCCTATATTATTTGTTTCAGCCGCTAAAACATCGCTTGGTGAAGTTAGCATGGTGGCCATTATGGTCATTGTCATAACGCATGATATCAGCTTTTTAAACCGTTTACATTTCATTAAAAACCCCCTACTTTTATTATATAATTATATTAAGACTAATAAGTATATATAAATATAAAACGTTTTATATTTATATAAAATAACTATATCACCACTTGTTCACAAAATCAACATGATTTTTAGTTAATTTTTACAATTTAAAATATCTTACTTTATATTTAATTGATACTAAAAAATAGGTGTGTCATTTTATTTTGAATTTGTAAAATAATAATGAAAAAAGGATATTTCCCGGGAATTTAAAGTTATAACCACGTATTTTTAGCGAAAAAGAAGTAAGCCTTATTAATTAGACTTACTGTTTTCTTTATATGGTTTTTTATGACAAACTCAAAAAATGTTTTATTCTCTCATTGTTAGGATTAGTAAATAAAACTTCCGGAGTGGAGTTTTCTAATATCTCTCCATTTTCCATAAATATAATTTTATCAGATATTTCTCTAGCAAATTGCATTTCATGAGTAACTACTATTAGAGAGATTTTATCAATTGCAAGAGACCGTATTACCTTTAATACTTCGCTTACAAGTTTAGGATCTAATGCTGAGGTTGGCTCATCAAATAGAATTAAATCAGGATTCATAGCAAGGCACCTAGCGATAGCAATTCTCTGCTTTTGACCACCAGAGAGAGTGCAAGGATAAGAATCAATCTTATCCAATAAATCAACTTTTACAAGTAGCTTTTTTGCAATTTCTATAGCAGCTTTTTTGTCTATATGATTTACTATAATAGGAGCCTCAATTATATTATCAAGCACAGTTTTGTGAGGGAATAAATTAAAGTTTTGAAATACCATACCTATTTTTTTATAAGCATTAATAACTTCGATATTATTAATTTTCTCTTGAGCCTGGGCAATGGTAACACCATTGAATTCTATAAGTCCACTATCCATATGTTCAAGGGAGCTTATGCATCTAAGTAGTGTACTTTTTCCAGAACCAGAGGGGCCGATAATTGATATTACCTCGCCTTTTTTTAGAGTTAGAGATACATTCTTTAAAACTTGGTTTTTACCGTAACTTTTATTTATATTAGATATCTTAAGAAAATCCATATTAGCACCATCCTTCATATGTTCAGGGCTTTTTTATTCGTAAACTGAATATTTTTTTTCAAGTTTTTTAAAAGCCATTACAACTACAGAAGTAAATATTAAATATATTATTGCGGCAATAATAAAAGGGGTAATTGTAAAATCTCGAGTTACAATTTCTCTAGCAGCTCTTAGTATATCTTGAAGTCCGATTGCAGCAAGTAAAGCAGTATCTTTTATTAGAGTAATTCCCTCGTTACACATAGGTGGAATTATTCGTTTAAAAGCTTGGGGTAGTATTATTTTTGACATAGTTTGTCTATAACTCATGCCTAATACTTTTGCAGCCTCATATTGTCCTTTATCTATAGATTGAATGCCAGATCTAAATATTTCAGTAAAGTAAGCTCCGTAATTCAAAGAAAAGGTAAGAGCGGCTGCAACAAAAGGGGAAAGTTTTATTCCTATAATGGGTAGTCCAAAATATGTGAAAAAAAGTTGAAGAAGTAATGGGGTCCCCCTAAATAACCAAGTGTAGATGTCCACAACTTTGTTAAGTATTTTCAAACTAGAGACTTTAATTAATGCACCTAGTATTCCAAGAGGTATAGAAAATATTATTGTTGCAACATATACCTCAATTGTAAGGAGCCCCCCTTTTAGAATATAAGATGTAATGTCTATATAATTAGCCAAATATAACACTCCTTTAAAATAATCAATATTATTGTTAGTAACTCAAGCAGCCTAAAGAACGAATGCTTGAGTAGTAATTTACTATTTATAAATAATGTCTTTACCAAACCATTTTTTTGAAATAGTATTGGAAGTTCCATCTTTCTTTATTGCTTCTAGTTGTTTATTTATTTCTGTAGTAAGAGCTGTATCATTTTTTCTGATACCGACGCCATAATCTTCCACGCCTAGATTTTCATTAAGCACTTTATACATGCCAGTTTTTTTGCTAACATAGTATCTTCCAACTACCTCATCTACTACAACAGCATCGATACGACCGGCGTTTAAATCGAGTAGTGCCTCTGTATTATTAGAATATTTTTTGACCTCTTTTACTGATTTAGAAAACGCGACATCCTTAGCAAGTGCAGTTTCACTGCTACTTCCAAGTTGTAATCCTACAGTTTTCGCATTCAAATCACTCTTTTTGGATATCGTTGATTTACTATTTACAATAATTATTTGTTTGTTTTGAACATATACTTTAGAAAAAGCGATTTGTTCTTTTCTTTTATCTGTTATGGTTAATCCATTCCATATAAGATCAATATCTTTATTGTTTAAACTCAATATAATGCCGTCCCATTCTACAGGTTTAAAGGTAACTTTAACACCCATTCGTTTTCCGACTTCTTTTGCCATATCAATATCAAAACCTACTATTTGACCACTTTTATCTCTAAATCCCATTGGTGGAAAATTATCATCAAGACCAACTACTAGTTCTTTTTTAGCTTTTATATCTGTTAGTGAATTATCAGTTGTAGGGGTGTTTCCACAAGCAGTTAAAATAACAGTTGAAAGTATTGCCATCGTTAGTAATTTAAATTTAATTTTCATTTTGAACACTCCTTTATGATTCCTATTAATATCATTTTACTTTATCACGTTAACTTTGTAAAGCGAAAATTGAAAATAGTTGTGTAAATATATATAATTCATTTAGTATTAACTTTAATATTCTAATTAACCATTTATTTTCATAAATATTTACTTGACACTAAAATAGCAAAGTGTTATTCTAAAATTGAAAATTGAATAGATCCTTCAGGGTAGGGTTAATTTCCCCACCGGCGGTATAGCCCGCGAGCCGAAAGGTAGATCTGGTAAAATTCCAGAGCCGACAGTAAAGTCTGGATGAGAGAAGGAGAACGATGATAGATATGAAAGATTTTTATTTATAAACTATATAAGATAGTTATAAAAACACTTTTGTATTTTAATTCTAATATATTTAGTAAGTAGATCCAGTAGTTGTTAAACAGCTACTGTGTGATGTTTAACTTGATATATAATTAGCTTATTAAGCCCTGAAAACATTGTTTTCAGGGCTCTTATTATTTTATATGTTTGCAGCTCAGTAGGAGATGATTTGACTAAAGTTATATATACTAAGAAAAGAAATATTTATGAAGAGAGATGTCATAATTATAGAATTAGGAAGGTGATAATTTGGATAGTTATTATATGAGCAGAGCACTTGAGTTATCTAAGAAAGCAGTAGGTTTTGTAAATCCTAATCCACTAGTTGGTGCAGTTATTGTAAAAGATAATAGAATAATTGGAGAAGGATACCATGAACATTTTGGCGGGCCACATGCTGAAGTCAACGCTTTTAAAAATGCAAAAGAAAATGTAGAAGGTGCAACAATGTATGTAACACTAGAACCTTGTGCACACTATGGTAAAACACCACCTTGCGCAGAGGCTATTGTTAAAAATAAAATAGCTAAAGTTATAGTCGGGATGATAGATCCTAATCCACTAGTCGCAGGCAAAGGAGTAGAAATCCTTAGAAGAGCGGGTATAGAGGTTACTACAGGTATAATGGAGAACGAAATAAGAAAAACAAATGAAATATTTATAAAATATATAACAACAAAAAAACCATTTTGTATTATGAAAACTGCAATGACATTAGATGGTAAGATAGCAACAACGACTGGGGATTCAAAGTGGATAAGTAATGAAAAATCTAGAGAATATGTGCATGAATTAAGGAATAGAGTAAGTGGAATTATGGTGGGAATTGGGACTGTTTTAAGTGACAATCCAGAGCTTACCACAAGAAGAGAAGGTAAAATAAGCACAAACCCAGTAAGAATAATTATAGATAGCACAGCAAAAATACCATTAGATTCGAAGGTATTAAAATGTGATGAAAAAACAAAAACTATTATTGTTACAACAAAGTTTGCAAGTGATACTAAAACCTGCGCTATTAAACAAAAGGGAGCTGAAGTTATCGTAACTCCTAGTGAAAATAAATGGGTGAATTTAAACTATTTGATGAAAGTACTTGGTGAGATGGGGATAGATAGTATTCTACTTGAGGGTGGTAGTACATTAAATTATTCTGCATTAGATGAGGGTATTGTTGATAAAGTTATTACTTTTATTTCCCCTAAAATATTTGGAGGAACTTCAGGCAAAACTACAGTAGGTGGAAAGGGAATCGATTTTGTAAAAGATTCTATTTTACTGCGAGATATTCAGGTATCTAGATTTGATGAAGACATAATGATAGAAGCTTATGTAAAAAAATAAATCATTAATTAATATCTACAGAGGAGGTGATTAGATGTTTACAGGTTTAATTGAGGAAATTGGTAAGATAAAATCTATAGCTAAGGGTGCTAAGTCTGCAAGAATTACTGTAGATGCTAAGGAAATTATGAGTGGTATGAAGATTGGCGACAGTGTTTGTACCAATGGAGTATGTCTTACAGTTACGGGCTTTAGCCAAAATAGCTTTAGTGTAGATGTAATGGCAGAGACCATGAGATGCAGTAATTTAGGAGGACTAAAACAAGGGTCACGTGTTAATTTAGAAAGGGCACTTAGGGCTAGTGATAGACTAGGAGGTCATATAGTAAGTGGTCATATTGATGGACTGGGAACCGTTGTAGATTTATCAATTGAGGAAAATGCAACATGGGTGTCTGTGGAAACTTCTAGTGATATATTAAAATATATTGTACATAAAGGTTCAATTGCAATTGACGGTATTAGCTTAACTGCAGCATATGTAGATGATAATATTTTTAAAGTATCAATTATACCTCATACAAAGGGTGAAACTACTTTAGTAACTAAGAAGATAGGGGAAGTGGTTAATCTAGAAAGTGATATGATGGCAAAATATGTTGAAAAATTATTACAATATAGAGAAACGCCAAAAGAAAAGAAATCTATTGGTATGGATTTCCTTGAGAAAAATGGATTTGTTTAAAGTTTTATAAGGATAGAGATAGTTAGTATTACAGAATTGAAAATGATAACAGCATTGAAAATGATAACAGCATTGAAAATGATGAATAAGGGGTGGAGAAATGTATAAATTTAGTACTATTGAAGAGGCTTTAGAGGATATTAAAAATGGGAAAATGGTTGTTGTCGTAGATGATGAGGACAGAGAGAATGAAGGAGATATAATAATAGCTGCCGAGAAAGCTACTCAGGCAAATATAAACTTTATGGCAAAATATGCACGTGGACTTATATGTATGCCTATAGTTAAAGAAAGATTAGATAAACTTAATATAAATCCAATGGTTACAAACAATACAGACGTACATGGAACAGCTTTTTCTGTGTCAATTGATATTGCAACTGCAACTACTGGTATATCAGCAGCAGAAAGAGCAACTACTATATTAAAGGTAATAGCCCCCGATTCTACAGCAAAAGATTTTAATAGTCCTGGTCATGTATTCCCACTAGCAGCTAAAAAGGGTGGAGTACTAGAGAGAGGTGGACATACAGAAGCAGCAGTAGATTTAGCAAGAATGGCTGGATTATATCCTGCAGGTGTAATTTGCGAAATTATGAATGAAGATGGATCAATGGCTAGGGTTCCAGAACTTATGGAGTATGTAAAAATACATGATTTAAAAATAATTACTATAGTAGATTTAATCGCTTATAGAAGAAAAACTGAATGCCTTGTAGAAATGGTTACGCAGGCAGAAATGCCAACTAGATATGGACAATTTACTATTTATGGATTTGTAAATAAGATAAATGGAGAACATCATGTAGCATTAGTTAAAGGTGACGTAAAAAGCAGTGAATCAGTACTTGTTAGGGTACATTCAGAATGTCTTACTGGAGATGCATTAGGATCTATGAGATGTGATTGTGGGGAACAATATGATGCAGCTATGAAAGCTATATCAAAAGAGGATAATGGAATCATGCTTTACATGAGGCAAGAAGGACGTGGAATAGGATTAATAAATAAGTTAAGGGCATATAACCTTCAAGATAAAGGAATGGATACACTAGAGGCGAATTTAGCTTTAGGATTCCCAGTTGATATGAGAGATTATGGTATCGGTGCTCAAATATTAGAACTATTAGGTGCTACAAAGATAAGACTTATGACTAATAATCCTACGAAAATAACAGGTATTTCAGGGTATGGTATTGATATAGTTGAAAGAGTACCTATTGTTATGAATCATAATGAAAAAGATGAATTTTATTTAAGGACTAAAAAAGAAAAAATGGGCCATTTATATTAGGAGTTAAATAAATATAATATTAAAATAAGAAATAAGTTAAAACATAATATATAAAATAATAATAATAATAAATTAATCGGAGGAATAAAAATGAAAGTATATGAAGGTAAATTAGTAGCACAAGGTTTGAAATTCGGAATTATCGTAGCAAGATTTAATGAATTCATAGGTGGAAAATTATTATCTGGAGCATTAGATGGTTTAAAACGTCATGGCGTAGAGGAAGAAGAAGTTGAAATTGCATGGGTTCCTGGTGCTTTTGAAATTCCGTTAGTTGCAAAAAAAATGGCTAAGTCTGGTAAGTATGATGCTGTAATATGTTTAGGAGCAGTAATAAGGGGAGCAACATCTCATTATGAATATGTATCTGGTGAGGTTACTAAGGGAATTGCAAGCGTAACACTTGAGACAGGAGTTCCAGTTATTTTTGGTGTACTTACTACTGAAAATATTGAGCAGGCTATTGAAAGAGCTGGAACTAAGGCAGGTAACAAAGGTTATGATGCTGCAGTAACTGCAATAGAAATGGCGAATTTATTAAAAGAAATATAGGTTATGAAGTATGTAATTTCGCCTACGGACTTGCATATGAATTTGAAACTAGGAAATTCATTAAGAAATTCTAATTTTTTACTCATATAAAATTCTCTAGCATTCACACTCGGCGTCCTGCCTCGGGTTCATTAGACTGCCGTCCTGGCAGTCTTACGAGAAGTTTATATTCGTAAAAAAAGAATTTCTAAATTGAATTTCAATAGCTTCTACATTTCATAGTGCAAGTCTTTTGGAGAAATTACATGCTAAATTCTCAGTCAGTGGTTGTATCGCTGAAAAGATTATGAGGATTTTACATTCGCAAAAGAAGAATTACTAAAGCAAATTTTAATAGCTTCGGCGTCTTGTATTGCAAGTTCTTCGGAGAAATTACATTTTGATATAAATACGATTTTAAACAGGTATCAAAAATATTCTTAGGGGCATATAACAATTAATAATTGTTATATGCCCTAAGTTGATTTGAAGTATCTGTATATCTATAATATACTACTTTAAATTTTGAAATGAGACTTAAATTATTTATTCCATTTTTTAAAATAATACAGAAGATTCCATATAATGATATAATTTAACTAATATATATGGAGGTGTAACTTATGGTTAAAAAGAAATCTACTATAAACTTAGCTCTGATTCTAAGTTTATGCCTTAATTTTATGCTTATTTTTAATAATAGACCTAAATCTTCAATGTTTTCTATTCTTTATGACGTAGTATGCCTTGTTATACTCGTAGCGGCAGTATTAGCTTTTTATGTGCAGGTTAAAGAGGGAAAAAAGGATTAAGTAAGGTTACTCAAAAATACAAAATGGAGGTGGATGCTGTTTTGAAAAAGAGGTATACAATTATTGTAATTAGCGCTTGGTTAATTTTATTACTTACTGCATGTGCAAAACAAGAGAGTAAACAAATGGTAACGCCATTTGGGAATATTCCAATAACCTCAGCTAAAAGCATTGAATTTTCAAATTACACTATAAGAAGTGAAAATAAAGAATTAGGTAGAATAAAAACAGTTACAAAAAAACAAGATATGGAAAGTATAGTGAAGTATATTAAGACTCTAAGTTGTACACAAAGTACTCAAAAAGCAAACGATGGTGATTACAGTATTCGTTTAAGAGATGACATGGGTAAATATATATATTCAATTCAAGTATCTAAAAATCAGTTATGTTTGTATGAAAGGGGTACAGACACTGCTATATCTGTGTACGACTATAAAGACACAAAACTTATTAATGAATTGGAAAGAGTATACAAGGATATAAATTATAAGGAAGTATTTATGATGAGAAAATAACTTATGAATTAAGAGAAGTCATTTAGCTTCTCTTAAAAATTATTAATTGTTTAGCAACGTATTAGTGAACTTTCATTGCAAAGTTATTCTGGATGACATACTTTGTTTCTTCCAGAATGTTTAGCAGCGTATAATGCAGTATCAGCCTCATGAACTAGGTTTTCTAAATTGTTTACGTTATCGGGGTAGGTGGCAGAGCCTATGGAAACACGTATATTAATTTTAGTTTCATCTGGGAGAATAAATTCATTGAGTTCAACGGCTGATCTTAGGCGCTCTGCAACTTCCATGGATTGATTGGTTGGACAATCAGGTAATATAACAGAAAATTCTTCGCCTCCTATTCTAGACACAACATCAAAACTTCTAGAAGAGATAGATAATACAATCCCTAATTGTTTTAATACGGCATCGCCAGCCAAATGACCATAAGTGTCATTTATTTTTTTAAAAAAATCTATGTCTATTATAAGAATAGATAAGTGTTCGTCTTTATTTCTAACATTTAAAAAAGATTCATTTAGGGCATTATCATATTGTCTAACGTTATTTAAACCAGTAAGAAAATCTATAGTTGACTCATGTTCTAATCTATCAAGTAATTTGATTGAAATATTCATGTAGTTTGAAATATAATATGCTAAAGTTCCAATAATTATAGAAGCTATCCAAAAATAAATAAGAGTATTGCGAAGTATTATTGAATTTTTAATAATTAATAAGAATGTAGAAGTAATAAATAAGGAGCTTATAATGTTCATATACATCCATTTTCTAAATCCTTTTAAATTCATCCTTGATATAATAGCACAAGCAATGGCAATATTAAACATATTAACAGAAGCGATTATGGCAGGGGTGCTAACACCAAAGTAGTTAATCCTAAATAGAGCAATTGTGATTCCGGCAATAATTGAGGCAAATCCACCGCCATAAAGAGCTGCGAGTAGTATTGGAATATGCCGAAGATCCATAATAACTTTAGGGTTAATGTGGATGGTAAATAACATTAATATAATACCTAGGATTCCTTGAGTTAGTCCAAATAAAAATTTGTATTTATATGATATTGATAAGTTTAAAATTTCATTTTTAAACATTTGGCTAATTATAAAAATAAAAGAGATTAGTATTGTCGAATTAATAAATAAATCTTTTAACATAATATAACTCCTTTTAAAATAAAATATAGTTTGATAATTCCAAAAAATAAAATACTACTATATAATATTATATAGTAGTATTTTGGTGAAATAAAGTATATTTTATCGAAAACAAAGAAAAAGTTATATGTGGATATGTTCTGGAAGTAGCCTATAAACCACATCTTTTCTTTCTACCATTATATTAATCTTCTCTTTTAACTCCTTATTGTCTAGAATATTTATTAGAAGCTCTTTGGTAGGGTTTACAGCTACAGGGTGACGAATTAATTTTAACATGGTGAAATCTCCTGAAGTATCTCCGTAAGCATAACTTTTATTCAAATCAATATTATATTTATCCACAAAGTATTCTATTGAAGCTTTTTTACTAACGCTGTCCCACATAGGAACAATGCCACCAGTATAAATATTATGTTCGTTCAATTCATATTTTGTTCCCACGTAATCATCAAATCCATATTTTATAGACATTTCACGTACAAGCTCGATGGGACTACCTGATATGGTGATAATTATATGGCCTTGACTCTTATGCCACTTAATTCTATCACGAGTATAGGTATAAACCCTGTCTCCTTTTTGTTTTATAATTTGACTAGCGATAAACTCAATTTGAGACCTATGAAGTCCAATTATAGCCTCGGTATAAATATCAGCCATTTTAAGTAGGTAATTATCATAATTTCCTATTCGTTTATCCCATTTAACATAATAGGGTTTTACTTCTTTGTACCATTTATCATTTTCTATTAGTTCGCTTTTAATTAATTTTTTGAATACCTCTGTCATTAAACTTTCCCTATAAAGGGTGCCATCAATATCAAAAAAAGCAGCTATTTTTTTTTCCAAAGGGATCACCTCCAACATCAGTATAATAAAATATAGTAATTATGTTACAAGAATGTTTGTAATTTTCTATTTTAAAGATATTATTCTTTTTTCAGTTATTATGAAATTGAGTGGCACATCATACTCATCAGTTGGAACTTTATCAATTATTTGATAGTCATAAGCTATACCAATAGTAATCGTGTTCTTTGATTTCATAGATAGAAATCTATCATAATAACCAGCACCGAAACCAATTCTATTGCAATCTTCGTCAAATAACACACCAGGAACTATTATTAAATCTATATTTTCAATATTTGCCTTCATTAATATATCATATTTTGGCTCCATAACACCAAAGGTAGATTTAGCAAGATCGGTTGTAAGGTTATTTATTATAAAAGGTACTATTTTATGGCTGGATTTTATGCAATATGGTGCAATCACCGTTTTACCATTGTTAAGGCACCATGTAGCCAGCTTGTATGTATCTACCTCATTATTAAAACTTATGTACAACATTATGTTTTTACAATTTATAAATTGCGGTAGTTCCATAATTTTGTCCATAATTTTTAAACTAAAAGGGGATACATTATTATTAGGCATATTTTTTCTTATATTAAGCATATTTTTTCTTAAATTATTCTTAAGGGTATCTTCCATAAGTACCTCCCATAAATTAGTACATTATATATATAAAAAAATGATACTTCAAAAGTACTTAAATTCTGTAAATTTTTTATTAGTATAACACATGTTTTTTATATATGCAATTTATAACATCTTATGGCATTAAAAGGATTAAACAGTATAAGGATATTAGAATAGTAAAGAAATATTCAATATAATACTTAGTCTTAAATCCATATATTACAAGTTAAAGGGGGGAGTTTATTTGAATTATGTTTATGGTATAATATATTTAAAGACAAGTTTGAGGCGGTGAGTTAACATAAAAAAATTACATAAAATTAGTTGTATACTTCTATTATTAATTATTCCAACATTCTTAATATCTTGCGCAACAAATGATGAACCGGTTGAAAAAGAAACATATATGATGGGTACAATTATGAACTTTAAGATATATGGTAAAAATGCGGAAACAGCAACAGCATTGGTTTTAAAAAGAATAAGTAATATAGAAAGTAAAATGTCTGTTAACGTTAAAACTTCTGAAATTTCTAAATTAAACGCGAAAGCTGGAATTTCAGGACAAAAACTTAGTGCAGACACATATTCGGTAATAGAAAAATCAGTTCAATACAGTAAATTAACTGGTGGTGCCCTTGATGCAACAATAGAGCCAATTGTAGGACTTTGGGGTATAGGAACAGATAAGGAGAGACTACCTTCAAAAACTGAAATTGATGATAAATTAAAGTTAGTTAATTATAAAGATATTGTTTTAGATAAGAAAAATTCAACAGTTAAGTTAAAACGAACAAATCAAGCTATAGATCTTGGTGCTATAGCAAAGGGATATACTGCTGATGAGGTTAAAAAGGTTTTATTAAATAATAAAATTAGTAGTGCTATTATAAATTTAGGTGGTAATGTTTATGCTATAGGAAAGAATCCTAATGGGAAAGATTGGAATGTGGGGATACAAAATCCATTAAGTACACGTGGTGAATACTTGGGAACGATTAGTGTTACTGATAAATCAATAGTTACATCAGGTAACTATGAAAGATTTTTTATAAAGGATGGCGTAAGGTATCATCACATATTTGATCCAAAGACTGGATATCCAGCTGAACAAAGTCTTATAAGTACAACTATAGTATCAGATAAGTCAGTGGATGGAGATGCGCTGTCTACAAGTACTTATATCATGGGGCTCGATAAAGGTCTTAAATTGGTAGAGTCTATTAAAGGTATAGAGGCTATTTTTGTAACAAAGGATAAAAAAGTATATGTTACTCCAGGACTTAAAGACAATTTTAAATTAACAAGTAAGGAGTTTACTTATGAAAAAGGGCGATAAGATAGTTGGAATAATACTTTTGATTATTGTGTTAATAACAACAGGTGCTACTTTAATATACAAAAACTCAATTAAAGGTTCAGAAAATATTGCAGTTATTAAGCGTGCAGGCACGATAATTAAAACTATTGATTTAAATAAGGTAGTGGAGCCACAAGAATTCACTTTAAAAACGGATAATGGTCATTATAATGTTATAGCAGTTAAACATAATAGTATTAGTGTAAAAGATGCTGATTGCCCTCACAAGGAATGCGTAAAAAGTGGTTGGATTTCAGAACCGGGTGCGATAATTGTATGTTTACCTTATAAACTTACGATTAATATTCAAGCAGAAAAAAATGATGGCATAGATGGTGGGACGTTTTAAAATTAAAAAGATGTAGGTGTAAATATGACAAAGACTAAAAGAATGGTTTTGCTTAGTACATTAGTGGCAATAGCTTTAGTTATTTATTTAATAGAGGCTCAGATACCGGTGTTATTTCCAGGTATAAAATTAGGCCTCGCTAATTCTATATCATTAGTTGCATTGATTTTACTTGGATGGAGAGAGGCATTTCTAATAATGTTTTTAAGAACATTACTGGGCTCTATATTCGGTGGAGGTATGCCAGCATTTATGTTTAGTCTTGCTGGAGGTATCCTTAGCAATATAGTAATGATACTACTTTATAAGTATCTAAAAAAACACATAAGTATACCTACAATTAGTGTTTGTGGGGCTGTATTTCATAATATAGGTCAGTTACTAGTAGCAGGATTTATAATAAATAATTTAATGATATATGTGTATTTACCAGTATTATTAATTGCAGCGATTGTTACAGGATACTTTATTGGAATTTTATCTAGTATATTAATAAGTAGATTAGAAAAAATATTGCCGCGGTTATAAATAGTGATAAAGGGGTATCAAAATTCTCTTAAGTGTATTGCATATGAATTTGAAACTAGAAATTTGATTAGAAATTCTAATGTTTTGCTTATGTGAAATTCTTTAGCGCTCACATTCGGCGTCCTGCCTCAGGTTCGCTAGCTTGCCGTCCTGGCAAGCTTACGAGAATTTTACATTCGTAAAACAAGAATTTTAAAATCAAATTTCAATAGTTTCTACATCTCATATGCAAGTCACTACTGAGAAATATAATACTTACAATAAATCTATTATAATAAAATTTCGTAGCAAGTGTGTTAGGAAAATACAACAATTATTAATTATTATGTTCCAATTTGTATTATATAAAAGAGATACTAAATTAAATTTTAGTATCTCTTTTGTTAAATATATTTGATTGAAAAATTATGAGCTTAATATGGTATAATTATTATTGATGAATAAACTATATTTACAAGGGAATACATATTGAAAAGGTTAGGTGAATATGGAAAAGAATAGTTTGAATAACTTAGAAATTAATAGCGTAAATTTGGAAATTAATGAAGATATAATAAGTAGTTTAAAAACAGAAATATATAAAAGGGATGGGTTTAAATATAATTCTAATGTTGTTACTGTACCTAATTACTTTTATAGGTTTATTGGTATAAAAAATGGTGAGAAAGAGTATTATGAGAACTTATATAGGTTAGATAAAGAATTAAGTAAGGTTGGTCAATCTTACATTAGATTTAGTGAGGGCTTGGACAAGGACATTAGTATAAGATTACAAAATGTATTAAATGATATCTGGATAAAGGTATTTTCGGCGGAAGTTATAGATGTTTCTTTAATTATAAATTTAGTAAGTGATAATGGATTTTTCCCGGAGATTGCGAATAAAGTAATGCTTGCGCAAATTAAGAATAATTTGAAGGGTCTTATAGAATATTATATTAAGAGTAATGAAGCAATTCATAATGACGATATTAAATTAATTGTAAATTATAATATGCATTGGTTAAATACTTATTCTAAAGAATTATTCGAAAATTTTGATTATACTAGTCTTAATCCTAAAATAATTTTTTATGGTGATATTTCAAAAGCAGAGGTATTTTATTTGGTATTATTATCAACACTCGGTTGTGATATTTTATATTTTAATCCCGAAAATTCTGGGACATTTAAGGAAATTGATAAATTTAATTCTTTTTCTAGGGAGATTGTTTATAATTTTAAAGCGGAAATAAAGCCTTTCCCAAGTAATAGTGAGGATAGAATTAAGACCACTGCATTTAGTGCGAGGCAAGAGCTTGATAAGACCTTATATACAGATGATTCTGGGTTTTACAGGCCTTGGCAGTTTGCAGATTATAATGTGGAGGCAGTAACCCTTAATACTACCTATGAGGAAATATATATATGGATCAAGGAAAAAGCAAACATAAGGGAAGGGTTTAATGTTAAAGGGTCAACTGTGATTATACCAAATATGTTCTCTAAAATTTGTGGTGTACATGAAAATATCGACACTTATTGGAAAGAAATTAACGGGGTAATAACTCAGAAATTTACTAAGTTTTATAATGAATTACCTATAATGGATGTTGTACATTTGGAATATGGAAAGTTTGATCAAATATATCCTAATAATGTTTTTTCGAAATTTAATACTACGGAAATGATTAATTCATCTTGGTGGAAATACAAGGATCTCAGGTCAGGACTTCAGAGGAACATGGCAGAAAAAATTAAGGATTTATGCCTTAATCCAATAATAATAAACGTTGAACATGAAGATTTAAGGGATTTACAAGTGGATATTTTTTCAGTTTTAATAAACTTAGATAAGGTTATACTGGAACTTTTGCAAGCATTTGATTATCCAGAAGAGGTTCCGAAGATTGTAATTTATAATAATGAAGAAAATGGAAACTTATCTTTTGAAGATTGTATAATGCTAGCTTTTATGGATTCTATGGGAGTAGATATTGTTATTTATAATCCTTCAGGATACAATGACATAGAAAATTTTATTAATTCTGATCAGTATGATATTCACAGACTCGAGAGCGTCAGTTTTAAATTGCATTTTAAAAAAAATGTGGATAAGAAAAAAGGATTTTTTAAAAATTTATTCAATAGTTAGTAGATATCTAAAATTAGTTATTTTAAGTAAAGCAGATGGTATAAAAATAAGTCCCAATATATAAGAGGAGTGAGATTATGGAAAAAACGGATCAAATACTTACAATAGAGGATGAGAGCGTTGGAAATGATTTAATAGAGAAAAGGACCACAAGTATAAGTGAACAGCTTAAAACGTCGCCAGAAGTGATTCAAATTGCATCCAAAATAAATATTAAAGATGCAAATGCTGTATTAGAATTTGGTAATGAACCAGCACTTCAAATATCAAAATTTGCAGATCAAATATTAAATTCTATCAAAACCAATAGCATTGAAAACTCGGGTGTTATGATAAAGGAACTTACAAGTATAATGAAAAAGTTTGATAAACAAGATTTTGAGGAAGAAAAAACTGGTTTTTTTGCTAAGATATTTAGTAAACCAAGTCAGGCAATTGATAAAATGATGGGAAAATATAAAACCATTGGTGGAGAGATAGACAAGATTTATACTCAGCTTAGTGTATATAAGAGAGAAATAAATAGTTCTAACTTATTGCTTGAAAACTTGTATAATCAAAACTTTGAGTATTATGGAGAATTAGAAAAATACATCACTGCAGGTAATATGGTCGTCCAAAAATATGAGAGCGAGGATATTCCAAAGCTTGAATTACTAGCTAATAGTGGTGAACAAATAAATGTGATAAATTATCAAAATGCTAAAGAAACTGTTGAAATGTTAAAACAGAGGATATATGATTTGGAAATGGCTAAGATGGTGTCACTACAGACTGCTCCTCAAATTAAAATGATTCAAAGGGGGAATTATAAGTTGATATCAAAAGTGCATTCTGCTTTTATAATAACTATCCCTGTATTTAAAAATGGAATAATTCAAGCTATTGCTCTAAAAAAGCAAAGGTTAGTATCGGATTCACTTGCAGAGCTTGATAGAACTACTAATGAATTATTAATGAAAAATGCTGAAAATATAAGAATGCAAAGTGTTGATATAGCAAAACTTGCAGGAGGAACAAGCGTAAAAATTGAAACACTCGAGAAAACTTGGAATACTATTATGCAGGGTATAGAGGAAACAAAGAGCATTGAAGATGAAAATAAAAAATTAAGAGAGGTTGGAATAGTTAAAATACACGAGATGACAGAAAAAATAAAACAAAAATCCTTAAGTTAATGATATATAAGATATAGGGCATACAAAACGAAAAAATTGAAGGTGATTATGTGGACTTGTTTGAATTACAAGCGGAAAAGAACTTATTAAAAGAAGCACCACTTGCTGAAAGATTAAAACCCGGTAAATTAGAAGATTACGTAGGACAAGAGCATATTTTAGGAAAGGGAAAACTTTTATGGAGAGCTATAAAAGCTGATAAAATAACCTCTTTATTACTTTATGGACCACCAGGTACTGGCAAAACTAGTTTAGCTAAGGTTATTGCAAATTCTACAAAATCTAATTTTGTTAGACTTAATGCAGTAACAGATGGATTAAAGGAATTAAGAGAAGTGGTAACTCAGGCTAAGAATAATTTAGGAATGTACAATGTTAAGACAATATTATTTATAGATGAAATTCATAGATTTAATAAAGCCCAACAGGATGCGCTATTGCCATTTGTTGAGAAGGGTACATTAATTTTAATTGGAGCGACCACAGAGAATCCTTACTATGAAGTTAATAATGCATTAATATCCAGGTCTATGTTATTTAAATTGGAACCATTAAATGAAGATAATATTAAATGTATTATTTCAAGGGCGCTTGAAGATAAACAGTCAGGCTTTGGGAATACTAATATTTGTTTGAAAGAAGATGCTTTAAATTATATTGCTAGCATGGCAAATGGGGATGCAAGACGTGCGCTTAATGCCCTTGAATTATCAGTACTAACAACGGATAGAGGCATTGACGGTGTTATAAATATAACCCTTGAGGTTGCAGAGGAATGTTTACAAAAGAAACATATACAGTACGATAAGAATAGAGATGAACATTACGATGTAATATCTGCTTTCATTAAAAGTATGAGAGGTTCTGATCCTGATGCTGCCGTGCATTATCTTGCTAGAATGATATATGCAGGGGAAGATCCTAAATTTATTGCAAGGAGAATCGTAATAGCTGCATCTGAGGATGTGGGGAATGCAGATCCTATTGCTATGGTTGTGGCAAATAACGCAGCGCAGGCAGTTCAGTTTGTTGGAATGCCAGAAGCTAGAATAATACTTTCGCAAGCTGCAATTTATGTAGCATCAGCGCCAAAGAGTAATGCTTCTTACATGGCTATTAACAATGCGCTTAAAGATATAGGAGAAAAAAATATAGGAAATATACCTTCTTATTTAAGGGACCAAAACTATAAGGGGGCAAAGAAGCTGGGGGCTGGAGTAGGATATTTGTATCCACATTCCTATGAAGGAAATTATGTGAAGCAGCAATATTTGCCTGATGAACTACTTGAGGCCTGCTATTATAATCCTTCTGAAAATGGATATGAGAAAAAAATTAAAGATCGGCTTATTATGTTAAAAAACAGAGAATAATAATAGAAATATTAGTTGTTTAAAAAATGTTTTTATACACAAGAAAAAGTATATATTACGTATAATGCATTGAAGCAAGCTTTAGAACTTCTTATTTTATTTTTAATTAAGATGCGTAAAAAAAACATATGTTTGAGCATAGCGAGTTTATGTTTTTTAGCAGATTAGTTGGAAATAAAATTAGTAGTTCTTAGCGAAGCGAATGCATTAATAGTAATATATATTTTTTTATTTCATATTAATAAATTTTTCTATATCTAACTCAATAAGTTTTAGAGAACTTCTCCAAAAATCAATGGAATGAAGATCTATATTCATTATTTTTGCCACATCTACTAAATTGTTTTTACCAGTAGCTGAAAGTAAAGCATCGTAATCACGAATAAAGGAGTCTCCTGCTTTTAGATACTTTGCATATAAACCTTTTGAGAACAATAAACCAAAGGCATAAGGAAAGTTGTAGAAATTACTGGAAGCATCATAATAGTGAGGTTTACAAATCCACATATATGGATGTAAAAAGTTTTCATCAAGACCTGTTCCGTAAGCATCCTTTTGAGCTTTTATCATAATTTCTTTTAATTCATTTACGGAGAGCGAACTATGCTCGCGACGTTTAAAAAGTTCGGTTTCAAATAGGTAACGACTTAAAATATCTACAATAACTTGAGCACTACTAGATATATCATTTTCAAGTATTACAAATGATTCTTCTTTAGAGGCATTCGTAATTGCAGCATTACTTATAAGTGTTTCACAAAATATTGATGCAGTCTCTGCAATAGGCATAGGATAATCACTATTTAATGCCGATTCCTTAGATAAACATAAACCATGATAGCCGTGACCTAGTTCATGAGCAAGAGTTGAAACGTCGTTAAAACTTCCCGTGAAGTTAGATAATATTCTGCTTTCTTTAATGCTATGTAGATTTTCACAAAATGCACCACCTACTTTACCTTCTTTTGGAGCAGAGTCAATCCAGTTATGCTCAAAGGCATTGTCAGCATAATTTGCGAGATTATCACTAAAGGCTCTAAAGTTTTTAACTATGAACACTCTTGCCTCGTCTAATGTAAAGTGCATATTGACGTTTCCTACCGGTGCAAATAATTCATAAAAAGGAAGACCACTTGAATGTCCTAATAATTCGGCTTTCTTTTTAAAATATTTTTGGAAAGATGGGAGACTTTCCATTATAACGCTTAGCATAACGTCTAAAGTTTCTTTATCCATTCTAGAATCTTCAAGTGTATTTTGGAGAACTGATTCATATCCACGAGCATAACTTAATGTAATAACTTCACCTTTAATGGAGTTTAGGGCAGAAGCTGAGGATTCTGCTATTTTATCATAAGCTTTAAGTTCTGATTCATAGGCATTTTTGCGTATATTTTTATCTTTATCATAGGCCATATTTCTAACCATAGATAGCGGAAGTTTTTTAGCTTCACCATTTATGGTAATATCAACTATTAGATTTGAGGATAACACGTTTTGAAGTCTAGACCAGGCATCTGAGCCACTATTTTTCATTTTAGCAATTAGTTCTTCCTCAGTATCACTAAGCAAAAACTTGGTGTTTTTAGATAAGTTTTTCAAATAATAACTATGGGTTTTTAAAAGAGGAGAATCATCAATTATAGATTTTAAATCTTCTATCGAATTTAACCATTTTGAAAAAATAGTAGAAGGTTTAGCTAGCTCCGATAGTTTAAATGCTATTCTTTCTGATATCTTGTTCGCAACTTCATTTTTTGTATCTACACTTGTGGATAATTCTGCATAATTATATAACTTATTAACAAGATCATTAAATTTGTTTTCGAAATCAATGTAAAATTCAATTTTTTCTCTAGGATTATTTGAAGTTTTACAATTCTCTAGTGTCCACTTTTTTATATATTCTATAGAATTTTCAAAAGAAAACATATCATCTTTAAATTCTTTGCTCTCAAAGGATGTGTAAAGCTCGGTTAAACTCCATTTCATATCCATATCAATTCCTCCATTTACATAATTTTATATATAAAATATATTATATCACATTTTATATATAAAATACTCTATAGGGAAATAGATATATAGGTTAGTATATTACCGAAAAATAAGGTTAAAAAAAAAGCAGGAATTCTCCTACTTTTTACTTGAAAAAATATTTTTTGCAATAGTTAAAATATCTACTATGTATACTAAATATTTTTGAAAAGATTCTGTTGACTTAAGTGCACTGGCGGTTTTCTCAACTACTACTTCAGTAACATCTTTTACATTGTCAGTTATCTCAAACCAATTTTTGAATGTTTTCGGAAGTACTGATAATATTTCTTCAATATCATCTTCATTCCTCTTAATAATTGAATTTACACTTGTTATAGTTTTAATAAGCTTTAATAATCCTACTATAAGTATAATCATAATTATTATACCAAGAAAAATTAATAAACCTTGACCTAGTTTAAAAAAATCCACATACATAATAGCACCACTATTCCTTATTAAATTTGGTTATTTCTTGCTTTTTTTATCAGATACGTCAGCTTGTCCAACAATTTGAGATACATCTTCAACAATTACAGTATCATTTGTTTCATCAATTAGGTTTGAATCCTTATCTTGATTTGTCGCTTTTTTTTCATTTAAATATTCTGAAATTTTTGCTTTAGCATCAATTATACTGTCTTTAGCATCAGTGACTTTATTATCAATATGTCCCTTAAGTGCTGTACTTTTTTCTTTAATATTGTCTTTAAGTTCTTTTGATGAATTAGCAATATCTTTTCTAGTTTCTTTACCCGATTTAGGTGAAAAAAGTAAACCTCCGATTATACCGCTAAGACTTCCAGCTGCGGCACCAAAAATTACCTTTTTCGCTGTTCTTATTTTTTCTTTTCTTTGTATTTCTTTTTTACGGTCTTTAAACCAATTTGAAAACATCATAATTTTTTCCTCCTTTAAAGTTAAAAATCTTATATACATGGTATAAATTATATACTATATGTGAGTTTTTGTCAATGAATAAAGAAATATGTAAAAAAGACATATTTACGAGCAAATTTTTACAAAAATATAGTGATAATTTAAGATAGTATTAAAGAAAAAATAAAAAAAATTATATAAAGACTTTTCTCTTTCTTAAAATACTAATTATTATTAAGGCAAAAAATCCTCCAATAAGTGCAGTTATAAGCTGCGGTATTCCCATAGTAATTACTAACTTGTTAATTATTTTAGCGGGAATATTTAGTTCGAATAGAGGAATAAGTTTTGATGCTGAAATAGATAGGAATATGTATTTTATAAAAGATCCAATTAGAATCCCTAAATATGTTCCATACTTACCTCGTTTATTTAAAATTATAAAACTAAGCACAAATAATATGTTACCAATAATTATAAAGGGAATAAAAGGTCCTAAAGCACTAGCTAATTGACCTGTTAGATAGGCTAGCAATGGTGTCAAAGAACCTACTAATATGCCATAAGTGCCGCCGCAAATTATAGCTGTGAGTATAAGGATAGCATTAACGGCTGGACCAACAAAAAATTGACTTATCCCTGGAAAGCTTTTTCCAACTACTTGAAATACTATAGCAAGCGCAAGAAAAAGGCTTGATTTTATTAAATCATTAACATTTCTATGTTTCATAATATCCACTCCTAATTGTTTTACAAATTAATTATACCATAATATGCAATAAATTTTAATATAATTAATCTACTATTAATGAAGGTACTCAAAAATATTATGGAAGAAGAATAATAATATATATAAAGTCTTATTATCGTAACATTTGTTACCGACTTTCAATGTATCCCAAAGTATAATAAAGGTAGTTCAGCGGGGTGGTTAAATTACTTATGCTGATGTTAAATAGTCAAATTATAAATTTTAATATATGGAAGATGATTATATAAGATTGTTGTCTATCCAAAAAAACAGGAGGAATTTACAATGGGTATGTTTTGTTATCAATGTCAAGAAGCTTCAAAGGGTACAGGCTGTACAATAAAAGGGGTTTGTGGTAAAACAGATGATGTAGCTAAAATGCAGGATTTGTTAATTTACATTTTAAAAGGAATATCAATTTATGCTACAAGGGCAAGAGAACTTGGAGTAGAAAATAAAGAAGTAAACAAATTTGTAGTAACTGGTTTGTTTATGACTATAACAAATGCCAATTTTAGTAAAGTTAGATTTGTAGAAGCAATAACTAAGGCATTAAAATTGCGTGAAACAATTAAAACAGAACTTGTAAATGCTGGCGGAGTGATAGATGCTAACTTACCTGAATGTGCAACATGGACAGGAACACCTGCAGAATATGAGAGTAAATCTATAGATGCCTCCGTCCTTAAAACAGAGAATGAAGATATTAGATCTTTAAGAGAACTAGTGACTTATGGTATCAAAGGAATAGCAGCTTATGCTGACCACGCATTCAACTTAGGATATGAAAATAGTGATTTATATGCGTTTATGCAAAAAGGCTTAGCTCAAACTACTGATGACACTTTAACAGTTGATGAATTAGTAGCATTAACACTTGAGTGTGGTAAATATGGTGTAGATGCTATGGCATTACTTGATAACGCAAATACTACTACTTATGGTAACCCAGAAATTACAAAGGTAAACATCGGAGTTCGTAATAACCCAGGAATATTAATTAGTGGACATGATTTGAAAGATATGGAAGAATTATTAAAACAAACAGAGGGCACTGGAGTAGATGTATATACTCATAGTGAAATGTTGCCAGCAAATTATTACCCAGCGTTCAAAAAATACACTCACCTAGTAGGTAATTACGGAAATGCATGGTGGAAACAAAATTCAGAATTTGAAAGTTTTAATGGACCAATACTTATGACAACAAACTGTATTACTCCTCCAAAAGATTCTTATAAAGAGAGAGTGTATACTACTGGAGCATCTGGATTCGACGGAATGAACCATATAGCTGATGGAACCCTCGGAGCGGCTAAAGATTTTTCAGCAATAATCGCGCATGCAAAGAAATGTAGTGCACCAACTGAAATTGAAAGAGGAGAGATAGTTGGAGGATTTGCTCATAATCAAGTAATAGCACTTGCTGATAAAGTCGTAGAAGCTGTGAAAACAGGAGCAATTAAGAGATTCTTCGTAATGGCTGGTTGTGATGGACGTATGAAGGGCCGCGAATATTATACTGACTTTGCAAAAGAGTTACCAACGGACACAGTTATTTTAACTGCAGGTTGTGCTAAATATAGGTATAATAAATTAGAATTAGGAGATATTGGTGGAATTCCTAGAGTTTTAGATGCTGGGCAATGTAATGATTCATATTCATTAGTGGTTATTGCAATGAAACTGCAAGAAGTATTTGGATTATCTGATATAAATGAATTACCAATAACATATAATATTGCATGGTACGAACAAAAAGCTGTAATAGTATTGTTAGCATTACTACACTTGGGTGTTAAAAATATTCACTTAGGACCAACACTACCTGCATTCTTATCTCCAAATGTTGTAAATGTATTAGTTGAGAATTTTGGAATAGCCGGAATAGGAACCGCAAGTGATGATATAAAAATGTTTATGGCTTAAAAATTTAAGCAAACATCCTAAAGTTTTTTAGGGTGTTTGTATTTATTTAGAGAAGTTTCTTAATATTTTTACAATATTATATATAGTAATGTTATAATGTATACAAGAGTTTTAAAAGTTAATTTTTTATCAAACAAAAAATTACAAATTAAGTGTTAATATTCTGAACTTTAGTAATATTTTAAAAAAACTATTGAATAATTGTAGAATATATTTTAAAATATATAAATGGTGAGATAAAACTTGAAATCGGTTTTAATTATCTCCATATAAACTTTTGATCCTTATATTATTAGGTATGTTGCTGATTAGATCAGGCATGAACCAAATAAAATGCTAATAAGGCATCTTATTAGTTTATGTCTTTTATTTTAAGAATATAAAAAAAGAGAATTATTAAGCTGTTTTTGTAGATTTGGCTACTTTAATAGATTATAATAAATGTATTTAAAATATGTAGCAATGAGCAAACTAATATTTAAATGATTGATTAATAGTTGCTAGTTATTTTATAGAAAGGCGATTCTAAAATGTTAGGAATTAATTAAAGCAAAAGCTAAGAGTAGTTTATGTGTTTTAATCATTACTGAAAATGCAGAAGTGGAATCTGTAGAATTTGTTTTAGTAAATGTAGATAAAAACAATGAAATTATGATAATAAAATTAAAAAGTTAAGGGTGGTTAAATTATGATAGAAAAGAAGGCGACAGTAAAAAATGAAACTGGAATACATGCAAGGCCAGCATTATCAGTAGTTAAAGAGGCTTCGAAATTTAAATCAGAAGTTCTCATAGTAAAAGATGGTAATGAGTACAATGCAAAAAGTATAGTAGCTATAATGTGTATGGCAGCCGCTAAAGATGATGAAGTTATAATAAAAGCAAGTGGGGCGGATGAAGAAGCTGCTGCAGTTGCTATGGTGAAACTTATCGAGCAAGGGCTTACAAATTAGTAGAAAAAAATATAATCGAAATTATAAAAACAGGAATAACAGGAGGGTAAAATTATGTTAAAAGCAATAGGTGTATCATTTGGAATAGCTATAGGAAAAGCATTAGTTATTAGCGATGAAGTAGTTGAAGTAAAGAAAAGCAAGGTTTCCGATTCAAAGGGAGAGGTCGCTAGGTTTGATAATGCATTAAAAGAAGCAATTGCAGAGCTTGAAAAAATGGTTGAAGGTGTAAAAGAAAAATTAGGAAATGAAAAAGCAGAAATATTCGAAGCACATTTATGTATGCTTGAAGATCCAGAATTTATAGGTGCTATTCAAAAGAAAATTGATGATGATAAAGTAAGTGCGCAGTACTCACTACAAACCGTATCTACAGAAACAGCCGCTGTTTTTGAAAATATGGATAATGAATATATGAAAGAAAGAGCAGTAGATATTAGGGATGTAAGTAAAAGAGTGATGAATATATTAATGGGAATAAAAGTTGCATCTATTGCAGACATTCAAGATGAGTGTATATTAGTTGCAAGAGACCTTACTCCATCAGATACAGCGCAGATTGATAAAGAAAAGGTTTTAGCTTTTGTAACTGAAATAGGAGGAAGAACTGCTCATACATCTATTATTGCACGTTCTTTAGAATTACCAGCAGTTGTAGGTGCAGGTAGTGATATACATCAAATTAAAGACGGTGATTTAATTATTGTAGACGGAGAAGAAGGTTTAGTTATTATTAAACCAGACGAGAAAACTTTGAATGAATATAAAATCAAAAGAGAAGAATTTATTGAATCTAAACATCAATTACTTAAATATGCTACTATGTCATCTATAACAACTGATGGCAAAAAAGTTGAAATAGCTGCCAATATTGGGTCAGCTGCAGATTTAGGAGCTGTACTGAAAAATGGTGCAGAAGCTATAGGATTATTTAGAACTGAGTTTTTATATATGGCAAACGATGCTCTACCAACTGAGGAAGAACAATTTGGAGAATATAAATCAGTTCTTGAAAAGATGAATGGAAAACCTGTTATTATAAGAACATTAGATATAGGTGGAGATAAGAAATTAGATTACTTACCTATGGATGAGGAAATGAATCCATTCCTAGGATATAGAGCTATAAGACTTTGCCTTGATAGAACAGATATATTTAAAACTCAATTAAGAGCTTTAGTAAGAGCATCTGCATTCGGCAAGCTTAAAATCATGTTTCCTATGATATGTAATGTTCAAGAACTTAGAGCAGCTAAGAAATTACTTGAGGAGTGCACAAAGGAGCTTAAGTCTGAGGGAGTAACTTTTGATGAGAATATTGAAGTTGGTATCATGATAGAAATACCATCTGCTGCAATAATATCAGATGTTTTAGCTAAAGAGGTAGATTTCTTCAGCATTGGTACTAATGATTTGATTCAATATACTTTGGCAGTAGATAGAATGAACGAGAAAATATCATATTTATATGATTTTTATCATCCAGCTGTTTTAAGACTTATTAAAATAGTAATAGATAATGGACATAAAGCCGGAATAACTGTAAATATGTGTGGTGAGATGGCAGGAGACGCAAATCTTATCCCTGTACTTCTTGGATTTGGGCTAGATGAATTTAGTATGAGTGCAGCTTCAATATTAAGGGCACGTAAAACTATTACAAATTCTAGCTTTAAAGAATGTGAAAAACTATCAGCACCAGTACTTACATTTGGTGATGCAGATGAAATAAAGGATTATATAAAGGCTAATATAAAAGCATAAGATATATTAACTAATTATTCTAAAGCAACCGTATCTTTATTCTAAAGCAACCTATTCTTTATTAAGGATAGGTTGCTTTTTTATATAAAAAATATATATAATATCTCTTATAGATGATTTATAAAAAGGATGAGATTATATGACTAAATTTAACGAAAAACTTATATTTCATATAGATGTTAATTCAGCATTTCTTTCTTGGAGTGCTGCGAATAGGTTAAAGCAAGGAGAAAAGATAGACCTGAGGGATATCGCTGCTGTAATAGGTGGAGATGAACAGTCGCGAAGGGGGGTAGTTCTTGCAAAATCTATGATAGCTAAAAGGAGTGGAATAGTAACAGGGGAGAGCTTATTTACTGCAAGAAAGAAATGTATAAACCTTGTAGTTGTATCACCTGACTTTAGGTTATATGAAAGCTGTAGTAAGGCTATGAGAAAAATATTTGGTGACTATACACCGTTTATTGAGAAATTTTCTATAGATGAGTGTTATTTAGATGTAACAAGTTATAATACTTCTAAAGAAGCAGCACTAAGACTTGCATATGATATTAAAGATAGGATAAAGTGCGAGCTAGGGTTTACAGTAAATATAGGTATGTCAGATGTTAAGCTACTAGCAAAAATGGCATCTGATTTTGAAAAACCGGATAAGGTCCATACGCTTTATAAAAATGAGGTAGAAAAAAAATTGTGGCATCTTCCAGTTGGAGAGCTTTTCATGGTTGGACGTAGAAGTGTTCCAAGGCTTAATAATTTAAATATATTTACTATAGGAGATTTAGCGAAGTACGATGCCCAATTTTTGAAATACCATTTTAAAAGTAGTGGTAGGATGATGTGGGAGTATGCTAATGGCATAGATAATAGAGATGTAAAATCAGATAAACAGGAGTTAAAAGGAATAAACAATTCAACAACACTCGCAGATGATATTAAAAGTAAAAACGAGGCTTATATAGTATTGCTAGAATTAGTTGAACATACGGCTAGTAGATTAAGAAATATAAAAAAGTGTTGCTACTCTATTTCGGTAACTATAAGAAATCATGAATTTATTGATTATTCGCGTAGTACGACTTTAAAAAGCTCTACGGATGTAACCCAGGAGATACTAAAAACAGTAAGGACTCTTTTTGATGAATTATGGAAAGGTGAGCCCATAAGATTACTGGGAGTTTCTCTTAATAATTTATGTGATGATAATTTTAAACAAATATCAATTTTTGACATTGATAACACTAGTGATGAAAAGAAAAGAGTTATAGATAAAACTATAGATAGTTTGCGCAATAAATATGGCGAAACTGCAGTTATGAAATCAATATTACTAAAGAAAAAATAGTGTATTTAGTTATAAATAAAGAATCCCATTACAAGTTATTGTTCTAAATTATGCAAAGTAATATAAAATAGTTATGAGTATTGTTTTATATAACAGCACTGAAAGTGATTCAGTGTTTTTAACAATACAGCACTGAAAGTGCTGACTTATGGGGGTATGAAAATATGGATAACAGAGCACTAATACCTTTATATACTAATGGAGATATGATAAATAATTTATATACAGTTGTAATTGAGGAGTTTGCAGAAATAAAAAGTGAAAGTACAAGGAAGCTGTTAACGATTAGTACAAATACACCATTATATGAAGCTACCTGTGGTAAAATAATGGAAGGTGACTTAAATGTTCAATTTTTAAATGAATTTACATCACAGAAAATTGAAGAGAGAGTTTCAATTGTAATAACAATTTTGTCAAGATTAAAGAATATGTTAAATGAGCAAAATATGTTAAAGGTCATTACGAATGAAAGTGATGTGGCAAATATTAAGGAATTTGATTTTGTTCAGTTCACTGGGGAATTATATAAAAATCCAGTATTAGAATATATAGAAGATATAATTAGAGTTATGGAAATGCAGTTAGCATTTTCACCGGAGCCACTAGAAAATGGTGATGAAAGTCAAGAACATAAAGTTAAAAGGCAAGTCTTAAAAATTCTAAAAGATGATATGGAAATCTGCAAAACTGAAAAATGTATAAAGTTTATTAGTAGTAATATTGGTAATAGTAATACAAAAGTTATAGTGCCTCTGGAGATAAAACATATGGCAGATAATTTAGATTATATTGAAGGTGCAAAAATTACTGTTCTTGGTAAGGTGGTAAGAATTCCAAATAAAAATAAAACTGAAATAAATAGCAATGATTTGCTTAGTGGAACTTATTTTGATTATTTAAATGAGGAGTATTTTAAAGAATTTAAAAACAGATTTCTAAAAGATACAACTTTAATTAGAGATTATGATTCAAACAATCTAGTAATTGATGGACCTGTAATTGAGATTATACCAATAGCAATGTATATTTAAATTGTAATGAATAAACGGAAAGTAATATTGGAGGAGTTATGTTTATACCAAATGATGTAAAAATAATTTTGGATACTTTAAAAAACAATGGATATGAATCTTATATAGTGGGGGGTAGTGTACGTGATGCTACAATCGGAAAAGCTGTTCCTAAGGATTATGATATAACTACTAATGCCCTGCCAGAAGATATAATTAAAATTTTTGATAAGACTGTTCCAACGGGGATAAAACATGGGACTATTACTGTTATGGTAAATGGAGAGGGCTACGAGGTTACAACTTACAGAATAGATGGTGAATACCTAGATAATAGAAGACCGAGTGGTGTTACTTTTGTTTCAAATTTACAAGAAGATTTAGCAAGGCGTGATTTTACTATAAATGCTTTAGCGTTTAACGAGGCAGATGGTCTTATAGATTGTTTTGACGGTATTTTTGATTTGAAAAATAAAATAATTAGAGCTGTAGGAGAACCTAATAAAAGATTTAAGGAAGATGCTCTAAGAATGCTTAGGGCTATTCGTTTTGCGGCCTCACTAGATTTTTATATAGAAGAAAAAACTATGATTGCTATAAAAATGAATTGTAACCTTATATCAAATGTAAGTACTGAAAGAATTAGAGATGAACTATGTAAAATGTTAGTATCTAATAACACTACAAAAGCTTTTAAATTACTTGAAGAAACTAACTTATTGCAGATTATACTGCCAGAACTTCAATTAACAGTAGGATTTAATCAGCGAAATCCTCACCATGACAAAGATATATTTTCACACATATTAGTAGTTGTAGAAAAATGTCCACCAGTTCTTAACATAAGAATGGCAGGATTACTTCATGACATAGCTAAACCGGATTGTTTTACTATTGACACTAAGGGTATAGGACATTTTTATGACCATGATAGAAAGGGAGCTAAAATAGCAGGTCAAATACTTAGAAGACTTAAATTTGATAATGAGAGTATAACTGAAATTGAAATTTTAGTGAAAGAGCATATGAATGTACTTACAAAGCCAACAGATATTTCTGTCAAACGTCTTATTAATAGAACTAGTATGAATTTAGTCTTTAGCCTTTTTGAGTTGCAAAGAGCAGATGCTTTAGGGTCACGGTTTCCTCAAATTAGATTAGATGAAATTAATAGCGTTGAAAAACAAACTATAGCTATAATAGAATCTAAGGCTCCATTATCTATAAAAGAACTAGCAGTAAACGGTAAAGATTTAATGAGTGAATTTTCTATTAAGCCCGGAACTCAGATAGGTGTTATGCTAAAATTTCTTTTAAACATAGTCTTAGAAAATTCGGAGCTTAATACTAAAGATAAACTTTTATCTATAATTTATAATGAATATATAAAAGTATAAAAGTATATAAAATTAAAGAATTATTAAATTCCCTCAGACTTAAGGTTTGAGGGAATTATTTATTGCTTGTTCATTTCACAATATATTAAAAAGATTAAAATATATGTAATGGAATGAAAAATTTTACGTATTAACACATGAGATTACTTGGCCGAGTAAAAAACAAGGGAAGGAGGGTTTTAAAAAGATGAAGCAACTTGCAGTGCGTGATATTTCATATGAAAAAGAAATTACAGAAGAATTATGTAAAGAAGAAAAATTTGCTAATATTTTTGAAATCTATTACAAAAGAGTTTATAACTATATGTATTATCGTGTTAATAACATTGAAACATCAGAAGACCTTACAAGTCAGGTTTTTGAAAAAGTAATGTTTAAAATAGAAATTTATTCTAAAAGTAAGTCACCTTTTGAGGTATGGATGTTTGCTATAGCTAGAAACATAGTAAATGATTATTTTAGAAGTCTAAAAAAGCATAAATTATTTTCTCTTGACACAATTAAGGACTTAGTAGCAAAAGGAAAAACTCCCGAAGAGATATTACTATCAGCAGAAAGTAACAGTGAACTTTCAAAGGCTTTGAACATTTTGAATGAAAGGGATCGAAATATTGTTTCTCTTAAGTTTGGTGCAAATCTTAAAAATCAGGAGATAGCACAAATATTAGATATTACGGAAAGCAATGTTGGAGTAATACTTTATAGAACAATGAAAAAGTTAAAAAAGAAAATTGAGGAAGAGAGGAAACGATATGAGCAATAAGAGAATTGAAGATAAATTTTCTAGAGAAATGGATGCTTATTTTAATGGTATAGAAGATAAGAATAAAATAGAATCTAGTGAATATAATGAACTTTTAGAATTTAGCAAGAATATGTCAAAAGAAGATTTTAGTAAAAACAGCAATAAAAAAGGGGTAATGAATAAAACTTTAAAAAGCATAAGTGAAAATAAAGGAGAAAATATTATGAAAAAATCAAATAAATTTAAAAAAGCTGCTATTGCAGTAGCAGCAATATGTATAGTAAGTGTTTCTATAATGCAAACATCCTTTGCCCAAGATATAGCAGAGAAAGTAATAAAAACTATCTCTTTAGGACATATAAGCGTTATACAAACGGAACCATCTAAAATAAAAGAAATGAGGCTTACAGATAAGTATAAAGGCAAAGTTTTTGATAAACAAGGAAAGCAAGTACAAGTAGTTACGCAGGACAATCACAATGAATTATTCACAGCAAAAGGGGAAAAAATTGCGCATATGCAGGCTGGTAAAATAATAACTGTAGCTGAGCAAGAAAAAATGGACAAAGAAAGGGAAAAAGGTGTAGTTGAAGTAAAAGATTCTAGTAAATTGAATGATTATACTTGCTTTAATGTTAAGCTTCCAACGTTTTTGCCAGAAGGATATAAATTTGATAGAGCAGAATTTTATAAAGAGAAGAATGAAAAAAAAGTTGAAAATAGTAAATATATTGGGTTGTATTTCACTAATGAGAAAACTGGAAAATCTATATATATGCAACAAAGGTTTCCAGATGAAACCACTAAATCTATAGCTTCAACAGATGGCACAATTGAAAAAACGAAAATTAATGGTGTAAATGCTGTAATAAGTGATGATAGAAACATTGATTGGGAAACTAAGGATGCGATTTATTTTTTATCTGCTGGTAAAGGTGGAATTATAAAGAGTGAATTAATAAAGGTTGCAGAATCTATTAAATAATAATCTACACATTCCACCACAATAAAAAAATGCTTTGTTATTAAATAATTATTTGATAACAAAGCATTTTTCATTTTTATTACTTATTATAAATATTTGGTATAAAACATTAAATTAGGAACAAAATAAGAGGGCACGTAAAAACAAATTGCTAAATTACATGAGAGAAGGTATGTATATGAAAACTAATGAAATAATTACTGTTCTAAATGAAAATGGTGATAAAGTTGATTTAGAACTAATTGATGCTATTAAAATGGATGGAACTGATTATGTAATAGTTGGACCTAAGGATTCAGATGAGGCGTATGCCTATAAGTCAGTTGTAGTTAATGGCGAAGTAGAATATAAATCAATAGGTGAGGGCGATGAGTTTAAAAAAGTATTGAAAAAGTATAGCGAGCATTAATATCGCAGCATATAAGGGATGATTGGTATTTTTTAAATCTATAATAAGTCATTAGGAGGTTTTGTATGAAGAGTCGTGAACAAGCTAGTAAAGATAATTCCCGTAATTATATTAACAAAGACACAAAATCCAAAAATCCACATTCTAAAAATCAAATTATTCAATCCATTGAGGAAAGTGCATACAATGATAGCGTTTTTACAACTAACAAAAGTGAGTACGGTGGAAACAAGTCAGAATAACTAATAAAGAGATATTAATAAAAAGAGCAAGCGTTTGTTATCTAAACTAAAATAGTATATAGTTTAGATAAGATAACTTGCTCTTTTGTTATAACAATAAAAAATTATGAAATAAAATAATAAATAGAAAGGAATTAGTGCATGGTTAAAATGTTTGAAGAGTTTCAAAAACATCTAATGGAGGATAAAAATCCGTCTTTATATTTTGATGAAATTATAAATAATAAAGATATTTACACACTATATCCGTATAAATTATTGAGAAATCTGATTGAGACTCCCCAATCACCAGTTCATCATCCAGAAGGGAATGTATGGAAACATACAATGTTAGTTATAGATAATGCTGCAAAGAAAAAAGAACTTAGTGAGAATCCTATTGCTTTTATGTGGGCTGCTTTATTACATGATTTAGGGAAAGCACCTACTACAAAGGTTAAAAAAGAAAAAATAACATCTTATGATCATGATAAAGTTGGTGCGAATCTTAGCCGGGAGTTCCTTTGCGCACTTACAAAGGATGAAGCACTAATTAATCAGGTGACAGCTTTAGTTAGATGGCATATGCAAACTCTTTTTGTAACAAAAAACTTACCATTTGGAAATGTTAAAGAAATGGCTGCAGATATATCCATTAAAGAAATTGCTTTGTTATCGGAGTGTGATAGACTTGGCAGAGGTGATATGAATGACACTAAAATCTGCGAGGAAAAAGAGAACATCAAATCTTTCATTAAAAAGTGTGAATCGCAGTTGTTGTCTTCTAAGTAATCTACATAAGTTTCTATAGCTTCCTAGGACATTGCGAGTTCTAGCATAAGCGTATATATTGTTAGAACAGCATTCACTTCACCTTGTAATTCTAAAATTTATTTTATTTACATCTGCTAAAAACCGCAAACTCGCTCCGCTCAAACATGCGGTTTTCTTACGCAGAGGTAAATAAAATAAATTAAGAATTACTAAGGTTTGTTCAATTGCTGTTTACACAATATATACGCTTATTGCCGAAGCATTATGCTATTAGTATACTATTGGAATTAACAAAATTATCAGGATGATTCAAAAGAACTATAGCCTTTTAGGCTATAGGGGGTAATTTGAAAGATTGGGAGATGAGTTTAGTGGAGTATGAGGGGATAGTGTATAGACCGCCTAGTGAGGCTTATAGTCTTATTGTACAGGTTACTATTGGGTGCTCACATAATGGATGTACTTTTTGTGGGATGTATAAGGATAAGAAGTTTAGGGTACGTGAATTAAAAGACATTATATCTGATCTTGAGCAGGCTAAGTTAGATTATGGGGTAGTTAAAAGAATATTTCTAGCAGATGGGGATGCTTTAGTTCTTAAAACTAGTGAATTGAAAATAATTTTATTAAAGATAAAAGAGTTGTTTCCAGGGTGCGAGAGAGTGGGGGTTTATGCTACGCCTAATGATATCTTAGCAAAGTCAGTAGAGGACCTTAGCATGCTTAAGGCTCTGGGGATTGGTATTTTGTATCTTGGAGTTGAATCTGGAAGTGATGAAATATTAAAGAGTATACATAAAGGTGTAACTGCGCAAAATTTGATTAGGGCAGGAAGAAAGGTTAAAGAAAGTGGAATAAAACTATCAACTACTCTGATTTCGGGTATAGGGGGAAGAGATAAAATCAGTGAGAATGCTATAGAGTCTGCGAAACTTATAAGTGCTATAAATCCAGATTATGTTGGATTTTTGACTTTAATGTTAGAAAGCGGAACTCCTATTTATAAAGATATACAAAATGGTATCTTCCATGTATTAACTCCGGAGGAAGTGGTTCAGGAGTTAAAAGAATTTCTTGAAAACGTAGAAGTTACTAACTGTATTTTTAGAAGTAATCATGCTTCAAATTATATATCACTTTCTGGAACGTTACCAGTTGATAAAGATAAGTTACTTTCGGATATTGATCTAACACTTAAAGGCAAACATGGATATAAAGAAGAGGGATATAGGAGATTATAATAAACTGAAAGCACATTCCTAGCTATATTATAAAATAAAAAAGGTGTTGATATTATGAAAGAAAAAATTCTTGAATTACTTAAGGCCAGTGGAAATGATTTTGTGTCTGGTCAAAAGATTAGTGAGGTTTTAGGAGTTAGTCGTGCGGCTATTTGGAAACATATAAAGGTTATTAAAGAGGATGGTTACGAAGTGGAAGCTATTTCAAGAAAGGGTTATAGAATAATCTCATCACCTGATATACTCACATTTGAGGAAATTAAAAATTATCTAAATACAGAGTGCATAGGTAAAAATATTATTTACTTCAATTCTATAGGTTCAACAAACACTAAAGCCAAAGAACTTGCGGAAATGGGACAAGAACATGGCACAGTTATTATAAGCGAAGAGCAAACATTAGGACGTGGAAGGTTCGGACGAAATTTTTTATCACCAAAATATAAGGGTATATGGATGTCGATTATACTTAGACCTAATATACTTACGGAAAATATATCAAAAATAACACTGCTTGGAGCAGCTGCTGTTCAAAAAGCTATTATGAAAATGGGGGTTAAAACAAGTATTAAATGGCCTAATGATATAATACTTAATAGTAAAAAAGTATGTGGTATATTAACAGAAATGAGTGGAGAAATAGATCATGTAAATTACCTAGTTATGGGAATTGGAATCAATGTAAATCTAGAAAAAGAAGATATTACAACTGATCTAAAAGATGTGGCTACGTCGATTAAAATTGAAAGTGGTAAGCTTATGGACAGAAAGCTACTTCTTGCTAGTATTTTAAATATATTTGAAGAGTTATATAGTGATTTTGTAGAAAATGATAGTATAAAAGAAACTTTAGAGATATGTAGAAAAAATTCTGTCCTTATAGGTAAAGAAATTCAATTAATAAATAGAGGAAAAGTAACAATAGCAAAAGCTATTGATATAAGTGATAAAGGTGAATTAGTTGTTGAGAATTCTAGTGGCAATGTTGAACATATTGTATCAGGGGAAGTATCTATTAGAGGAATGTATGGATATAGTGATTAAAATAATTTAAATCTATATTTTTATATGGACATTTTGGCGAGGTTAACGGTATAATATGTTTATTAAGTTTGAAAGGGGAATTGTCATGGAAGAAAATAAAGTTATTACAATGTTAGATGAAGATGGAGAAAAGGTTGATTTTGAAATAATTGAAATTATTGAATTAGATGAAAATAAATATGCACTGCTCGCTCCAATAGGAGAAGAGGATGATGCTTTCGTTTATAAAATAGAATTAGTAGACGATAAAGAACAATACATTGCAGTAGAAGATGAGGAAGAATTCGCAAAAGTATTAGAAGAATATGAATCAACATTTGAAGAATAAGTAAATAGGCCAATAGACCATTTGGGTTTATTGGCTTTTTATTATAAATATAAAATAATTATTGTACAATTTAAGGAGGAAAAGTTTTGAATTACGTTGCGGTTGATATGGAAGCACTTATAGAAACGATTTCGCATGTTGATGACAATTTAGGAAAAAGTTATCTAGATTCAGTTACTGGCGAGGTTATATACATTCCAACAGAAGTAAGTTTAGCATTAGAAAATGGGACATTGGAGGAAAATACCTTCGATAATTGGTTAAAAGAATTTGTTAGTATTGCGATACTTATTAATGAAGATAAGGCAAATAGGTATTTAATTACTCCACTAATGGATGAGGATTTCTATATAAAAGCTATGAAGGAATATGTTAAAACTAAAATCAGTAATTCTGATTTAAAATTAGAATTAACGGAGGCATTAAAAAGCAATGAGCCTACAAAAAAGTTTAAACATATTCTAATGGATAAACAAAATACAATTGATGGATGCGAAGATGATGAATTTACTACAAATGAGTATTATAAATATGAAGACTATTGTATAAATGAATTTGTTATAGAATGGTTAAAATCAAACCGTATTGAATTAAAATATTTGAATTAAATTATAATGTTATCAATGGATTTATGGGGGTAAGTACATGTTAGTATATCAAGTAGCAATAAGGCTTGCGCTTGCAGTTTTAGTCGGTGGTTTAATTGGATATGAGAGAGAGTTTAAAAATAGACCAGCTGGGTTTAGAACGCATATATTAGTATGTCTAGGTGCGGCAATTACTTCAATGATACAATTATACTCTATTCAAGAAACAACGAATATGATTTTGCAACATCCAGAGCTCCAATCGGCTATGAAAGTAGATATTGGAAGACTAGGAGCACAAGTTATAACAGGGGTAGGCTTTTTAGGGGCAGGTACTATTATACATGATAAGGGATCAATAAAAGGGCTTACTACTGCAGCTAGCATATGGACAGTTGCTTGTATTGGTCTTGCAATTGGACTCGGGTATTATACTCTAACGATATTATCAGCTATATGTGTTTTTATAGTATTAGTATTTCTTAAGACTTTCGAGACTAAGCTTTTTAAAAATACTAATGTTCTAAAATTGGAAATTCAATATGTTAACAAAAAAGACATGGTAGAAAAACTAGAAAAATATTTTGACAGTGTTAGTATAAAAGTTAAGAATATAGAATTTGTGATTGATGATGAAGATGATGAAAATGAAACTTCAAAGTACAGTACAACGATGTATACAATTTTAGCGCCAAGATATATTAAGAGTAGTGGTATTGTGCAAAAATTATGTGCTTTTGAGGAAATCTATAAAGCTGAGATAATGTAAATAAGGAATCCAATATTTTTATTTATAAACAAAATATATTAGACATATCTCAATCAATAAGATATAGGTTAAAGTATAAAGTAGCCTCTTAAATTTGTTCATAGTTATCACCCCTTATATATTGTATGTTAGAGAGGGTGGTAACGTAATTAAAATACAAAAATATTGTGTATAAAATTAGCAAAACAAAAGAGTACCCATAATAGGTACTCTTTTGTTTTGTTAAAATTATCTTCTAGATTTAGCAACTTCAATATTTACTTTTCTGCTATTTAATCTCTTACCTGAACTATTATTTAAAATAGCATCAACTAAGTTTGAAGGTACATCTAAGAAAGAAAATTTATCTAAGATGTCAATACGGCCAAGTTCAGTTTTGTTAATATTAGCAGTTTCACATAAGAAAGCGATAATATCCTTAGTCATAACTTCATCCATTCTTCCTATAGATAAGAATAGTCTAACAGTATCAGATGTTGTTGTTGTAGTATCATCTGCATAGTTATAGTTAACTTCTTTATCAAAAATAATTTTTATTAAAGAAGCAGCTACATCTTCATCACCAAATTCTGAAATAAGATTTTGTCCTAGTGGAAGAAAGTTTTCATATAAATTTTCTTTTAGAACTAATTTTATTTGATCTATAATAGTATCTGATTTAGCAGCAAAAATATCTGTTATAGTAGGTACAGTTTTTTTGTTAATTACACTTTTAGTATCACGTTCAATTTGTCTTATAGCTGATAATTCACGTCTTGTTATAAGACTATATGCTGTACCTTCTTTACCTGCTCTACCAGTTCTACCAATTCTATGTATATATGATTCGCTATCTTGTGGTAAATCATAATTTATTACATGAGTAACATCCTCAACATCGATTCCTCTTGCAGCTACATCAGTTGCAATTAAGAAGTTTAAATTACCTTCTTTGAATTTCTTAAGAGTGTTCATTCTTTGACTTTGTTTCATGTCTCCGTGCATACCTTCTACAGTATAACCTCTAGGTTGTAATGCATCAACTAACTCATCTACACCTTTTTTAGTTTTACAGAATAGTATACAAGTCTTAGGAGCATCAACATCAAGAATTCTACATAATGATTCAAACTTGTTTTTATTATTTACTTCATAATAATATTGCTTAATAGTAGAAACTGTTAAAGATTTCTTTTCTATAGCAATAATCTTTGTTTCAGGATGCATATATTTCTTTGACAATATTTTAATAGCTCTTGGCATAGTAGCTGAGAAAAGTAAAGTCTGTCTATCTGCACTTAAATTACTTATAATACTTTCAATATCTTCAATAAAGCCCATGTTTAACATTTCGTCAGCTTCATCTAAAACAAGAAACTTAGCATTTGCAAGTTTTAAAGTGCCTTTTCTAATATGGTCTAGTAATCTTCCTGGAGTTCCAACTACAATATCTACTCCTCTTTTTAGAGCGGATATTTGTCTATCGATAGATTGACCACCGTAGATTGGTAATATCTTAATTCTTTCATGTTTTGCAATTCGGGAAAGTTCTTCAGCAACTTGAACAGCAAGTTCTCTTGTTGGAGACATTATTATTGCTTGAACTTTACCGTTTGATTTTTCCATTCTACTTAAAATGGGTGCACCAAATGCTAATGTTTTACCAGTTCCAGTTTGAGCCTGACCTATGATATCAAAGCCAGCAAGTACTACTGGAATAGCTTTTTCTTGGATATCAGATGGGTATTCAAATTTTAAATCTTGTATAGCGTGTAGTACAGATTCGTTTAGTCCTAATTCATCAAATTTAATTTTTTCCATTAATTAAAATTCCTCTTTCTTCTCATAAAGTATCAAATACATCTATTATTACAATTTTCTATACAAAACAATAAATATTAAACTAAAAAAGCAAAATTAAATTGCTTTTCATTATTACTTTAAAAAACTCCTCAAAATTGAGTTCTTTTCAATAATATAAATAAGAGGTAATCCAATTCCATAACAGCAGACTAATTCTCCCCATGCAACTTGCAGCATACAAAGTAAAAGGGGCATGTCCTTGACATATAAAAGCTTTAACAGTATGCCTATAACAAAGGCATTTACTAGCACAGCTGGTAATGGAGCAAGTATTTTTTTAAACTTTAGTTTGCTCTTACCAATATAGTAAGTTAAAATTGCGGATATAAGTGTTGCAAGGGAACCGAAAACCATATCCATAATACCTAGTGGACTTATAATATTAGAAACTATACAACCTATTAGCAATCCTGGAATAGAAAAGGATGCGAAGTAAGGCAGGATAGTAAGTCCTTCAGCTACGCGATATTGAATAACTCCAAAGCTGAAAAACGATAAGCTTAGAGTTAAAGCCGCATAAATAGCAGCCACCATTGCTGCAAAAACGATTTTTCTTATTTTTACAGACATAGTTCCTTCATTTAATTTAATATTCAATTTTGTGCCTCCATAGTTTTAGTTTAAGACAGGATGGTTGCGAACTGTCTATGAGTATTTGACTCGAACTTTAATTCTAGTATATAAATCTTAATTAGTCAATAGCTTTTGCTATAATTCACAAAAAAATGTGCTTTAAATTGGTTAAGAATATAGTTTAAAGTAGTTAAAAGTATGATATAGTTAAACAACATATACGTTTTACTTAAATGTAAGTAAATTATTTTAAAAATTAAGGTATAAATTACCTCTTGAATGTATTAATATTGTATTTTAAGATGATAATTAATAATATAGTTTTAGGTTAAAGGAGAATATGATGATTAAAGAAATTTTTAACACAAAACAAACAGAGCTAAGCAATGGTATAAAACTTATTACTATTAAAAAAGATAGTCAAATATCAGCAGTTCATGCTGGAGTAAATATAGGTTCGCTTTTTGAAGAAAAAGATGAAAAAGGCATAGCGCACTTTATTGAACATATGCTGTTCAAAGGTACGAAGGTTAGAACTAATGAGAAGCTAAACAGTGATTTAGAAAATTTAGGTGGAGAATATAATGCTTATACTGATTTTAATTCTACAGTATATAGTGCTACGATTTTAAATGAGGAATTAGAGAATGCTATAACACTCATGGGGGATATGCTTTTAAACTCTACTTTTCCAATTGGTGAAATTGAAAAAGAAAGAGGCGTTATATTATCTGAAATTAGAACAATTAATGATGACATTGAAGACTTAAGTTTTCAGAGAGTTAATGAAATTGCGTTTAAATATAGTCCACTTAGGGAAGATACTATTGGAAATGAAGATATTATAAAAAATGTTACAAGGGAGCAACTTGTTAAGTTTTATAATAAATATTATTTGCCGAATAATTCTTTTATATCTATTGTATCCCCATTTGAACACGAGGACATAATAAATATTGTAAGTAAGTGTTTTGGTAAATGGACTAAGAAAAAATTTGAAAAGAAAAAAATAGTAACTGAAAAACAACAATTTATAAAAAAAATATCATATAAAAAAGAAATTGAGCAAAGTACAATACTTTATTTATATACATTTAATGGCTTGTCTAAAGATGAGGAACTTGCACTTAGAATATTAAACTATAAATTTGGTGAGAGTTCTAATTCTATATTATTTAGAGAACTACGCGAGGAAAGAGGATTGTCTTATGATGTTTACACTCATTTAGATACTTCAAATAATGTTAAAACACTTTATATTTATACATCGGTATCAGAAAAAAATGTTGATGAGGCAATCCATGTAATTGATACTGTAATTAAAGACATCGAAACTGAGAAAATAGTTTTTGATGATAATACAATATCTTTAATGAAAAAAATAATGAAAACTGCCATTGCATCAACACTTGAGGATTCTACGGATCTTTCAAATTATGTACTTCATCAGGCTATGGACAACGAAGATATATATCAATTTACTGATGATATGAAAAACATGGGAAATGTTAAAAGTGAGGATTTATATAATGTTTCTAGAAAAGTATTACAAAAACCAACAATTCACATATTTTTACCAGAAAAGAGAGGCTAATATTGAGTAGTCTTATTACAAAAATTGAATTCCAAAAAAAGAACAAGGCTAGAGTTAACATCTATATGGATGGGGAGTATGCTTTTGCATGTGATGCTCAGCTTGTTTATATTCATAATATAACTAAAGGTAGAGACATGGACAAGGAGAGCCTTGAAAATATAGTTAATGAAGATAATTATATAAAAGGAAAAACTTGTGCACTTCATTTTTTAGAAAGAAGCTTTAAGTCAACAAAGCAAGTAATAGATAAATTAACGATGAAAGAATTTGATGTTAAAACCATAGAACGGGTAATGGACTTTCTAAGTCGGTATGATTTTATTGATGATAGTCTATTTATTAAGTTATATATAAAAGAGAAAATTAGATCTTGTGGTAAAAATAAGATTAAGTTTGCCTTATTAAAAAAATTTCTACCAAAAGAATTGATCAATGAAGAACTTAATAAAATAACTAGTGAGCAGCTACTGGAAACAGCTTTGAAGTTAGCAAATAAAAAGATTGTAACATTAGCTAAGAGTGAAAAAGATTCCCAAAAACTATATAAAAAAACAACAGATTATTTAGTACGTAGTGGATATGATTATGAACTAATTAGAAAAGTTATGGATGAAATCACGAGTAATGACAAGGAGGATGACCTTGTAGAAGGTGCACCTTTAGGGAAAGGTGAGGTGTATGAAGAAACACCCGCGGAAGATTATAATGAATTGTACGAACTAGCTAGTAAAAGGTACAATATATTAATTAAGTCAGAGACTGAGAATATGAAAATATACAAAAAACTTGGAGATTATCTCTTAAGAAGAGGTTTTAAGTGGGAGCAAATTAAAAAAGTATTAAAAAGTTTGATTAATGGTGTGGAAGATGAATAGACATGAGGTCAATTATAACTTTATTTCATCTCATCCTCAAAATATAATAAGTCGGAGGAAAAAGATGATACGAATTAAAGAAGGTGATAGGATTGTTTAGAGAACCCGTAAGTATGATTTTGTTATTAATATTTATATACCCAATAATTAGAGGCTTTATATTTAAATTTTCATCTGATTATTTAAAAGGATCTATTCAAGGCGTTTTTCAAAGCTTCTCTTTTTTGTTTTCTTTGTGTTTAGGTATTTATTATACTAAAAAAATATTTATTCAACATGATGAAGGTATGTATGCAAATATATATAAAAATATACCACCAAAAGCAATAGAGTTTATTAATAGCAATCCATTGGTGGTTTATATATTACTTATGCCACTTTTGATAATGATAATTTACAGCATCATAACTTTTGTTGTTAATACGATTGCTCATATTACTCTTTATCCTCTATTTGATACTATAGAGAATAAGTTAAAGCAAAAGAGTATTTTATTTAATAGAATTGTTGGTGCAATATTTCAAGTGCCTAAAGCAATTTCTTATGTAATTGTTATTACTTTTATATTGAATTTTATGTCACTTCTCAATGTAGCGGATACATACAATAAATATTTGGAAGAATCACAAGCATATAATTATATATCAAAGGAAGTAGTCATTCCTCTTACTAATTCGAAACTTGCAAAAAGGCTTCCTAATATCGTTAACAACTCATTTACGATAGTTGTGAAGGATCCTTCTTCACCTGCGTCTGAGAGTAATGTACAAAACAACAAACATAAGGGCATAATTTATTACAATGGTATTACACTAGATCAAGGGGTTAAGTCTAATGATGAGATAAATAAGTTCGCTATTAACTTAGCTCAAGGTAAAAATGGTACGAGGGATAAAGCCAAAGCTATATACAATTGGGTAGGTAGTAAAATAGTTTATAGTGACGAAAAAGCAAATAGAGTATTAAATAATGATACACAAATGACCTCTGGAGCCATCCCAACTTTTAATTCTAAAAGTGGAATATGTTTCGATTATGCATGTCTCTACGTCGCTATGTGCAGAGCTAACAATATAAAGGTAAGAATCATAACTGGTCAAGGATTTAATGGGAGTAATTGGGTTAGTCATGCTTGGAATCAAGTATATATAGCAGGTGAGAATAAATGGATTAACGTAGATCCTACATTTTTAATTGGAGGAGACTATTTTGATAGCAAAAGATTTACTTTAGACCATAAGCAAGAAAGTATAGCTGGAGAGTGGTAAAAAAAAACTCCCTGAAATCGAGGCCACTGAAAAAAGCACTCTTTTTTCAGTAGAGTTTTCAAATTTGAATAGAAAAAGCATGAGGAATCCATATTTTTGGATATCTCATGCTTTTTCTTTTATAATTAAGTTTTAAAAGCCCTATTTCATGCTTTTCAACTTAATTATTCTCTTTAGATTCACAGTGAAGATTGATAATGCACCTTGCATTTGCATGCTAATTAAGCCTGACGATATTGCTACATCATAGCCATGTTGGTGCTTAAGTTCACTATTTTTAGCCTCTATCATATAACGCTCCCTAGCACGTTTTTTAAAATATTCACTTTTTTCGAACTCTATTTGATCTTTGTGGGTATTTGACTTTATTGAAACTGAATAAGTTTTAGATTTAGCGCCTTCTTTATAACACCCATCTTTATGAACACAATTTTTACACTTTTCTACATTAAAATAGTAAGTTAACACTTGATTTTTACCAACATTCTTCTTTCCCTGTTTTGCTTTTTTAATAGCCATATGACCTGCCGGACATACAAATAAACCAGCATCTTTATTAAACTCAAATTCATCTTCTTTTTTTCGCATTCCTTGTGAAATTACAGGATTTAGTTTTGAAATTAATGCAATTTTATTTTCTTTTGCATATTCTAGATTTTTCTTTTCAGAATAAGCTGTATCTCCAATTACTTCATTAACATCTATACCAGCCTCACGGCTTTTTTCTATTAAGGCTATGAGCTCCTTTCCATCACTTTTTTCGCCAGTTGTAATAACAGCTGCTGTAATTAAACGTTCTTCACTCATAGCAAGGTGTGATTTATATCCAAAAAAAGAACTATCCTCAGTCTTATGCCCCACTTTTGCATCCTCATCTTTTGATAGTTTTAGGTTTTCTATGTCATCATTAAAAGCTTCGGTTAAGTAGTTTAATTTAGTTTTCACAGTTGGATTTGCTACAATTTCTGGATTCTTGTTTATGCTATCAATTAATAATTTGCAGTACTCAAGAATATCTTCAAGTACTCCATTTGTAACTTTATTCGGCAAATCTTCTTTTATCTCAGGATGTACTCCGTACAATGTTTTTCTTAAATTTTTTGCACGTTTCAATAATTCTTCTCCTGCTGATTTTTGGTTATAACGTGACTTGGTATGCGTAGCATCAACTATTATTGCTTTGCTTTTTAAAACTCCCTCTTTTATAGCAAGTTCTACAGTCTTGTTTATTAATAAATCTAATAAATTCATGTCTTTAAGGCGAAGCTTTCTAAATTTAGTTAATGTACTTGAGTTTATTAAATTTGTTTCTTCTGGGGCTAAATTCAGAAAATATTTAAATGACATATCATAAAGAGTTCTTTCAACAACATCTTCATCAGACAATTCATATATTACTTTCAAAAGCAAATATTTAAATAGCATTATAGGGTTAATAGCACCTCTACCCATAGATGAACTATAGTTAATAATCAATTCGTCATAAACAAATGAAAAGTCAACAAGGTCATTAATTTGCTTTAAAATGTTATCTTTCGGAATAATTAACGAATATAAGCTATGGTATGTATTTATTTTTATTTCCAATTGTCCTTTTAGCATAATAGTTTAGCCCCTTTTATTTTATTCTACTATACTAATTCGACATATCTTTTAAAATTCCTTTTTGTTTTTAGTCTTTTACATAAAAAAATCGCCATCTTTAATTCGATGACGATTTTTCATATAGTTTTTCAGTGGCCTCCTGAAATCAGGGAGTTTTTTTATAACTTTTTAATAATAAATTAATAGCCTTTTCACAATCTTCATCATCATTATTTAGTGACCAAGCGGTATTAAAATAATATAATGCTTTAGCTTTATTAAAACACATGGCATAACAGTAAGCTAAGTTGAAAAAGTATTTGCTTTCACGGCGCAGGGATATAGCAGCATGAAATAAAGGTATTGCATCTTCATATTTTTTTAAGTGAATAAAACATACTGCACTATTATAAAGTGCGCCAGCCTCATTATCTTTCATTTCAGCAGCTTTCTTATATAGAGATATTGCTCTATTATAATCTTTAGTATTGTAAATATCGTTAGCCTTTTGAAAGTATTCCATTATTATCCTCCTTATGATTCATAAAAGAATTACAAATTTGTTATCTCATGAAAATAAATTACATATTAGATCATTATTAATTTAAATGAGACTAATATGGACAGCATTATATTGAATTGCTCATTCAATATAAATACTGTCCAAGGGTTTTAATTTGTATTCATTATAAGTAAAATTTCATTTGTTTTTAAAAACCACTTTTCTCTCAATAAATGCGACCACCTCATACATAAGGTAAGCTAATATTGCGAGTATTACTATGCTCATCATTACCATATCTAGCTGGGAAACTTGACCACCATAAATTATTAAAAAACCTAAACCTTCTTTAGCTACTAAGAATTCACCCATAATTACACCAACCCATGATAGTCCTACGTTTATTTTAAGTGCAGAAATGAGAGTAGGAATAGAAGCAGGAATAATTAGAGTAATTAATATTTGAAGTTTCGAGGCCCCAAAGGTCTTTAGAAGTTTTATTTTATCTTCATCCACTTCTCTAAAGCCACCTAAGATGCTTATTATAGTTACAACTATTGATATTAAAAGAGCAATTACTATTATTGCTTTTATGCCATTGCCTACCCAAAATATAATAATAGGTGCAAGAGCTACTTTGGGCAAAGCATTTAATACAATTAAATATGGGTCTAAAACTTTGGATACAAAATCGGACCACCACAATAGTACTGCGATAAGGGCGCCTAAAATTGTTCCAAGTAAAAAACCTGTTATAGTTTCAAAACATGTTACCGAGATATGAGTTAAAAGTGTTCCTTCATTATATACTTGCATAAACGATGTAAACATTTTCGAAGGCGTACTTGTTAGGAACGAGTCTATCCAGTTTAGTCTTCCGGCTATTTCCCAAAGACTAAAAAATATTATTAATATTATTATCCTTGTAAAAATAATAATGTGTTTTCTCCTTTTTACGTCTTTAATATATTTTTTCTGTTCATGACTTTGAATCAGCATTATTATTCAACTCCTTCCAAATTTCATTGAAGTAATTACTAAATTTCGGAGCTTCTCTACGTTTTAAAGGATAAGAAAAGTTTTCACCAAATTCTAGTGCCATGTGTTTAACAATCACAGCAGGGCGTTTAGAAAGAATAATGATTTCATCGGACATAGCGATAGCTTCTGCAATGTCATGTGTTACCATTATTGTGGTCTTTTTCTCTTTTTTTATAATTTCATAAACCTCATTGCTAATGTTTAATCTAGTTTGATAGTCTAAAGCTGAAAAGGGTTCATCTAAAAGAAGTAATTCAGGACTTAAAGCTAAGGTTCTAATTAAAGCGACTCTTTGCCTCATGCCCCCAGATAATTCTCTAGGGTGATGGTCTCTAAATTCCCAGAGATTATAACTTATTAGAAGTCTTTTTACTAGTTCCTTATTGGCAACTGTGATAGAATGGTTAATTTTAAGGCCTAGCAGTACATTTTCCCATATAGTTAGCCAGTCAAACAATTGATCCTTTTGAAACATATAGCCGATTTTTAAAAAACTTACGCTATCAGCACTACTATTAATTTTAATTTCTCCGGATGACGGAGAAATTAAGCCTGCTATTATATTTAATAGCGTAGATTTTCCACAACCAGAAGGTCCTACAATACTTAAAAAGTGACCTTCTTGTACACCAAAGGAAATATCCTCTAGAGCAGGTGTTTCTGCACTTAAGGAGTGGTAATTCATACATATATTATTAATTTCTACTTTAATCACTTTATCATCCCCTCAAAGTTATAGTTTAGTATATGAGGGCTTATATTGTATTGTTAACGAACATTTTAGAAGAGGATGATAAATGGTATTAAATCAAAATTATGGTTATTGAGTATTTTTACAAGAATAGAAAATAATTGACATTAGTTTCTAAAATAATTAAGAAAAAATAGGTTGAAAATATCATATTTATTGAGTTATAATATTATATACTAGCTTGGTAATTTTTTTGAAACGTTGTTGATATGTAAAATAAACATTAAAATGATATAATTAATGTAAAGAATATGCTAATAAGTTGCGATTTTGAGAATAAATCATGTTTTTGAAGAATAAAAATATATAAACTAAAAATAGGATATATTAAAGAAAAATTTAAAAAAATAATGAGTTTAGATCAAGACGCATAAATATATATAATAAATTTTAGAAACAAAAATAAATCGAACTTGCGAGGAAAGAGAAGATGATTATGAAAAATATTTTACACGTTGGGTTAGACGTAGGGTCGACTACTGTTAAGATAGTAGTGTTAGATGAGCAAGAAAAAACGATTTATAGCAAGTATCAGAGACATTTTTCAGATATTAAAAGTACAATCGCAGAGCTTTTAAATGAGGCTTATAATAATTTTTCGGATGCCAATATTACTATAGTTGTGACGGGATCTGGTGGACTAGCGCTATCTAAATGGATGAATATTCCTTTTATTCAGGAAGTAATTGCAAGTACTTATGCAATAGAGAGAATTATACCGAGAACTAATGTAGCAATAGAACTGGGTGGAGAAGATGCAAAAATAATTTATTTCGATGGAGGAATAGATCAAAGGATGAATGGATCTTGTGCTGGCGGTACGGGGGCATTTATTGATCAAATGGCATCCCTTCTTCAGACGGACGCAACAGGACTTAATGAACTTGCCAAAAACTATAAGACTATATATCCAATAGCTGCTAGGTGCGGCGTTTTTGCAAAAACAGATATTCAGCCATTATTAAATGAAGGGGCTGCAAAAGAAGATATCGCTGTGTCGGTTTTTCAGTCAGTAGTTAATCAAACAATTAGTGGACTTGCATGCGGTAGGCCAATTAGAGGTAATGTTGCATTTTTAGGTGGACCATTGTTTTTCTTGTCTGAACTTAGACAAAGGTTTATCGAAACTTTAAAACTTACAGAGGATCAAGTTATTTTTCCAAAAGATTCTCAGCTATTTGTAGCAGTAGGTGCTGCAATGTCTTCAAAGGGTAATAACACTATTTCATTTGAACATTTAAAAAATCAGCTACCAAAATTGATGGAAGCTACAAGTAATGATGTTCGTAGATTTAGGCCCCTGTTTGCAGATGATAATGAGCTACAAGTTTTTAATGAAAGGCAAGGCAAGTATAAGGCTAAAAGACGTGAACTTGAAGGGTATACTGGAAATTGTTATTTGGGGATAGATGCTGGTTCTACAACAACTAAAGTTACACTTATAGATGAAGAAGGGGCAATTTTGCACTCTTTTTATGGTAGTAATGAAGGCAATCCATTAACTTCAGTTAGAAAAGCATTAAAAAATATATATTCTATAATACCCAAAGGTGTTACTATTAAAAATTCGGCAGTGACAGGTTATGGCGAAAAACTAATAATGGCAGCATTAAAGGTGGACATTGGGGAAATCGAAACCATAGCTCATTATAAGGCAGCAGAATTTTTTATGCCTGGAGTAGATTTTATACTAGATATTGGTGGACAAGATATGAAATGTCTAAAAGTAAAAAATGGTGTAATTGATAGCATAATGTTAAATGAAGCTTGTTCATCTGGTTGCGGTTCTTTCATAGAAACATTTGCTCACTCTTTAAATATGGGAGTAGCAGAGTTTGCACAGGTGGCATTAAAGGCTAAAAGCCCAGTTGATTTAGGTTCAAGGTGCACTGTATTTATGAATTCTAGAGTTAAACAGGCTCAGAAGGAAGGGGCTTCTATAGGTGATATATCTGCAGGACTTTCTTATTCGGTAATAAAAAATGCACTTCAAAAGGTTATTAAAATAAGAGACCCAAAAGACATGGGCAAAAAGATAATAGTTCAAGGTGGAACTTTTTATAATAGTGCTGTACTAAGGGCTTTTGAGATTATTTCAGGAAGAGAAGCTGTAAGGCCTGATATTGCAGGTCTAATGGGTGCATTTGGTGCATCACTTATTGCAAAAGAAAGAGATGAAGAAGGCAGAGTTTCTACATTATTATCGTTAGAACAATTGGACAACTTAGCTATCGAGACAACCATGGGAAGATGCAAGCAGTGTGCTAATCAATGCGTTCTCACAATTAATAAATTTGATAATGATCGGGAATTTATATCTGGTAATCGCTGTGAAAAAGCACTAGGTCTTAGTAACAAAAAAGAGGAAATACCTAATGTCTACGATTATAAATATAAAAGAATATTTAATTATATTCCACTAAAAAAAGAAGAAGCGAAACGAGGAACAATAGGAATTCCAAGAGTGCTTAATTTATATGAAAATTATCCGTTTTGGTTTACGTTCTTTACAAATTTAGGATTTAGGGTAGAGTTATCCCAAAGATCATCTAAAAAAGTATACGAAATGGGAATAGAAACAATTCCATCAGAGTCTGCTTGTTACCCTGCTAAAATTGCACATGGACACATAATGAGTCTTATAAATAAGGGCATAGATTTAATATTTTATCCTTGTATTCCATATGAAAAAAAAGAACGAAAAAATGCGGATGATCATTATAATTGTCCTATAGTAACTTCGTATCCTGAGGTAATAAAAAACAATATGGATATATTAAAAGAAAGAAATATTAGATTCCTTAATCCATTTATTTCTTTAGATAATGAGAAGGCACTAGATAAGAGATTAGCAGATGAACTAGTTAGTTTTGGAATTAGCAAAAAAGAAGTTGTTATAGCGGCTGAACTAGCATGGGCTGAAACTGAAAAGGTTAAATTAGATATTAGAAATAAAGGTGAAGAAGTTGTAGAATATATTAGGAGAACAGGGAAAAGGGGTATAGTACTCGCTGGCAGACCTTATCATATAGATCCAGAAATTAATCACGGGATTCCAAGTGTTATTACTGATTTTGATATGCCTGTACTTACAGAAGATTCTGTGGCTCATTTAGGAATTATTGAAGGACCTTTAAGAGCGGTGGATCAGTGGGTTTATCATTCTAGGTTATATGCAGCAGCAAGTTTTGTATCAAAAGAGCCAAATATTGAACTTATTCAACTAAATTCTTTTGGATGTGGACTTGATGCAGTAACATCAGATCAGGTTGCTCAAATACTCGAAGATAATGGTAAAATATATACAACTTTAAAAATTGATGAGGGTAATAATTTGGGAGCAGCAAGAATTAGAATTAGATCTTTAAAAGCTGCACTTTATGAAAGAGATAAGAATGGGATTTTGCCAAGAAAAGTACAAGAGCCTGATAAAAAAATTATATTTACAAAAGAAATGAAAAAGAAGCATACGATTTTGTGCCCACAAATGTCGCCTATACATTTTCAATTTTTACAGGAAGCATTTAATTCATCAGGGTATAATCTACAAATATTGCCATCAGTGGATACTAAAGCTGTAGACGAAGGTTTAAAATATGTAAACAATGATGCTTGTTATCCTACAATAATAGTTGTTGGGCAACTAATTGCTGCTCTTAAGTCAGGCAAATATGATGTGGAAAATACATCTGTAATAATCTCTCAAACATGTGGGGGTTGTAGGGCAACAAATTACATTGGATTCCTTAGAAAAGGGATTAAGGATGCAGGTTTTCCACAGGTACCAGTTATATCTTTAAATGCTGCTGGACTTGAGAAAAACCCAGGTTTTAAATTTAGTTATCCAATAATTAAGAAATCATTTATGGCTTTAGTTTATGGTGACTTGCTTATGCGAGTACTATACAAGGTTAGACCTTATGAAGTAGTAGAAGGCTCAGCTAACTTGCTTTATGAAAAATGGGTAAAAGTATGCAAGATAGCAGTAGCAGAAGGAAACAAGAAAGAGTTTAAAAACAATATAACTGGCATTGTCTCTGAATTTGATCTTTTAGAAATCAAGAATATTATTAAACCTAAGGTAGGACTAGTTGGAGAAATTTTAGTTAAATTCGATCCCATAGCTAACAATAATATTATAGATGTTATTGAAAAAGAGGGTGGAGAGGCAGTTATGCCAGATTTAATTGACTTTTTCTTATACTGTGCTTACGATGCTGACTTTAAATATAAGTATTTAGGTAAAAGTAGAACTGATAAAATAATAAATAATGTGGCTATTCAATATATAGAAAGTTATAGAAAACATATGAAATTAGTTCTTGAAAAGAGTAAAAGATTTACTTCTCCAAAAACAATACAGGAATTAGCGGCTATAGCATCTCCTATTATATCTTTAGGTAATCAATCAGGAGAAGGCTGGTTTTTAACAGCTGAAATGGTTGAACTTATTGAAAGTGGTACAAAAAATATAGTTTGTGTACAACCTTTTGCTTGTCTTCCTAATCATGTATCAGGTAAAGGAATGATTAAGGAATTAAAGAGAAGAAATAAAGGAGCTAATATCACTGCTATAGATTATGATCCAGGTGCAAGTGAGGTAAATCAAATTAATAGGATTAAACTTATGATGTCTATTGCTTTTAAAAATCTTAAGAGTGAGGAAGAAATAAAAACTGCTTATGATGAGGCAGCTAGTGACAAAAGAGAATAGAATTTCTTCTGCGTGCTTTGCAACAGAACTCAAAATAAGAAATTCCATTAAGGAATTCTAATCTTTTGCTCTTGTAAAATTCTTTAGCGCTCACATTCGGCGTCCTGCCTCAGGTTCGCTAGCCTGCCGTCCTGGCAGGCTTACAAGAATTTTACATTCGCAAAAGAAGAATTACTAAATGGAAATTTAATTATTATTTCGTCTCTTGTTGCAAGTCACTCTGGAGAAATTTCATATTTCATTACTCCACGTTCATCCATGATTCTTATAGGCGGTAGCCTGTAAGATTAGTTTCTGTAATGAAAAAAATTGTAACCAGATTAAATGGGGAGGACAAAACAATTAATAGTTGTTATGTCCTCTTCTATTTATGAATATTAATGAATTTTAAAATAATTAGCCCTCCTCATATTTTAATTACGGTAGGATGATTTCATTATAAAGCATTTCCAAATGGGTAGCATTTTTTAGTTACAATGTTAATAATTAAAAAATTATTATAATCTAGTTTAAAATCGTCAAATGTAACATAAGTATTATTAAGCTACATAAAAAAAGGCATCAATAACAATATGTGATCAAATATTATGGAGGATGATAAATGGTGGTCAAGGAGAACAAAGAAAGGGGAAGGTGTTTAACAGTAATTTTATTGGTATTAATCGTATTATATAGTTTAAGTATACAAGATAATTTATATTCTTTTTCAAGACAACCAGGAGGATTAATGAATTCCTATGCATTAAGAACAATAATTTTAGCTTTAATTCAACTTATAGGTTTTATACTAATATTTAGATGGAAGAAGTTAGGTTGGTACTTATATATATCTGCTTGCTTGATTTCAATAGTAGTAGGTTTTATAACTTCCGCTAGTTTTATATTAGGTGCAATTATGTATATGGTAGTTATAATAATATTATCGTTAATGTTATATTATTTTATATGTCCAATATGGAGTAGCATGGAATAGTGTAGTAAAAAATATGGGGTTTCAAATTCCTTATTGATGGAAATAGAGTTGTATATTTGTACTTAATAAGTGTTATAATGTAATTAAAGATGTTACTTAGTAATAAAAATGAAAGGGGATAATTATATGAATAAGGAACAAATGGATCAAATGCATGCTGGAAAAGGTTTTATTGCTGCTTTAGACCAAAGTGGGGGAAGTACTCCTAAGGCACTTTTGCAGTATGGAATTTCGGAAGAACGTTATTCAAATGACGAAGAAATGTTCAATTTAGTACACGAAATGAGAACGCGTATTATAATGAACCCTACATTCAATTCAAAGCATATTTTGGGTGCTATTTTATTTGAAAATACTATGGATCGTAAGATTGGTGATAAATTTACTTCAGATTTTCTCTGGGAAAACAAAAGTGTAGTGCCTTTTTTAAAGATCGATAAAGGGCTGGCTGAAATCGAAGACGGTGTTCAACTCATGAAGCCGATTCCCAATTTGGAAGGACTCTTAAAACGGGCCAGTGAAAAAAACATATTTGGGACGAAAATGCGTTCAGTTATTAAAGAAGCCAATTCAGAAGGCATTCGAAAAATAGTTGAGCAACAGTTCGATATTGGAAAGAAAATATTTGAAGCTGGGTTAGTTCCAATTATCGAACCGGAGGTTGATATCCACAGCGTGGATAAGGAAAAATCAGAAAAAATATTGAAATCTGAAATTTCTAATCAATTATCGCTTCTTGACAAAGATGTCAAAGTAATGCTTAAACTTTCAATACCAACAGAAGATAACTTCTATCACGATTTAATGGATAATCCTCATGTTGTACGTGTTGTGGCTTTATCAGGAGGGTACACTCAAAGTGAAGCAAATGAAAAACTTACGCATAATCATGGACTGATAGCTAGTTTTTCCCGTGCCTTATCGCAAGGATTGACTTCTAAGCAAACAGACAAAGAATTCAATTTGATGTTATCCAATTCAATTCAAACAATTTATGATGCATCTATCAAATAATGTAGATATTTATTCTGAAAGTTACTCTATTAAATTAGCAATCAAGACTGTACTTAAAATAGTACAGTCTTTTTGTTATACCATTAAATTTAAATCTTCTTGTGCATTTTTATTTTTTTGAAGGTGCTTTAGTGGAAAATTTGACGACAATCTTTAAAGTATCCTTAATTTTAAATATAATCTCAACACATTAAAAATGGTATAATTAGCATTATAAATATAAAATTAGGAGATTAACTATGAATAAAATTTTAATAATAGAAGATGATTTAAAATTAAAAAAGTATATGCAGGAATATTTAAATGCTTATGATTATAACACTATCCTTTTGAATGATTTCGAAAATGTAATAGAAGATGTTCAGCATATAGAGCCTAATATTATAATATTAGATATTAACCTTCCAACCTTTGATGGTTTTTACTTTTTAAAAATCATTAGAAATAAATCTAATGTTCCAGTAATTATTGTTTGAGCTAGAAGTGAAGAGGGTGAACAAATCAGAGGAATGGAGCTTGGGGCAGATGATTATATAACAAAGCCTTTTGGTATGGGCATATTACTTGCAAAGGTAAATGCTGTGCTGCGAAGAACAAATAATGTGGTTACTACTGAAGATTTTAATATTTGCGGATTAACTCTGAATAGCGATAGTATGAGGCTAGTGTTTGAAGAAAATATAGTGGATCTTAGTAAAAATGAATACAAATTACTAAAGTTATTTATGAGTAATTGTGGAAAAGTTATAACTAGAGAAGAATTATTAGAAACATTATGGGATGACACGGATTTTATTGATGATAATACATTAACAGTGAATATAACTAGGGTTAAAAAGAAGCTTAAAGATTTGGAAGTCGAAAATTCAATTATTACAAAACGAGGAGTAGGATATGTATTTAACTAAATTAATATTAGCGGTTTTGAAAAAAGAAAAAGCTGCCATAATTATATATTTATTAAATACTGTAGTTTTAGTGAGTTTTTATTATTTAATATTTAATAGTAGAGAAATTATATATCCTATAGCTGTAAGTTCATTTTTCTTAATGATTTTCATTATTTATAAAATTAGTGAGTATAACAATTTCTATATAAGACTTAATGAAGCTAAAACAAGTCCAAATTATAAGGGTAAATTTGATGGTAATGTAGAAGTTTTTGAAGTTATCAATGAAATGCATGATAACTATATCAATAAGTTTTATAAAATGAAAAATAGAATAAAGGAAAGAGATACCCTTATGGCTCAATGGGTGCACAATATGAAAACATCTATAACAGTTATAGATTTGGCCTCTGAAAAGGGACTAAATCATTATAAGAGGTGTCTTAACATTGACGATGTATCTTCTGAAATACCCTTAAAAGATTTAGAAGATAGTGATTTTCTTTATGATATATTAGAAGAGAATAAGAAGCTACAGGATAATTTAGAGGAAACACTTAATTTGTTTAGATTAGATGAATTTGCAAAAGATTATATTCCTGAGAAAGTTAACCTAAGGGAGATCGTAAATAGTGCTGTTAATAATAAAAAAAGAGAATTTATATATAGCAAGGTATTCCCTAAGGTTATTATAGATGAAAAATATTATATATACACAGATAAAAAGTGGTCAAAGTATATGTTAGAGCAGATAATAACTAATGCAATAAAGTATTCAGAAAAAGAAAATAGCTACGTTACCTTTAGTTTAGTGGAAGATGATAATTACATAATATTATCTGTAGAAGACAAAGGAATAGGTATAAGGAAAGAAGATATATCAAGAGTATTTGAGGCTTTTTTTACTGGAAGTAATGGTAGAAATAATAAGAAGTCATCAGGGATTGGGTTATATATGGTTAAGCTTGTAGCTGATGAATTAGGTCATAAAATCCATATAAATTCTAATGTAGGAGAAGGAACTATAGTAGAAATTAGCTACCTTTCAAAATTGTAAGGTTAAGTAATGTTTTTCAATTAGAGAATAAGGACATCAGATTTATACTTAAATTACAATAAAGGAGTGGATTTATATGGAAATATTACAAATTAAAAAACTTACTAAAGTTTATAATGCTTTTAAAGATGCAAAGGAAGTCATAGCCCTTAACGAGATAAGTTTTAATGTGGACAAGGGTGAGTTTATAGGGATAATGGGACCTAGTGGAAGTGGGAAAACTACATTATTAAATATATTATCTGGTATAGACAAAGCTACCTCAGGAGAAGTTCATATTAATGGACAAGATATTATCAAAATGAAAAAGGATGAGCTAGCTTTATTTAGAAGAAGGAAGGTTGGCTTTATATTTCAAGATTTTAATCTTTTAGATAGTTTAAATGTTAAAGAGAATATATCATTTCCTTTAATAATAGATAAAGTAAATCCCTGGGAAATAGAGAAGAAAGTTAAAGATATTATGAAGTACCTAGGTATAGAAGAGTTACAGAAAAAGTACCCTTATAATATATCAGGTGGAGAAAAACAAAGAACTGCAGTTGCTAGAGCACTCATATGTGAACCTTCAGTTATATTTGCAGATGAACCAACAGGTAATTTAGATTCAAAGTCTTCTAAAAATATAATGACAACTTTTAAGAATATGAATGAGGAAAAAAGCGCTACAGTAATTATGGTAACCCATGATGCATTTGCAGCATCTTTCTGCAAAAGGATAATTTTCATAAAGGATGGGGCTATAAAATTAGAGATAATATCAGAGGGTGATAGAAATAAATTCTTTGATAAAATACTAGAAGCTCAAAGTGTTATAGGAGGGGAGAAATAATGACCTTTTCTTTTATAATCATAAAGAACATTAAGTTTAATTTCAAAAAATATATAGCTTACTTTATAGCTAATAGCTTTATTATTGCTGTTTTGTTAATGTATGGTAGTTTAGTGTTTAGTAAGGAATTTACAGAGGGTTCTAAGGCTACTGGTTTAACGGATAACGTAATGACTACGTTGATGATCATGATTGTATTTTCAATTGTCTTTATTTCCTATACAACTATATCCTTTATAAGATATAGGGGTAAAGAATTTGGAGTATATTTGACTTTAGGGGTTACTACTAGGGATTTAAGGAAGATATTATTTATTGAAAATATTCTAATACTATTTGCATCGCTGGTAGTGGGCATGATAGTTGGAACCTTGTTTTCAAGACTTTTTTATATTGTTATAGGCAAAATACTTTGGATTGATAATTTTACACCTAGTCTGAATATAAAGACCTATTCTATGTGTTTAGCTATAGCCATAATTATTTTCTTAATAAATTCAATGTTTCAGCTGATATTTGTAGGAAGGCTGTCCATAATGGAACTTATAAAATCATCTTCTAAAGCGGAGGTAGGTAAGAACAATTTTATAATTGGGGCAATAGCTTTGATAGCATTAATAACAGCATTGTATCTCTTTCCTAAAATAGTTAACCAAGAAATATTTATAGGCAGTGAAAGTGCACTGCTCATAATTATTATAATAACAATAATAGCACCTTATTTTATAATAGGATCATTAATATCTATGGTAAATATAGTGCTTATGAATTTTAAAAAGACATACAATAATAACCTTTTGGTATTATCAAGTGTGCAGCATAAGTTTATATCTTATAAAAGCATTATTTATTTAGTTTTGATATTGGCAGCATCAGCTATTACTTTAATAAGCGTGACTTATAGTATGTATAGCACAATAGAAAAAGATACAAACAATAGATATCCTTACGATATCAGCTTTATTCAAAATGATAAACTTAATAAAATATCAGAACAGGAGATTAAAAACATATCAAAATCTAGTGGTGGAGAAATAAAGCAACATAAAATTTTAGAAAACATAGATCTTATGGATTATAGAGCTTATGAAGGTAAGGTTACAGTAGGTAGAAATATTGCTGTCATAAGTGAGACTAATTACAATGATCATATGAGGACAAATGTGGTTGTTAATAAGGGGGAACTAGTACAGGTACTTAACTCTCCTGCAAGTAATAAATATAAAGATAGTGACGTAATTATTAATTTCAATGATTTGTCTAAACAAAAGGAACAAACGTCAAAGCTTGAAGAAGGCAATAATGTAACACGGATAGATGATTTTTTAGCTACTATGGATAAGGATAGCTATATATATGTTGAAAAAAATAAAAAGAGATACACAGAAGGCAAATATACTAACGAATCTTATTCATTGGATTATTCAAGGAGAACAGCTCTTATAATTAATGATAATGATTATAGAAGAATAAAGGAGAAATTAGGACCACAGGTTGTTTCTTATGACCATTTAATTAAGTTAAAAGACCCTAAGGATTATAAAAGTTTTAATGTTATTTCAAGTGAATTAAGAAGATTAAATCACGGAGATGAGTCTTTAAAACCAGAATTTAAACAGCAAATTTTAGAAGAAAATATAAAAGAAAATGGCTTTATGCTTTTCTCAAGTTTATTTTTAGGAATGATGTTTTTAATATCCAGTGGAGTGGTATTATATTTCAAGGTGTTAACCGGTGTTGATGAAGAAAAGGGAAGAGTGAAAAAATTGGTTCAATTAGGCATGACAGATAGAGAGGTATCAAAGGTTTTAACAAAGGAACTGGCAATAATCTTTTTTACTCCAGTAGTTTTCGCTGTTAGTTTAATAACATATTTTTTATCAATATTATTTGGAGTTGTAGCAAATGGTGAGTATATGTTTAATAAATCACTTATCGTGATTGTAGCTTATATAGTTCTACAAATGGTAGCTTTCTTTATTACAAGGGGGAGGTACACTCGCGAAGTAATTGGGTAGCATTATTTTCTGATTCGTTTATGGAATATATATTATTAGTAGTATAATTAAGCAAATATATTATTTCCTAGTAGTAAAATATTGTTTTATATGTATGAAAATAAAAGTATTAGGGAGTAATAAAAAAGGAGCAAAATAAATGAGTGAAGAGAAAATAATCAATAAAACAGGACAACCTAATACTATTAATACTATTTATCAAGATTTAATGAGACTTGGTATAAATAACAGTGATATTTTATTAGTTCATTCTTCAATGTCAAGCTTAGGATGGGTTTGTGGTGGGGCGCAGACTGTAATAACTGCATTAATGAATGTTGTGGGAAGTGATGGAACATTGGTTATGCCAGCTCAAAGCGGAGAGTGGAGTGACCCCGCACAGTGGTGCAACCCACCTGTACCAAAAGAATGGATACAAACAATATATGATAATATGCCAGCATTTGACCCCGAAATCTCACCAACACGAGGAATGGGGCGCATCTCAGAATTGTTTAGAACACTTCCTAGCACAATACGGTCAAATCATCCACATGTATCATTTAGTGCAAATGGAAGAGATGCAATGCATATTATTGAAAATCATCCATTGACTCCACAGCTTGGTATGGATTCACCGCTTGGCAAAATGTATAATTTAAAAGCAAAAGTTCTTTTACTAGGAGTAGAATATAATTCTTGCACCAGTTTTCATCTTTCAGAATCACTTATAGCTGAAATGCCTAAAGAACGTATGGGTGCTGCAATACTTGAAAATGGTGATAGGTGCTGGAAATGGTTTGAGGATTATGAGTATGATACAGAAGATTTCATGTTAATTGGAAAAGACTTTGAGGATAATTATAATGTACAAAAGGGTAAGGTTGGTAATGCAGAATGCACGTTATTTGAAATGAAAGATGGAGTTGACTTTGCTAAGACATGGTTAATTAAACATAGATTTGCTGCTAGATAGGATATTAGTTATTTGCGAAAGTTATTAATTTAAAGTTTTTTCTTGAATTATGTTATAACAAAAAGTATATATTGCTATAATGCTTTCACATCGTCAAGTCATTCTAAAATTTATTGTAATTACGGATGCTAAAAAATACAAACTCGCTATGCTCAAACATGTATTTTTATATACGCATCTGTAATTAAAATAAATTAAGAATGATTACGACTTGTTCAAATGCATTTTACGCAATATATACTTTTGTTAGCATAATTCAAGAAAAATATTTCAACATCACAGTTTTTTTAAAATCCATGTTTAGTTTTTAGATCACTTTGTTTTAATGTCACGCAAGAGTTTCTCCTTGGGTGACAGAGATACATAGAAGTATGAAATTTTTCCGGAAGTGGCTTAAAATAAGAAGTGCCGAAACATTGAAATTTTATTTAGAAATTCTTGTTTTGCCAATATTAAATTCAAAGGATATGTATCATATCTGTAGCCTACCGGCTAAAAGATTTTTTTGTGGAGATTATGGATATAAATTATTTTCTTTATATGCCAATCATATTAGAGACATAATAGGATACATTACAATGAAATAACAAATGTTTTTATACGCTAAAAAAAGTATATATTACGTATAGTTCTTGGCGAAGCGAATGCATTAATCGTATTGCAATACGCGTAATATATACTTTTTTGCTTTATTTTATAGTTGTTACTGATTTCTTACTAAATGTAGTGTTAACTATTGTATCAAAGTCAGGTCTCGTAGGTATTAGTGATGCTTTATAGGATTGAATTATATCCATAAGTTTTGTTAAGTTTTCTGCTCCTAATGTTGGATTTGTTGAGAAGGCATTTATATTTCTGTAATTTTTTATAGATGAAATAAGGACAGCTTCATCTGTACCAGGGAAGTAGGATTTTATTGAAGTAATTACATCTTTGTCAGAATTACTATTAACCCATTTTTGACCTTTGTATATTGCATTAGTGAATTTTTGCAATACAGCTGGATTTTCTGTTATATAAGATTTTGTTGCAAAAAAACAGGTATAAGGTATGATTCCAGCAGAATCACCGACTGATGCTACGATATTTCCAGAATTATTATTGTTTAATGTACTAGCGGTTGGCTCAAAAAGAGCAACATAATCACCTGTTCCGGCTTTAAAAGCACCAGCAGTAGCTGTGAATGCAAGGTTTGTAATAAGATTTACGTCAACTCCAGGATTTATACCATGATTTTTTAAAACATATTCAAGAGCCATCTCAGGTACCCCACCAGGCCTTCCGCCTATTATAGTTTTGCCCTTTAAGGATTCCCATTTAAAGTTTGGCTCAACTTTTTTAGATACTAAGAAAGAACCATCCTTTTGAGTTAATTGTGCAAAAATAACTGGGTAGTCTGTTCGTTTTTGATTGTAGATGTAAATAACTTGTTCTGGCCCTGCGAGACCAATATCGGAAGCTTTGCTTAAGACTTGTTGCATAGTTTTATCTGCGCCTTGACCGGTCGAAAGCTCAATATCCAGGCCTTCTTCTTTAAAGAAACCTTGAGAAATAGCTGCATACATAGGAGCGTAGAATATAGAACGGACCACTTCATTTAATTTTACTTTTACTAGAGGAGTAGTCTTAGTTTTTGGTGTACAGCCAGAAAATAAGGTAGTTACTAATGCAAGGGATATAAATATAGAAAAAATCGACATCTTTTTAATTTTCATAGATACCTCCATATTATATAGTAGTTATGATTATATAATATGAAAAACAAAGTATATGTGACATTTTATATTTGGGGTAAGTTATAAAATTTATAACATTGACATATAAAAATTAACATGTATAATTGAAATTAAATAATATATAACAATTGAACAATATTATATAGTTATATGACAATTAAAACATATTGTATAATAATATATAAAAGCTTAGATAAAGAGGAGTAGGGGAAAATTAATATTAAGAGAGAAAGATCCATAGGCTGTAAGATCTTTTATATGAAAAACCTTGAAGGTTGCTTTGGAGCTTCTTTGCCACATTCATGTATTTATGAATAGAGGGTATAAGACGGTTTTCTTAATCGTTAAATTATAAAGAGCCTGCAATTTTGCAGGAAAAAAGGTGGTACCGCGGAGCTTTTCGTCCTTTTATAGACGAAGGCTCTTTTTTTATTGTCTAAAAATTGGCGCTAAAAAAATCAATCTAATAAATACAATTTAGGAGGAGTTAATTATGGAAGAAAACAACAATATTGATAAGAATTATAATCCAAAAGATTTTGAAGAAAGACTTTATGCATGGTGGGAAGAAAAAGGTTTTTTTACACCAAAAGTTGATAAAGATAAAAAACCTTTCACAATAATGATGCCACCACCAAACATCACAGGAAAATTACATTTAGGTCATGCTCTTGATAATACCCTTCAAGATATCCTAATAAGAACTAAAAGAATGCAGGGGTATAACACATTGTGGCTTCCAGGTGAAGACCATGCTAGTATTGCAACAGAGGTAAAAGTTGAAAATGAACTTTTAAAACAAGGTCTTAAGAAAAAAGAAATGGGAAGAGAAGCTTTCCTAGAAAAAGTATGGGATTGGACTAATGAGTATAGAGCAAAAATAAGAGGCCAAATAAGAAAAATGGGATGCTCCGTTGATTTTACCCGTGAAAGTTTTACTATGGATGAAAATTTAAATCATGCGGTAAGAGAAGTGTTCGTCAAATTATATAATGATGGACTTATTTATAAGGGAAATAGGATAACTAATTGGTGTCCAAAATGTATGACGGCAATTTCAGATGCTGAAATAGAGTTTGAAGAACAAGAGGGGCATTTTTGGCATATAAAATATCCAATAGTAGGCACGGATGAATTTTTAGAAATAGCTACTACAAGGCCGGAAACTATGCTTGGAGACACCGCTGTTGCAGTAAATCCTAAAGATCCTCGTTATACACATTTAATAGGCAAAACAATAATGCTTCCACTAGTAAACAGAGAAATACCAATAGTTGCAGATGATTATGTTGATATAGAGTTTGGAACAGGTGCAGTTAAAATAACTCCAGCACATGATCCTAATGATTATCAGATAGGTAAAAGACATAATTTAGAGCAAATAGTAATTTTAAATGAAAATGCAACTATAAGCGATGGGTATGGAAAATACTCAGGTCTTGATAGATATGAGGCAAGAAAAGTTATTGTTGAAGATTTAGAAAAGGCTGGATTACTTGTTAAAATAAAAGACCATGCTCATAATGTAGGTACTCATGATAGATGTAAAACTACTGTAGAGCCAATACTATCTGAGCAATGGTATGTTAAAATGGAATCTCTTGCAAAACCAGCTATTGATGCAGTAAGAGAAAATAAAACAAAATTTGTTCCGGCACGATTTGACAAAACATACTTTCATTGGATGGAAAATATTCAAGATTGGTGTATATCAAGGCAATTATGGTGGGGACACAGAATTCCAGTATGGTACTGCAAAGACTGTGGTGAAGTTATAGTTTCTGTTGACGCTCCAACAAACTGCAGCAAATGTAATAGTACAAATCTTAATCAAGATAAAGACGTTCTTGATACTTGGTTCAGTTCTGCATTATGGCCTTTCTCAACGCTTGGTTGGCCAAATAATACAGAGGATTTAAAGCATTTTTATCCAACAAGTGTATTAGTAACTGGATACGATATTATATTCCCGTGGGTTGCAAGAATGATATTTTCGGGTCTATATAATTTAGGGGAGGTACCATTTGAATCAGTAGTAATACATGGAATGGTTCGCGATGATCAAGGTAGAAAGATGTCTAAGTCACTAGGAAATGGTATTGATCCATTAGATGTAATAGACCAATATGGAGCGGATGCATTAAGATTCTCGCTTGCAACTGGAAATTCACCAGGCAGTGATATAAGGTTCTATGAATCAAGAGTTGAAGCAGCTAGAAACTTTGCTAATAAAATTTGGAATGCATCTAGATTTGTTATGATGAATAATAACTATGAATTAATGACGAAATATAAAGAGAGTAAAAATTACACAGTTGCAGACAAGTGGATATTATCAAGAATGAATACTGTGACAAAAGAAGTTACAGAAAATATTGAGAAATATGAAATAGGAATATCACTTCAAAAGACTCATGACTTTATGTGGACAGAATTTTGCGATTGGTATATTGAACTTGTTAAACCAGTATTATATGCAGATGATTGTGAAGCTAAAGGCATAGTATTAAATGTATTGAACAAAGTATTAAAAACAGGGCTTAAATTACTTCACCCAGTTATGCCGTTTATAACAGAAGAAATTTATACTCATTTAGAAAATGAATATGAATCTATAACAATCGCTAAGTGGCCTGAATTTGATGAGTCGCTTAAAGACGAAAAATCAGAAGAAAAAATGAACTATATAATAGAAGCAATAAAAGATGTAAGAAATGCTAGGGTAGGAATGAATGTAGCACCTTCAAGAAAGGCTAAAGTATTTATATATGCTATAGAGGCAAAAGAAGCATTTGAAGAAGGTATGGTATACTTCCAAAAACTTGCATCAGCTAGTGAAGTTAAATTTTTAGAATCTAAATCACAATCACCAGAGAATGTAGTTACAGTAGTAACTAAAGGTGCTGAAATATATATGCCATTACTCGAGCTTGTAGATTTAGAAAAAGAATTGGAAAGATTAAACAAAGAAAAAGATAAACTAAAAAAAGAAATAGATAGGGTAGAGAAAAAGCTTTGTAATGAAAGATTCACAGCTAAAGCACCAGCTGAGGTAGTAGAAGAGGAAAAAGCTAAAGGTGAAAAATATAAAGAAATGTATAATTCAGTGATTTTAAGTATAGAAAATTTGAAGTAGAATTTTAATAGAGAAAAATGCTAACTACAGAATAGACATTTAAGTAATGTCTATTCTGTAGTTTTTTGTTGTAGTAAAAAAAAATGGGATGAAAAGATTCAATATTTTCAAAAAAAAGAATATTGAAAAAAAAGAATAAAAAAGGTTCATGACATTAAAGAATGTGAAAGATATTAGCAATAATAAAAAAATATGAAGTTTTTACTTGATTTATATTAATAATGTGAATTAATGAGGATTAAATTTAGTATTATCTAATAAGAAAATTGTATAAATATACACGTAAATATTATTAAATAATACTTTTATGCATAATTCATAATAAAAATGAATAAACAATTAATAATATACAAATAAATTATAAATTATATGAAGAAATTTAATATTAAATTAAAAATAGTAGTTGACATTTATTTATTTTTTTGCTAGTATTCTAATAATATTAAATATTACAAAAATTAAATTATTAATCTATTTCTTATTCAAAATTGAGAGAGACTGGACATGTGAAGCGCGACAACCCAAATTTGCATTTGAATGAATGATGTTAATATAAGTATATTTACTTAGAGGATGCGAAGCTGAATTTTGTACTATTTTTCTTTGATTTTATTGAGAGAAGAATTTTATTTAGAAGTAATTATTTATTGATTAAGGGGGGACTATTAATGAAAAGCAAGAAAATTGTTTCAGTACTAATTGTAGCCTTAGTGTTAAGTGTGGCACTAGTAGGTTGCGGAGCTAAAAGTGGAGATAGTGCAGGTACTACAAAATCAACAGAGACTAAGCTTGATGCTGATCAAACTGCAAACATTTTAGGTTATGATTACACATCACTCGATCCAGCGGTAATAAGTGATATGGAATCTTTCACTACACTTACAAACGTTGATGAAGGACTTATGAGGGAAGTTACAAAGGATGGTAAAGTTATAAGTATTCTTGCTGGTGCTGATAAGATGACAGTTAGTGCTGACCATAAAGTTTACACTTTTCATATAAGAGCTAGTAAGTGGTCTGATGGAAAGGCAGTTAGAGCGCAGGATTATGTATACGGATGGCAAAGACTCTCTAATCCAAAAGTAAGCCAAGATTATCTAGGATTCCTTAATGAAATGGGAGTTAAGGGCGCGACTGAAACAGGAGTAGCTAAACCAAGTGATTTGGGAGTTAAAGCAATTGATGACAATACATTTGAGGTTACACTTAAATCACCAAGTGCTTATTTTGAAACTACATTAAACTTTAAAGGATTAGTTCCACAAAGAGAAGATATAGTGAAAAAATTAGGAGATCAATATGGCCAAGATTTCAAAGGCATGGTTTATAATGGACCATTCGTAGTATCGGATCATGTAAAAAGTGCCAAAGTTGTTTACACAAAAAATGCTAATTACTGGGACGCAGCTAATGTAAAATTAACAACTGTTAATGCTCAGATAATTGATGAACCAGCTACGTACAATAAAATGTTTAGTGCTGGAGAACTTGATATGATTGTAGGAGCTACTGATTACCTTAAACCACTACAAACGAAAGCAACAGCAGGTGAAATTTCTTACCTTAAGGGTAATGATCCATCAGTATATTACTTTATCTTTAATAATAAGACTAAAGCATTATCAAATGCTAAGGTAAGACTAGCTCTATCACTTGCTTATGATAGACAAGTTCAAATAAATACAGTATTTAAAAAACATTATGTTGCTGAGGGTATAGTTCCTAGTAAGATAATGGTTGGTGATGAGGAGTTTAGAAAAGCGGTACCAGAAGCATTAAAAACTGTTAAAGATGATCCAAAAAAACTTTTAGCTGAGGGATTAAAAGAATTAGGTTTAAGTTCGGATGCATCAAAGGTTACTTTAAAGTTATTAATGCCAAAAGCAACTTCAATTACAACAGCTCAAGCTCAGTTTATTCAAGCTCAATATAAGAAAAATCTTGGAATAAATGTTTCAATTACTTATGCAGTAGATGCTCCTTCATATTTTAAAGCTAGAACAGCTGGTGAATTTGATCTTTGCTCTGGTGGATGGGGTGCTGATTACAACGATGTTATTTCTTTCTTTAATATATTTACATCGAAAAATGGAAATAACAATGGTAAATATAATAATCCAGCATATGACGCTTTAATTGAAAAAGGAAAAACGGAATTAGATGCTAAAAAAAGGGTAGCTATATTTAAAGAGGCAGAAGATCTTCTTGTAGCTAAAGATGCTGCTGTTTCTCCATATTACTACAAACAAGTTGATTCATTCATGCAGACTTATTTAAAAGGAATGTATGTACCATTATTTGGTGGATATTACGACCTTAAAACAGCATATGTATCAGGTAAATAGTAATTAGATTTTAATCAACACTGCAACAGAGCTAATTTGGCTTTGTTGCAGTAATTTTATGATAGGAGGAAAGTATTTGTATGGCTAAATATATAATAAAGAGGATTGGCTATATGATCATTACACTTTGGGTTGTTGCGACTATTACATTTGTGCTTATAAATGCTATACCAGGAGATCCTATAACTGCTTCAGCAGGTAAGGTTCTTGATAAAAAAGTAGCTGCAGAAATTATGAAAAAATATCAACTAGATCAACCAGAGTATGTAAGATATGGTACATATATTAAGAATTTAGTACACGGTGACTTAGGAATGTCAATACATTATCCAGGACAGAAGGTTAATGATATTATTTCAAAAGAATTTCCAGTGTCATTAAGATTAGCTCTTCAAGCGGTAGGAATAGGACTTGTTTTTGGAATATTTTTAGGAATTATTGCGGCGTTTAAGAGAAATACATGGGTAGATTATACCGTAATATTTATTGCACTTATTGGGGTTTGCGTTCCGGGTTTTGTTTTAGCAATTCTTCTACAATATGGCCTTGGAGCAAAATTTGGTTTAAAAATAGCGGGATGGTCTTCTAGTAGTCTATTCAATATATATAGATACTCATTATTACCTTCCATTGCACTTGCTATGGCTGGACTTGCATCAAATGCAAGGTTTATGAGGACTTCAGTACTTGAAGTAATTAATCAAGACTATGTTTTGACTGCAAAGTCAAAAGGTGTTGGTAAGGTCTCTTTAGTATGGAAACATATTATAAGAAATGCAATACTACCAGTAGTTACAATGATAGGACCTAGAATAGCATACGTAATCACTGGTTCCTTAGTTGTAGAGAGCATATTCAGTGTGCCGGGGCTCGGTAGAGAATTAGTTTCTGCAATTTCTAATAGAGATTATACTGTAGTTATGTCATTAACTGTGTTTTTTGCTTTCTTGTACATTGTTTCTTTACTTATTGTAGATATAGTTTACGTTTTAGTTGATCCTAGAATTAAATTAACTCAAAGGAAAGGATAAGGAGAGAAGGCATGAAAAAATATAGCAAAGATTTATTTAAAATTATAGGGTATTCGAAGAAAGATTTAGATGTTATGGTAAGGCCTAATGTAAGTTATTGGCAAGATGCATGGAGAAGACTTAAGAAAAATAAAGTCGCTATGCTTTCTATGGTGATTTTGATAATAGTTATAATTATGTCTATCATAGGACCAATGATTTCATCAGTAAATTATCAAACTCAAAATTATAATATTTTAGATAAGAGTCCAATGGCAAAACATTGGTTTGGAACTGACAATTTAGGAAGAGATATGTTTGCAAGGTTATGGATGGGTGCGAGAGTATCATTAAGAATTGGATTTATTGGTACTTTGATTGAACTTCTTGTTGGATGTGTATACGGCGGTATATGTGGATATTTTGGTGGAGCCGTAGATACAATACTTATGAGAATAGTTGAAATAATTGTAAGTGTACCATATCTTATTGTTGTTATTTTGTTGTTATTGGTATTGCCAGCAGGAGAAGGAACAATAATTATTGCACTTTGCATTACGGGATGGACAGGCATAGCCCGTTTAATTAGAGGACAAGTTATGCAACTTAAAGAATCGGAGTATGTTTTAGCTGCTAAAGCACTAGGTGCTAGTCCGACTAGAATCATTGCAAAACATTTAATTCCTAATACAATTGGAATTATACTTGTTTATATGTCTATGGATATACCTGCCTTTATTTTTGATGAAGCATTTTTAAGCTTTCTTGGGCTTGGTATTCAATCACCTAAAACTAGTTGGGGAGCATTAATTTTTGCTGGTCAAAGTCAGATGATGTTTCATCCTCATGAATTTATATTTCCAGCAATAGCAATAAGTGTAACTATGTTAGCATTTAATTTACTTGGTGATGGTTTAAGAGATGCTCTTGATCCAAAACTTAGACAGTAAGGAGGACGAAAAAGCATGTCAAAGTTACTTGAAGTTAAAAATTTACGAGTTTCGTATCATACATATGCTGGAGAAGTTCAATCTGTAAGGGGCATAAGCTTTGAAGTAAATGAGGGTGAAACTCTTGCAGTTGTAGGAGAATCTGGTTGTGGAAAAACAGTAACAGCTAAATCTCTTATGAGATTAATACAAACTCCACCAGGTGAGATTAAAGATGGTTCTGAAATATTATATAAAGGTAATGATATTTTAAAAATGAATAACGAACAATTAAGACATTTTAGGGGCGCTGAAATTAGTATGATCTTCCAAGATCCTATGACTTCTTTAAATCCTACTATGACTATTGGAAAACAGATAGCAGAAAGTTTAATTATCCATAGAAATATGAAAAAACATGAGGCTATGGATGAGGCTATAAAAATGTTGAAACTTGTTAACATTCCAAATGCAGAGAGAAGGGTTAAACAATATCCACATGAATTTTCTGGCGGAATGAGGCAGCGTGCGATGATTGCCATTGCACTTGCATGTTCTCCTAAAATTCTTGTAGCAGATGAGCCTACAACAGCACTAGATGTTACAATTCAAGCTCAAATAATGGATCTTATAAAGGAACTTCAGAATAAACTAGGTACAGCTGTTGTCTTAATTACACATGATCTAGGCGTAGTTGCAGATGTTGCAGATAGAATCCAAGTTATGTATGCAGGTAAGATAATAGAGAGAGGCAGTACGGATGAAATATTCTATAATCCGAAACATCCATATACATGGGCACTACTTCAATCAGTTCCTAGATTAGAAACTGGTCATAAAGATAGTTTGTATTCTATTAAAGGAACGCCACCTGATTTGGTAAAACCTCCGGTTGGTTGTCCATTTGCTCCAAGGTGTGAATATGCTATGGAAATATGTAAACAAGAAATGCCAGAAGCTACTATAATCACTGATACTCATGAAGCTTTATGTTGGTTACAACATCCGAATGCACCTAAAGTAGAAGTGCCATTTGAAATTGGGGGTGCAAAATAATGGCTGAAAATAAAAGCGAAGATTTAATTATAGTAAAAAATTTAAAAAAATATTTCGAAGTTGGAAAAAACGAAACACTTAAAGCTGTTGATGATGTTTCCTTTACAATCAAAAAAGGAGAAACATTAGGACTAGTTGGTGAGTCAGGTTGCGGTAAGACCACGTGTGGGAGAACTGTAATGGGACTGTATCCAGCAACAGCTGGAGAAGTAATATTTGAAGGCGTAAATATCCATGGGCTTAAGGGTAAAGCTAAAAGGGACTTTTGTAGGCACGCACAAATAATATTTCAAGATCCTTATGCATCATTGAATCCTAGAATGACTGTTGGAGATATTGTAGGAGAAGGTATAGATATACATAAACTCTATACAGGAAAAAAGAAAGCAGAAAAAATTCAGGAAGTACTTCAACTGGTTGGATTAAACAAAGAGCATGCATCTAGATTCCCACATGAATTTTCTGGCGGTCAGAGGCAAAGAATAGGTATAGCTAGAGCACTTGCTATAGAGCCTAAATTTATTGTATGTGATGAACCTATTTCTGCTTTAGATGTTTCTATTCAAGCTCAAGTAGTTAATCTATTGATTAAGCTTCAAAAGGAACTTGGTTTAACTTATTTGTTTATAGCACATGATTTATCTATGGTTAAACATATATCTGATAGAGTTGGTGTAATGTATTTAGGAAAGCTTGTAGAACTTGCCCCAAGTGGTATTCTATATGAAGATCCATTACATCCATATACTAAGGCGTTATTATCAGCTATTCCTGTTGCTGATCCTATTGAATCTAAAAATAAAAATAGGATAATGCTGGAGGGAGAAGTTCCAAGTCCAATAAACACTAAACCTGGGTGTGGATTCCGTCAAAGATGCAAATACGTTATGGATTGTTGCGCAAGTGAAACACCAGAGCTAAAAGAAATAAAACCAGGACATTCTGTAGCTTGTCATTTATTTAAATAATTTTTGAACATATAATGAAGAAAGTGTAAATGGAAGAGTGATAACATTATTTATCGCTCTTTCTCTTTTTTTATTTAATTTACATTAGTATTTGATAAAATAGAAATAAATATTATATATATTTACAACAAAAGGTTGGTAACTGTTTCTAAGTTAGTATAGAATTTAATAGAAAGAAGTTAGGTTTGAAAGGAATGATAAACATGAACTATGATGAGGCTAGATCTTATATAACAAATACAGCTAAGTTTGGCAGCAAACTTGGGCTTGATAGAACTGAAAAATTATTAGAACTTTTAGGAAATCCACATAAAAAATTAAAGTGTATACATATTGCAGGGACTAATGGGAAAGGTTCAACTTCGGCAATGGTGAGTAGTATTCTTGTGGAAGCTGGATATAAGGTAGGTTCATATATTTCACCATTTATTGAGGAGTTTGAAGAACGGATACAAATAAACAATAAAAACATTTCTAAAGATGATTTAAGTGATATTATAACAGAGGTTTCTAAAGCTGTAGAAAAGGTAGTGGAACTTGGATACATTAATCCAACAGAATTTGAAATTATAACTTGTGCTGGATTTTTATATTTTTATAAAAACAATATAGATTTTGCGGTTATAGAAGTAGGGCTTGGAGGAAGGCTTGATTCAACAAATGTAATTACACCTATTTTAAGCATTATAACATCCATAAGTCTTGATCATACTTTAATACTCGGAGATACTTTGGAAAAGATAACTTATGAAAAGGCAGGCATCATAAAGAGTGGAATCCCTGTAGTTGTGTATCCACAGAAAAAACAAAGTTACGATGTAATAGAAAAAACATGTGGAGAAAAAAAATGTCAATTAATAAAAGTACTTAGGGATTCAGCTGTATATTTAGGCAAAGAGAATTTAAATCAGGTTATTATTACATTAATGGAAGGACAAGTGCCTTATAAACATAATGCGATAACTCAGAAAATAGAAATTAAAACTTTAAATAATGATTATATTATTGATTTAGCACTTTTAGGTAAGCATCAATTACTAAACTGCTCGGTAGCAGTACATGCTATAGAGGCTCTTGTGGGCCAAGGCGTCATTATTAGTAAAGATAACATAATAGCTGGACTTATGAACGTAGTGTGGCCAGCGAGGCTTGAGGTGATGAATAGAAGGCCTTTAGTTGTTATAGACGGCGCTCATAATATAGATGGTATTAAAAACCTTACAGAAAGCATTGATATGTATTTTAATTACAATAAGATTATATTAATTCTAGGAATTCTTGCAGATAAACAAGTGGAAGAGATGATACAAACTATAGTTCCAAAGGTATACAGAGTTATTACTGTTACTCCTCACAGCGAGCGCGCAGAGCTTTCGGAAGAATTGAAATTTCAAGTAGAAAAATATACATCAAAATGTGAGTCAATTGAAGACTACGAGTTGGCTTATAAAAAAGCATTGAGCTACTGCGAAGATGATGATTTACTATTAGTGTCAGGATCTCTATACATGGTGGGAGATATGAGAAAAATAATACGAAATGTCCATATACAATAAACTTTAAAAAAGAGACAAGGCTCATATTGTTAAATAATATGAGCCTTGTCTTTTTATATAAATTAATTAAGCATTTGCAACGAATTCTTCAAGCGCTACTGCTAATTGGTCAGGACAAGAAGTGCTTTTGTCTCCACATTTAATACCTTTAAGTTTTTTTATAGCTTCCTGAACATCCATCCCTTTTACTAGGGTTGAAATTCCAAGTAAATTACCTGCACATCCTCCTGTAAAACCAATTTCAGTTATTTTATTATCAACTATTTCAAAATCTATATTTCTTGAACAAACGCCTTTTGGCTTATAACTATACATATTTTATTCCTCCATCTTTCGAGAATTTATTAATCACATTAATTATTATATACTATGAAGTCTATTCTTTTCAAGAAATTAATTTTTATTAAAACATTGTTAGCATATTATAACTATCTTCATATTATGATTATGAGGAGGTGAGGAATTTGAGGAACTTGTATGTATGTAGTACTTCATCGGATTGCATATCAAAGGTTAACCTAGATTTGTTTATAGAAGAAGAAAAAATATATTTGGATAAACAAAATCTCAAAAGAATTGGTCCTCATGGTATATATGTTTATGAAAATAAGATATTAACAGCTAATAGTTATGATAATAGTATTTCTATTGTTAATACTTATAATTATGAAATAGAGAGTTATTTTATAGGCATGCACTGTAATGATTTATCCGTTTATGATAACAAGGCTTATGTTATCTGTGGAGACTCTGATGATATAATAGTTTTTGATTTAGAGAAAAAAAACATTGTAGAGGCAATTCCTTGTGGTAATTCACCCCATAGTATTTATATTTGTAAAAAAAAGGAGCTTATTATAGTAGCCAATATGAATAGTGACAGCATAACATTAATAGATTGTGCTCAGAATGGAAATATTAAAGAAATTAGGGTAGGAGCATATCCTACTAAAGCGGTAATTACTCCAGATGGAAATTATATTTTAGTTTGTGAGAGTAATATAGGTATGGATAATAAAGGTTGTATTAATATTATTTCATTAAAAAATTGTAATGTATTAAATAAAATACCTGTTGGGAATTCACCTGTGGACATGTATTTCAATGGGGAATTTTGTTACGTATCAAATTTTGGAGATGGTACTGTGAGTATATTAGATATAAATAAATACAAAGAGATAAAAAGAATTGAAGTTGGAGGGATGCCTAGAGGAATACTAGAGGATGAAAAATATTTGTATGTAGGGGATAATTATAATAATTTGCTTTTTAGAATTGATAAAATAACAGAAAATAAAAAAGCCATTTCTATTGGCACAGAGCCTACAGGAATGACGCTTCTATAAGATGAAAAAGCCTCTGTAAGAAGATTAGAAGCTTCGAAACGAAGATAAAGCTTCTAAAAGAAGATAAAGCTTCGATACGAAGATTAGTCATCTATAAGAAGGTTTATTATTTTAGCATAAAGTTTAGAGGGTTCTTTTCTCCATTTGGTGCATAGATTTTGCGCTTGTTTGTTTGAGGTTACACTAAGTTTAATATCTATAAGTGTAAAACTATCTTCAGAAGCAATTAGGTTAACTAAATAGTTGTTATTGTTTTCTATTGTATAATCAGCACTAACTGTTAGTTCTTTCTTGATGTTTTCAATATGAGCTTTTAAATAATTATCGATAAGCTCAATCTTCTTTTCAGAAATTCTTTCTTTAAATAAGGATAGGACATTATCACCCTTTTGTGAAATGACCAATCTATGTTTACCCTTTTGCTCAGTATGCTTAATCAGGTTAGACGCAATAAGTTCTGTAATATATTGTTGCAGAGTAAAATAATTTATAAAATTATTTTCTAAAATAATTTGTGTTATTTGGATATTGGAAATAGGGAGCTTTATTTTATAAAATATATAAAGTAAAAGAAGCTTATTTTCAGCTAATTCTAAAGCATCTTCAAACATATCTGTCCCTCCTTGTAATTAGCCTAATCAAAAACATTAGTGAAATGTCTTTTTTATGTAAAATTAACTATAAACAGTATAACATAAAAAGCACTGAAATAATTCGGTGCTATTAATTTTTATGTTTTATCTAAATTTTTATAAAATGCAAATTAGCAGGTTAAATTATACATATTTATTGAGTTTTAGAATATAAATTTAAAGTATAAGGTATAAGGGGAGAATAGGATGGTATGAGTTACATAAAAAAAAATTTAATAATATTCTGTATGATTTTTATCGGAGTTTCTACGGTTATAGGAATTTATAATTTTAAAACTAATGGTGCATTTGCAGGAGCACAGCGTAAATTACCAATTTACAACGTAGATACTAAGGAGAAAAAAATTGCAATTTCATTTGATGCAAGTTGGGGTGATGACAAAACAGATGAGATATTAAAGATATTAGATAAGTACAATGCTAAAGCAACATTTTTTGTAGTGGGGGCATGGGTAGACCAGTATCCAGGTAAGTTAAAGATAATGTATGAGAAAGGGCATGAAATAGGAAATCATTCAAATAAGCATCCTATGATGACTACAATATCCAAAGAAGAAATGATTAAGGAAATAGATACGACGGATGCCAAAATAATGGATATAACAGGAAAGGGAACAACACTTTTTAGGTGCCCATCAGGGGAATATAATAACTTAGTCGTTGAAACTGTAGAAGCTACGAATCATTATTGTATTCAATGGGACGTAGACAGTATTGATTGGAAAGAACAAGGCGCAGAAATTGAGTATAATAGAATAATAAAAAATGCTAAGTCAGGTTCTATACTTTTATTTCACAATAATGCAAAATATACACCTCAAAACTTAGCTAAAATTTTACAATATTTAAAGGATAAAGGATATACATTTGTGAAGGTATCGGACCTTATATACAAAAAAAATTATTATATAGATGCAGCGGGAAAACAAATACAAAAATAAAATATAAATGTATTGAAATTCAATGCGTATTTGTATTATAATGGGAATACCAATTAATATTAATTATGGAAAAATAAATGTAAAAGAATTATTTAAGTATTAGGTATATTACATCAGAAAAATGAATACTTATATTCTAAGGAAAGTCTAATAAAAAAAACTAAGGGGAAAGAGGGATTATGATGGATAATGTTATGTTAAACAATAAGATTTATTTAGAAGGAAAAGTAGTATCTGAACTAAAATTTAGTCATGAAATGTATGGTGAGGGGTTTTACGTATTTGATTTTGAGGTATGGAGACTTAGCGAAACAACTGATATCTTAACAATAACAATTTCTGAAAGACTAATAGCAGGAATTGATATTAAGATAGGGAATGAATTCATAGTTGAAGGTCAACTTAGGTCCTATAATAAATTTGTTAATGGATCTAATAGGTTAATATTAACAGTATTTGCTAGAGATATTAAAATATGTGAAGAACGTAGTAAAAATCCAAATCAAATATTCTTAGATGGTTATATCTGCAAAAATCCAGTATATAGAACTACTCCTTTTGGAAGAGAAATTGCTGACATGCTTTTAGCAGTCAACAGACTGTATAATAAATCCGATTACATTCCTACGATTGCTTGGGGAAGAAATTCTAGATTCTGTAAAAGTCTTGAAGTAGGAGATAATATAAGAATTTGGGGAAGACTTCAAAGTAGAGAATATCAAAAGAAATTATCAGATGATGAAGTTATAAAAAAAGTAGCATACGAGGTATCTATATCTAAAATGGAGAAAGTTAACAAAGATGGTGAAAGCATAGTAGAATCAAATAATATAGTAGAAGAAGAGCAGAGCTTTGAAGTTCTGGACGTTATATAGTATATTTTTTTAGCTTTAGTAATCCTTTACTGAATTTATTGTAAGATACATCAAAAACAGTATATGCTTGAATTTTTGAGAGTTTGTACTGTTTAGTATCTTGTATTTAATAAATATAGTTAGTAAAAAAAGAGCATATATTACGTAAATTGCATTTGAACAAGCTTAGTAATTCAAAATAATTTTAATGAAGAGTGCGTTAAGAAAAGTACATGTTTGAGCGATAGCGAGTTTGTACTTTTTAGCATTTTTTATTTAAATTATTTTAGAATTACTTAGCGAAGTGAAACGCAATTGTAGTAATATATGCTCCTTGTGCTATTACTTTCTTAAATCATCAAGTAATTTAGTTTTGTCTTTAGTTTTACTGTCTACATTTTTTATTATTTTTGCTGGAGTTCCAGCAACTACAACATTTTCAGGGACATCATTTACAACTACGGATCCAGCTGCAACTATAGAGTTTTTACCGATTTTTACTCCTTCGAGTATTACGGAATTTGCTCCAATTAAAACATTGTCTCCAATTTCACAAGGACTTTTGCTTGGTGGCTCAAGGACTCCTGCGACTACAGCGCCTGCTCCTAAATGAACTCTTTTACCTAGTTTTCCACGTGCACCAACCACAGCATTCATATCTACCATAGTTTCATCACCAATTTCAGCACCTATATTAATTACAGCGCCCATCATAATAACAGCATTTTTACCTATAGTAACCTTATCACGTATAATTGCACCTGGTTCAATTCTTGCATCTATATTTTTAAGGTCTATTAAAGGAATGGCAGAGTTTCGTCTGTCTTGTTCTAGTTTGAATTTTTTAATTTTGTTTTTATACTTTATTAGAAATTCTGATACCTCTTCACTTTCTCCAAAAAGCATATAGAAATCTCCACTACCAAAGTTTTCTATATTTCCAAACTCACATTGTGATAAATCCCCATCAACATAAAGTTTAATTGGGGTAGCCTTCTTAGCTTCTTTTATGTATCTTGCAATTTCATAAGGGTCTGTTAAATCATAATTCATCATAGTAACTCTCCTTTCGTATTATAAGTATTAAGCCAAATTATTTTTTTTATGCATTTGATTTTGTTATACATAATGTAAATGATATAACAAAATCTATATTAAATAAACAAAATGTTATCAATATATCAGAATAATTAAAAAAATACTGATTTTTATTCTATTATATAGTAAAATACTTATAATGCAAACACTAGAAAAGGATGATATTATGAATAATTTGTTTTCAAACAATGTAAATAACGTAGAAATTTCTGGAATTAGAAAGTTTTCTAATAAGGTTACAAAAGTAAAGGGGGCAATTTCACTTACACTTGGGCAACCTGATTTTCCAGTACCTAAAAATATTAAAAATGCCATGATTAAAGCTATAGATGATAATAAAACAGGATACACAACTAATGCTGGTATTCCAGAACTTCGAGGTGCAATTTCTGATTTTTTGAAAGAAATGGATATTAACTATTTAGCTGATGAGATAACGGTAACTGTGGGTGGAAGTGAAGCGCTTCTATGTATATTTGCGGCGTTTTTAAATGCTGGCGATAAGGTTTTAGTGCCTACACCAGCTTACCCGGCCTATGAGAGTTGTGTTAAGATTTTTGGTGGAGAAGTAATTAATTATAATCTTAATGAAAATTTTACCATTAACTTTGATGCGATAACTAAACTTATTGATGAGGAGAAGCCTAAGCTTTTAGTTATGTCTCATCCATCGAACCCGACTGGAGCAATATTATCACGATTCGAGCGAGATAAACTTGTTGAAATTTTAAGAGAAAAAGATATTTACATAATAAGTGACGAAATGTATAGTTCATTATGTTATGAAGAATACTATTCTTTAGCTCAAATTGATGAATTAAGAAATAAGGTAATTTTAGTAGGTGGATTTTCTAAGATGTTTTCAATGACTGGGCTTCGCGTAGGCTATGTTTGTGCAAGTAAATATATTATGGATAATATAATGAAAGTACACCAGTATAATGTTTCATGTGCCACCTCAATATCTCAATGGGGCGCATATGAAGGATTACTTTCTTGCAAACATGATGTAGAAAATATGAAATTAGAGTTTGAAAAACGAAAAGAATATGTATATAAAAGATTAAAGCAAATGGGAATGGCTATAACGCTTCCTAGAGGTGCCTTTTATATATTTCCATCTATAACTAGATTTTGTATGAGCAGTGAAGAATTTTGCAATAGATTGTTATATGAAGGGAAGGTTGCTGTTGTGCCTGGTTCAGCTTTTGGCATAGGAGGAGAGGGTTTTATAAGGATCTCATATTCTTATAGTTTAGAGGTGTTAAAAGAGGCTTTAGATAGAATGGAAAAATGGATCGCAACTTTATCACAGTGATTTTTTTTGAAAATAAGTTTTGGATTCGTATGAATTTTCTCCTACGTAATTTGAAATAAGAGTTTGAAATGTGAAAGTTGATTAAGAAATTTAATAAAAGCCTTGGAGCGGATAAATATCCGTTCCAAGGCTTTATTTATTAAGGGCTATAGGGACATATTAACTACATCGTCCATATTGTATAGACCTTTGTTTTTACCATATATAAATTCACATGCTTTAAGTGAACCTATAGCGAAAACATCTCTTGATATGGCAGTATGCTTGATTTCAATACACTCGCCTTTCCCCGCAAATATAACTTCATGATCACCTATAATGTTTCCACCACGAATAGCATGAATGCCTATTTCTTTAGGTTGTCTTTTGCTTGATCCATCTCTTCCTTTAACGAAGAACATGTCATCATTTATAGAATCCTTAATAGTATTTGCAAGAAGTAGAGCAGTACCACTTGGTGCATCAACTTTTTGGTTATGGTGTTTTTCTATTATTTCAATATCAAAATCTTTATAAAGCATTTTGCTAATATTTTTGAGTAAATTATTAACAATATTTATTCCTATAGACATGTTTGCAGAATGAAATACTGGGATTTCTTTACTTAGAGAATCAATCCTTAATAATTGCTCTGGAGAGAACCCAGTAGTACAAAATACAATAGGAATATTTTTTTCTTTAGAATACGTGCACAAACTATCTAAAGCATCCGGTCTTGAAAAATCTAGAATTACATCTACATCAACTTCACATTTTAGTATACTGTCATAACATGGGTAGTCTAAATTAGATGAATCTCTATCAACACCAGCAACAATTGATATTGTAGCAGAATCTTTAGCCATTTCAGAAATAACTTTGCCCATTTTTCCATTGCAACCATTTAGAAGCATTTTAATCATTAGTTTTCCTCCTTTAAAGGGATATTATATTCTTTTAATTCTTTTTTTAGAAATTCTAAATTATTTTCGTACATTTCACATAAAGGTAGTCTTAAAGGGCCAACACCCATTCCCATAAGATTCATAGCCGTTTTCACAGGGATGGGGTTAGTTTCTATAAATACTGCGTTGTTAAGAGGAAGGTACCCAAGTTGAATTTCTAAAGCTTTTTCATGTTCACCATTAAAATATAATTCGCACATATTATGCATGTCTGTAGGAATTATATTTGCGAGAACAGAGATAACTCCCATAGCACCTAATGATAATATAGGTATAACTTGGTCATCATTACCTGAATATACATCTAAGTTATCTCTGCATAGTGATTTAATTTGAGCTATCTGACCTATATTTCCACTTGCTTCTTTAATTGCTACAATATTTGGTATTACGCATAATTCTAAAAGTGTGGTTGGATTAATATTCATGCCTGTTCTTGAAGGGACATTATAGATAACGATTGGTGAAGTTACACTATTTGCAATTGCTTTGAAATGTTCAATTAAGCCCTTTTGAGTAGTTTTATTGTAGTAAGGTGTAATTACAAGTAATCCATCTACTCCTATTTTCTCCGCCCATCTACTCATACTTATTGCATCGGCAGTGCTATTACTACCTGTACCCGCAATTACTGGGATCCTCTTATTAACTAAATCAACTACAAATTTTATAGTTTCTTTTTTTTCTTGTTCAGTCATTGTAGAAGCTTCACCAGTAGTACCACATACTACAATAGCATCTGTCTTGCTGGTAATTTGCCATTCTATTAATTCTTCAAGTTTCTTAAAATCCACTCCTCTTTCGTTAAATGGAGTGATTAGTGCAACGCCAGAACCTTTAAAAATACTCATAAGATTACCTCCTCGTAGTTATATGGAAAATAATAATTATTAACCATATAACTATTTTATATTTACTACTATATATCTATTAATTTAGATCGCTTTTAGTGAAACATTTCGTTTTAAAAATAATTTCGTTTTGTTAATTCATAATAAATTTAAAGAAGATACGAATACTCACTAAAATATTTTTCTTTACTATATTATATAACCCATATGTGAAAATATATATACTTTTTTTAAAAAAGATCAAAATCATCCATTAAAAAAACGAAAATTAATAATCTTAAAAAAGTAATATAACATTTACTTTTTTAGCTATTATGAATAAAAAACCTCTAAATTGTAAAATATATAGTATATTACAATTATAATTGGGAGGTACATTATGGGAAAAACACCTTTGAAAAAAGTTATAAAAGCTAAATTAAAAACAAATAAAGAGTTAACTAAGAATGAGATGCTTAGAGAGACGTTAAAATATGAAATAGCAGAAGAATTAGGGTTAACTAGTAAAATAGATGAATGTGGTTGGAGTGGATTAACAGCAGAAGAAACAGGTAGAATTGGAGGATTAATGACAAAAAGAAAAAAGAGTATAAATTTGCCTAAAAACAAAGATTTTTAAAGATATTTATAAAATACTTTGGACAATATTTGGTGTATAGGGTAGTATATTATATACCAATATAGTTTTAAAGAAGAAGTTTTTGGAAAAGGGGAAATGTAATATGGACTGTTATAAAGAGTTCGCTCGCATATATGATGAATTAATCAATGCTGATATTGATTATAAAAAATGGGCAGTTAACATATTATGTATTTGCAAAGAATATGACCTAAATATGGAGAGTTATTTAGATTTAGCCTGTGGTACAGGAAATCTTACTATAGAAATTGCAAATTCATTTAAAAATATATGGGCAGTTGATTTATCTAGTGATATGTTAAGCCAAGCAGAAAAAAAAATGAGGGAAGAACTTATAAAGGCAAAATTTGTATGTCAAGATATTTGTTTACTTGATTTAAATAATAAGTTTAATCTTATAACTTGTTGTTTAGATTCTAGCAATTATATATTAGAAGAAGAAAATTTTAAAAAATATTTATTAGGGGTTTATAATTTATTACAAAATGATGGGTTATTTATTTTTGATCTTAACTCTTATTATAAGCTGACTACGGTGCTTGGCAATAATATTTATAATTACGATAGTGATGATGTAGTCTATATTTGGGAAAATTATTTAGAAAATGATATAGTGGAAATGAATTTAACCTTTTTTGTTAAAGAAGGACAAGTATATAGACGTTTTGATGAGATGCACTTAGAGAGGGCTTATAAAGAAGAATATGTGGAAAGCCTTATAAAAAAAATTGGGTTTAAAATAATTAAGAAAATGGATAGTTATGAAGATAAAGTAGTAAATGATAAAACAGAAAGAATATGTTATGTACTAAAAAAATGATTTTATTGGAGGCTAGTATATGGATAAGTTAGTTAGAGCTACTGCAAAGGAAGGTCAAGTTAGAATAGTTGCAGCAATAACTACGGAATTAATAAATGAGGGAGTGACCATGCATCAATGTGCTCCTACAGCAGCTGCTGCGTTTGGTAGAATGCTAACAGCGGGTACGCTTATGGGCACACTTCTAAAGTCTGAGAAAGATAGCTTAACACTCCAAATTGATGGAGGGGGAGAAGCGAAGGGTGTGGTCGTAACAGCTCATGCTGATTCAAGTGTAAAAGGGTACATAGGAAATCCTAATGTGGATTTACCTGCAAATGCTCTAGGAAAACTTGACGTAGGTGGCGCAGTGGGGAAAGATGGTTATTTAAGAGTTATAAGAGACATGGGGCTAAAGGAACCATACATAGGTCAAGTACCAATACGTACAGGTGAAATTGGCGATGATTTAGCATATTACTTTACTGTTTCAGAGCAAACACCATCAGCTGTTGGACTAGGTGTTTTAGTTGACACAGATATGAGTGTTAAAGCTGCAGGAGGGTTTATAATTCAAATGATGCCTGATGCAGATGAATTTTTGGCTGATATGATAACATATAGACTTGAAGAAATTCCATCTATAACTGATTTTATAGCAAGAGGCATGAGCATTGAGGAAATCTTGGAATTCATTTTTGAAGATATGGAATTAAAAATACATGAAGAGGTTAAACCGATGTATAAATGTGATTGTTCTAGAGAAAGAGTTGAGAGGGCATTAATAAGCATAGGCAAAAAGGATTTAGAAGAAATATATAATGATGGTAAAACAGAAGAACTTAAATGCCATTTCTGTAACAAAAATTATGAGTTTAATCATGAGGATATTGGAAAATTACTTAAAGAGGCTAAATCTTAAATAATAATTATGTTTTTAAATGGTAGTATAGGGGAATATAATTATAAAATGAAAATCGTAGGTAAATGGAGAAAATTCAATTATCTACGATTTTAATTGATATAATCATGGATATAGACTATATTTGGGGTTGACAGTTTCGAGGAAATTTTATAATATAATAAAGTAATGATCGACGAAGTAGTAAGTAATCAAGTATATAAAACAATTAACACAGAAAGTTGTTGACAAGTTTTATGAAATGATGTAGACTATAATAGTTGCATTAATACATGTGGGAGCATAGCTCAGCTGGGAGAGCATCTGCCTTACAAGCAGAGGGTCATAGGTTCGAACCCTATTGTTCCCACCACATATGGCTCAATAGCTCAGTTGGTTAGAGTGCCGCCCTGTCACGGCGGAGGTCGAGGGTCCGAGTCCCTTTTGAGTCGCCATTAAAATTTAATAAATTTTAAAAAAACATTATGGCTGGATAGCTCAGTCGGTAGAGCAGAGGACTGAAAATCCTCGTGTCCCTGGTTCGATTCCTGGTCTAGCCACCAGTGTTGCGGAAGTAGCTCAGTGGTAGAGTGCCACCTTGCCAAGGTGGACGTCGCGAGTTCGAATCTCGTCTTCCGCTCCAATTATTTAAAAGTTTCATAAAATGGCGCTATAGCCAAGCGGTAAGGTCAAGGTCTGCAAAACCTTTATTCCCCGGTTCAAATCCGGGTGGCGCCTCCAAAGTATTAAAAAGTAGTCTAGATACTGATATTTCAGTAGATAGGCTATTTTTTTTTATTGTATAAAAATAGAGTGTGAAAATACTGCGAATATATTTTTAAGTTTTTCGGGGGATTTCATTTAGTTATGTTACTAAAGATATGAAAGGACTTGAAAATATGGTAAATTAAGAATAGTTATAGAAAATATACTTTAGCATTAGAAGTAGTTAGGTGGAAAAAATGATAAAAAATATTTTTAAAATAAGTAAAGAAAACTTTAAGGAAATATATGAAAAAAATTTTAATTATGTTTATTCTTTTGTATTTTTAAGACTAGCAGCAAATAAAGAAGCTACTGAAGACATAGTTCAAGAGATATTTATCAGTGCTATGAAAGGACTTATAAACTACAAAGCTACAAGTTCATATAAAACTTGGCTTTGTGGAATAGCAAAAAATAAAATAATGAATTATTATAGGGATAATATTAGGAAAGAGGGGCCTAATTATGTTGAAGAACTGAATTATCTAGTAGATAACCAAGATGTTGAATTTATGGTTATCAATTTGGAAACTAGAAAGGTGATTTTAGAAACCTTAAATAAATTAAAGCCTATTTATAAGTATGTTCTTATTCTGAAATATATAGATGACTATAGTGTAAAAGATATTTCAAAATACTTATGTAAAACTCCAAAATCTATTGATGGCATATTACAAAGAGCAAAAATCAGTTTTAAAAAAGAATATAACAAGATAGCGGGAGATGAATATAACAAGATAGAAGGAGATGAATTATATGATAAAAGAGGGTGAGATTTTTAAAAAAATGTTTAAATCGATAGATGTAGAAATTGATCCACCGGAGGGAACAAAAGAAAGAATATACCAAAAACTTTCTTATAATTCAAATCAAGGCAGCTTTTGTTATTCGTATCGTCTTTCTATGATTCCTGAAAAAATTTTTAAATTAGCGATTCAATTATGGATTTTGTTATATATATATATGACTATTTTCACTCCAATCATCACATCTTAACTATACAAGGGGGTTAAATTAATGAAGATTTTAAAAAATATTATCAAAGACTGGCTATTACCGATAATTGTAGCAATAATTTTGGTGGTTTTAATAAATAACCTACTATTTTTCCAAGTTAAGGTTCCATCGGGATCAATGTATCCAACTATAAAGGTTGGAGATAGAATTCTTGTTACAAAAGTTTATAATAAAGCGAAATTAAAAAGTGGAGATATAATAGTTTTCAAATCTGATGAACTAAAAGAGGTATTAATAAAGAGATTAATAGGACTTCCAGGGGATGAGGTTGTTGTAAAAGATAAAGGGCGTGTGTTTATAAATGGAACTGAAATCGCTCAGCCATATGTAGTAAATAAAGAAGATTTAGATATAAAATTTAAAGTTCCAGAAAATAAATACTTATTTTTCGGTGATAATAGAGCAGATTCATTGGATGCTAGAAAATGGGAAAATCCTTATATAGATGGTAAAGATATAAAAGGAAAAGCACAGTTTATTACATACCCATTTAAAAGATTTGGGAAATTTGTAATAGGTAATGATGCTCTTAATCATTAAAAGTACTGTAATATTGATATTTTTTATTTTCTTTATATCGACAATAGCTATGTAAATAGGTCTTCTGAGAAAAAGAAACTGGAATATATTAAATATTATGTTGAGGTTATGTAATAAAATGTTAAAAACATGATTGACAATTTTGAAAAATCAGATTATAATCATAATTAAATTTAATAATGAATAAAACAATGATAAAGAATAGTAGAAATTAAACTAAAGAGAGAAAGTTCTCGGCTGAAATACTTTCAATTATTTCGAACCTGCTTTTGAGTTTTAATTAACTTTACAGTGTAAGCTGTTTTAGATTTAAGAATAAATTTAGGTGGTACCGCGATATTACTCGCCCTAATATAGGGAGAGTTTATTTTTTTTGAGTAAAAAGGAGTGATATATAATGAAAATGTCAAATATGCTTTTAAATACCATGAAGGAAGTTCCGGCTGAGACTGAAACTCCGAGTCATATACTTATGATAAGGGCAGGTTTAATGAGAAGATTAGCTTCTGGAATTTATAATTATATGCCTCTTGGACTTAAGGTTCTAAAGAAAATTGAGAATATAATTAGAGAAGAAATGAATGACGCTGGTGCTCAGGAATTTTTAGCATCTGCCTTGCTTCCATCAGAATTATGGAAAGAGTCTGGGCGATGGCAGGTATTTGGTCCTGAAATGTTTAAGCTTAAGGATAGAAATGAAAGAGAATTTTGTTTGGGACCTACGCATGAAGAAGTGATTACGGACATAGTGAGGAATGAAATAAGATCTTATAAACAACTTCCGTTGATTTTATATCAAATACAAACAAAATATCGGGATGAAAGAAGACCGAGATATGGAGTTATAAGATCAAGAGAATTTATAATGAAAGATGCTTATAGTTTTGACAGAAGTAATGAAGGACTTGATATCTCTTATAATAAAATGTATGAGGCGTATACCAAAATATTTCAAAGGTGTTTTATTGATTGTAAACCTGCAGAAGCAGATTCTGGTGCTATGGGAGGTCATGGCTCAGCTGAATTTATGGTGAAATCAGAAATTGGGGAAGATCAGGTTGTATTTTGTTCTAAATGTACTTATGCAGCAAATATTGAAAAAGCATCTATAATGGCCGATAGAAATCCAAAAGAAGATAAAATGGAATTGTTAAAAATTAAAACACCCGATGCGAGAACTATAAAGGAAGTAGGGGCATTTTTAAATGTTACTTCAGAAAAAATTGCGAAAACACTTATATATATAGCGGACGGAAAAACTGTTGTAGTCGTAATAAGAGGGGATAGAGAAGTAAATGAAACCAAGATTGTAAATGCAATTGGTGGAGTCTTAAAATTTGAAATGGCACCTGTTGAAATAGTTAGAGATATCACTTGCGCAGAAGTAGGATTTGCGGGACCTATTGGCATAAAGTGTGAGTTTATTTTAGTGGACAATGAAATCTTAGAAATGTTTAATTTTATTGTGGGCGCTAATGATACTGGATATCATTATAAAAATGTGAATTATGGAAGAGATTTTACGGGAAGTGTAGGTGACTTTAGAAATGTAGAAAAGGGCGATAAATGTCCAAAGTGTGGAGAAGACTTGACTATAGCTAAGGGAATAGAGGTAGGCCATATATTTAAGCTAGGAACTAAATATTCGGAGTCTATGGGAGCGTTTTTTGTAGACGAAGATGGTGGGAGTAAGCCCTTAATAATGGGATGTTATGGAATAGGCGTAAATAGAACTATGGCATCAATAATAGAGCAACATCATGATGAAAATGGAATTATATGGCCGCTATCAATAGCACCGTATGGAGTAGTTATTATAGCTGCGGTTATTAAAAATGATGAGCAGGTTAAGCTTGCAGAGGATATATATACTAAACTAATATCTATGGGAATAGAAGTACTGCTAGATGATAGAAATGAAAGAACGGGTATTAAATTTAAAGAGGCTGATTTAATAGGGATTCCAATAAGAATAACCATTGGTAAAAAGATGGCAGAAGGTAAAGTTGAGTTTAAAATAAGAGGTAGTGTAGAGGTAGAGGACGTTGATATTAATTTAATCGTTGACAGGGTAGAAAAGGAATATACGAGAATTTAGAATAATGCAGTTATAACTAAGCTAAAATAAAAGGTGCTAAAAGTAGCTCGTTTTGTTTTAGATTTTTATTCACAGGTAGAAACATTATGAATAATATAATTAAATAATTCATTTTTATTATATAGGAGACAGCTTGTGCGTTTAATTTAGGATGACATAAATTAAGAACTTTCTCCGGAAATGATTCAAAATAAGAAGTGCAAAAACATTGAAATCACATTTAGTAATTCTTCTTTTGACAATATAAAATTCTCGTGAGCCTGACTTAAAGGAAGGCTAGCGAACCGGCGTAAGCCGAATGTGAGCGCTAGACAAATTTATATTGGCAAAAGATTAGAATTATTTAATGTGATTTCACGTTTCAAGCTCTTATTTGAATCAATGCAGGAGAAAGTTTATATGGAAACACTCTTATTTTTACTAGATTCTAAAAATACTACCACGATCAACGAGCTTGCCATCTCTTAAAAACACAGGTTCTACCTTGTGTTTATTTAAAAAAGCCAATACCTCTTTTCCATATAAATAATAATCTAAGTGGCCATAAAAAGCTAAAACATTATCTTCGATAAGACCTGTTGCACCACCGATAAAACCGTAATTAAGCCCTGGAAGAAGAATATCACCAGGAGGAATTAATAATACATCTATCTTTTCAAGGTTTAGAACTTTGGCAATAGTAACATCACTAGTTATAACTGCATGATCATTTACAATACAAGTAGAACATTTTGTATAACCTTGTTTTACATTTACTAATTTTTTATCTTTTGTAATCAATAAAAGATTCTCATCGGTATAATTAATAAAATGAACAAAAAGATTACGTATGCTTAATGAATTTAGGCAAATATTATAAGGGTAATTCATTTTTAAAGCAGATTTTGATTTATAAACTTTGTAATTTTGTAAAACTAGGTTTTGTATAAAGTCACTATTCATATCTTTATGTACTACAATATTATTTCCACAAATGTGTAAAAGCATATCGGGGTGACCACATACAGCATCATATAAAAGATTACTCGGAGGGCAAATAAGTAAGTTATACCCTTTAGAAATTAAACATTTTTTTTCATCATTATGAATTCTAAAATCTACAATAACGTTTTTCATTTTGAACTCCTATTTAATATATATTTTATTATATTTATTTTATAACATAAAGTTATTGCGAATTGCAATATGTCGATAATTGTTTAATTTATTTTGCATATACATTAATATTACACACATACTACCGTAATAAGAAGGGAGTGTGCGAAATGCTTTTATTAACCGTTGTATATAATAGGAGTATGGAATACATTATTGACGAGATAAATGAAATAAAAAAATGTTTTGAATATAAAAAAACAATTTTAGGTATATCTGAAAGCATAGTAGAAGATATGCACTTTATTAAGTTCTTTTGTAGTGATGACAATATAAGTGATAGCAGTATCAAAGCCTTTAATTTGAATATTGCAAATATGTTATATAAAATAGTAACAATCGAATTTTGTAAAAAAGGAATAAATGATTTCCTTACTGAAACATATTTCTTTCTACAATATGATGAAATAAAACAAATTAAACCTAGGATACAAAAAGCATTATTTAATGAGGGGGAAATATCTGGTTCTAATATGGTATATTGTATAAATAGAAAAAATGTTATTATTGATAAAATAACAAAATGTATAGAGGAAAATAATGAAATTAATATAAGTGGGTTTTTAACATTCAGGTCAAAGGAGCTAAATGCAGATCTAGAGAGTATAGTTGATAAAGTTGTAGAAGAGTATATGGTAGAAAAAGAATATAATGAGTTTATAAAACTTCTTAAATACTTCGTTGATATTCAGGAGAGCAAGGTAGATGAAGTTAATATTCTAATTGAAAAAGATGGCAATTATTATTTAAGAGATAAAGAAGGTAATAATTTAGTAGAAAGTATGATGGGTGAGTTACCAGATGTTAGATTTGATTCAATAGAAAACCAAGAAGAACTTATAATTAGCACCATGATATCTAGTGCTCCTAAAAAAGTGATTATACACTGCGTCCAGCATTGTAAAAATAAGGAGTTAATTGAAACGATAAGCAAGGTTTTTACAGACAAAGTTTATTATTGTGATACGTGTTTTGAATGTGAGAAGATTAAAAATGGAATATTAGTGTGAGGTAATTATATGGTAGTAAAAGGTTATATATGAGTGAAACAAATAAACGATATTTGTCAAATATATAAAGAAACAATATTATACAAATTATAATTAACAATTAAACAATATCATATATAATTAAAAATTAAACAATATTATAATTGACATTTAAACAATATTATAATATAATATAAATTGTTGTGAATGAAATATAAAAAATATTTTGAAATGATATTTTATATAATAGAATTATTTTAACAAGAAGAAACAGCCGTTTCTCACCTTACAGCAAAGCTAGTTAGGTTGATTAGTAATTTAAATTGTTACTATTAAGGACGGCATTTATGCCGTCCTTTTTATTATTGAATAATATAAAAAATTTAAGCAAGTACACCTAGGAGGTGAAAATTATTAGTAAAAACAAAAATTTTATGATGAATGAAGAAATAAGAGATAAAGAAATAAGAGTTATTGCAGCAGATGGTTCAGCACTTGGCATTTTAGATACTAAAGATGCAATAAAGCTTGCAGAAGATAGTGATTTAGACCTTGTTATGATGTCGCCAACTGCAAAACCACCAGTATGTAGAATAATGGATATTGGTAAATTTGAATATGAAAAACAAAAGAAAGAAAAAGAAGCTAAAAAGAAACAAAAGGTTGTAACTCTTAAAGAAATACGTTTGAGTGCAACAATACAAGACCATGATATTTCTATTAAGGCTAGCAATGCTAAAAAGTTCTTATTAGATGAAGACAAAGTAAAGATAACTGTAAGATTTAGAGGAAGAGAAATTGAAAATTCAAAAGCGGGGCATAAGATATTAAGATCTTTTGTAGAAAAAATCGGTGATGTTTATATTGTTGAAAAACCAGCGAGACAAGAGGGAAGAAATATGATAATGATTTTAGCTCCCAAAAAAGCATAACCGAGAGGAGGAATTTTACATGCCTAAAATGAAAACACATAGAGGCGCAGCAAAAAGATTTAAGAAGACAGGGTCAGGAAAATTAAAAAGAGCAAAGGCTTTTACAAGTCATATATTAACAAAAAAGAGCCCTAAAAGAAAAAGAAATCTTAGAAAAACAGCATATGTTTCAACAACTCAAATAAAAAACATGAGAAAATTATTACCATACTTATAAAAAATGGTGATTAGGAGGTATATTAAATGGCAAGAATTAAACGAGCAGTTAACTCTCGTAAAAACCATAAGAAAGTATTAAAACTCGCAAAAGGCTACTACGGTGGAAGAAGTAAGTTATTTAAAACAGCAAATGAAGCGGTAATGAGAGGTTTAAGAAACGGATATATAGGTAGAAAGAGAAAGAAAAGAGATTTTAGAACACTTTGGATAGCTAGAATAAATGCTGCTACAAGATTAAGCGATCTTTCATATTCAAGATTTATGAATGGTATGAAACTTGCAGGCATAGATATTAACAGAAAAATGCTTTCTGAAATTGCTATAAATGATCCAAAAGCTTTTGCTGAATTAGTAGAAGTTGCAAAAAAACAATTAAAACTTTAAAATTATTTATCTGAAAATGTAGCCTTATGGCTGCATTTTTTATTGTATTTTGACAAAAATATGTTAAGTGCTATAATTAATGAAATGTGATTATAAGAAATACTATTTTTGAATAATTAAAGGTGTAGAGGTGGCTAATTTGGAATTAGATCTTAAAAATTTAAAAAATAAAAAAAAATATACTCCAGTTCAGATACTTTCATTAGGGTTTGCTATAGTAATACTTGTAGGTGCGATACTACTTAGCTTACCAATATCGTCTCAAAGTGGTGAAATTACACCGTTTATAGATTGTATATTCACTTCTACATCTGCTGTGTGTGTTACAGGTCTTGTAACTCTAGATACGGGAACATATTGGACTTATTTTGGGAAAACTGTAATAATGCTCTTAATAGAAACAGGTGGACTTGGATTTATGTCGGTTGCGACTTTAGTTTTTTTCTTTTTTGGAAGAAGAATAACACTAAAGGAAAGGCTAGTAATGCAAGAAGCTATGAATGTAAATTCATTACAGGGGTTAGTAAAAATGATCAAATATGTATTGATATTTACATTCTCAGTTGAAGGAGTAGGAGCAGTCTTATTTGCAACACAATTTATTCCTGAATTTGGAATTGTAAAAGGGATTTATTATAGTGTATTTCATGCGGTTTCTGCATTTTGCAATGCTGGGTTTGACTTGATGGGAAATTTTAAAAGTGTTACTGCTTATGCTAATAATTCCGTAGTAATACTTACAATTTCAGCATTAATTGCAGTAGGGGGATTAGGTTTTTATGTTTGGGTAGAAATTTATAATTCTAAGGGAAACAAAAGGTTATCACTCCATTCTAAAGTAGTTATTTATTCAACAATAGTACTAATTGTCTTCGGTGCAATTCTCATGTTCATTTTTGAAATGAATAATCCGGGCACTATGAAAGGAATGTCTTTGAAGGGTAAAATTTTATCTTCAATATTTGCATCAGTATCACCTAGAACAGCTGGTTTTAATTCTATTCCATTAGACAAGATGACTAGTGCAGGAAATTTTCTAACGATAATTTTAATGTTTATCGGTGGGTCTCCTGGTTCAACGGCTGGTGGAATAAAAACGACTACTGCAATTGTCCTTTTTATGACTGTAGTGTCTGTAGTTCGTGGACGTGAAGATACTGAAATATTTAAGAAACGTATAAATAAAGATGTTGTGTACAAATCCTTAGTAATAACTGTTCTTGGCCTGGGAATTGTAATAGCAGTTACAATGGTATTATCAATTACGGAGCCATCCAATATTCCTTTTGAATATTTTTTATATGAGGCCACTTCAGCATTTGCTACAGTTGGATTAACACTTGGATTAACAACAAAACTAACAATAGTCGGGAAGATAATAATAACGCTTACCATGTATGCTGGGAGAGTGGGGCCGCTTACTATAATACTCGCATTAGCTAAAAGAAGAAGCGGTCAATCTGGAACTATAAAATATCCGGAAGGTAAAATTTTAATTGGATAGGGGTGGAAGTAATGAGTAAGAAACAGTTTATTGTTATAGGACTTGGAAGATTTGGAACATCGGTTGCTGAAACGTTATATGCTTTGGGAAACGATGTTTTGGCAGTTGATTCTGATGAGGAGGTAGTTCAAAGCATTTCAGATTCAGTTACTCATTCGGTTCAAGTTGATGCAAATGATGAAAATAGTTTGAGAGCCCTTGGTATTCGTAATTTTGATTGTGCAGTTATTGGTATAGGCGATAATATTCAGTCTAGTATTTTGGCAACAGTATTAGTTAAAGAATTGGGAGTAAAATATGTAATTACAAAGGCAACAAATGCATTACATGCCAAAGTATTATATAAGATAGGTGCAGATAGAGTTGTTTTCCCAGAGCGAGATATGGGTGAACGTGTTGCTCATAATTTAGTGTCATCAAATATATTAGATTATATAGAATTATCGCCTGATTATAGTATTGCTGAAGTTGTGAGTCCGATAGAATGGCATAACAAGACACTTAGAGAATTAAATATAAGAGCTAAATATGGAATAAATGTAATGGCTATAAAAAGAAATAATGATGTTGATGTTTCTCTATCGGCCGATAATATTATTGAACCCGGAGATATTATTGTGGCTATAGGTAGCATTGAAGAATTAAATGCGTTAGAAAATTTAGTTAAATAAGGGGTACTTCGTTTGGAATATATTCAGAGTAAGGATAATTTGTTGATTAAAGATATTAGAAAATTAAAGGAAAAAAGATATAGAACAAGTAGCAATATGTTTTTAGTTGAGGGTTTTAGATTTGTAGAAGAAGCTTTGGACTCAGGATTTGAAGTGGTACATATATTTATAAGCGCTAGAGGCGAGGTTAAATTTGAGAACTCAAGTATAAAAAATAAGCTACAGGTAAATACTAAAGTTTATGGCGTTAATGATAGTTTGTTTAAAAATATTTGTGATACAGATAATCCACAAGGGATTATCGCATCAGTTAGAAATAAACCTGTAGAAATCAAATATGATAATGGATTTTATATGTTAGCAGATAGGATTCAAGATCCAGGAAATATGGGAACTATAATTAGAACTGCCCATGCTGCAGGGGCCCTGGGAGTTATACTTACAAAGGGAACTGTGGATATTTATAATGAGAAAACATTAAGGGCTACAATGGGTTCTATTTTTAAAATACCTATTATTTACGATAATGATTTATCACTAGTTAAAAAACTTAAAATGAGTGGATTTAAACTAGTAACTAGTTCACTCGATACTGATAAAAATTTTTATGATATAGATTTAAAAGGTAAAATTATTATATCAGTTGGAAATGAAGGAAATGGAATTAGCGATGAAGTTTATGAGATATGTGACCTTAAAATTAAAATTCCTATGCCTGGTGGTGCAGAATCATTAAATGCAGCAGTAGCATCATCAATTATGATGTATGAAGTTGTAAGACAAAAAAATATTAAATAGTTTTAAATTCATAGTTGAAATTTTATGTAGTTATGGTTATAATGTTTTGTATACTTTCATAAATTAGTGAAGAATAATAAACTGTGATAGAGATAGTAAATATAAAAATAATTACAGGGATAAGAAGCCTTAGATTGAGAGCTTCTAAATAAATTTTTATATTGAAGTTCACTCTGGAGTTCTAACAGTGAAATAAAGTAACTGCTAGCGGGTAGAACCGATAAATTTATCTAAGAGGACTATTTATTAGTCAATTAGGGTGGTAACGCGGATATTCCGTCCCTTTATTGGGGATGGTTTTTTTTGTTTTATAAAAAAATATAAATACATATATTACATAAATATGAAGGGAGTTTTCATTATGAAAGAAAAGTTGGAAATGATAAAAGCTGCAGTTTTAGAAGAATTAAAAGGAGCAGATATTAAAACAGAATTAGAAAATGTTAGAGTTAAGTATTTAGGTAAAAAAGGTGAACTTACGCAAATATTAAGGGGTATGGGTCAGCTATCAAATGAAGAAAGACCAGTCATTGGGAAACTAGCAAATCAAGTACGCGAGGACATTGAGTCAATTATAACTAAAGCTTCAGACAAATTAAAGAAGATAGAAAATGAATTAAAGCTAAAAAGTGAAGTTATAGATATATCTATGCCAGGGAAAAAACAAACAATAGGTAAAAGACATCCACTTGAGCTAACACTTGAAAAAATTAATGATATCTTTTTATCTATGGGATTTGTAATAGAAGAGGGTCCTGAGGTAGAAACAGATTATTATAATTTTGAAGCATTAAATATACCTAAAAACCATCCTGCAAGAGGTGAACAAGATACTTTTTATATAAATGATAGTGTGGTTTTAAGAACTCAAACATCACCAGTACAAATAAGAACTATGGAAAACCAGAAACCACCTATAAAAATGATTTCACCCGGTAAAGTTTATAGGTCAGATGCAGCAGATGCTACTCATTCACCAATTTTTTATCAAATTGAAGGACTAGTAGTAGATAAGGGAATTACATTTGCTGATCTAAAGGGAACGTTAGAATTATTTACGCAAAAGATGTTTGGAGATAAGATGGAAACAAAGTTTAGACCACATCATTTTCCGTTTACAGAGCCTTCAGCTGAGATGGATGCTACTTGCTTTGTGTGCAAGGGTAAAGGATGCAAGGTTTGTAGTGGAAGCGGTTGGATAGAACTTTTAGGCTGTGGAATGGTTCATCCAGATGTTTTAAGAAATTGTGGAATTGACCCAGAAGTTTATAGTGGTTTTGCTTTTGGATTTGGACTTGATAGAATTACAATGCTTAACTACGGAATAGACGATATTCGCGCGCTTTATGAAAGTGATATGAAATTTTTAAAACAATTCTAAATTAATAATTATTTGCTACTTATATAGTTACAAGGGGCGAAACAATTAATACTTGTTTTGTACTAACACAGATGCTAGGAGGATATATTATGAAAGTTCCAGTTAAATGGCTTAAAGATTATGTCGATATAAATATTTCACCACAGGAGCTCGGTGACAAATTAACTTTGTCTGGTTCAAAAGTTGAGGAAGTTATTATTTCGGGTGCTGAAATTCAAAATGTTGTTACAGGAAAAATAATAGAAATTGTGAGTCATCCAGATGCTGATAAATTAGTTGTATGTCAGGTAGATATAGGACTTAGCGCACCAACACAAATTGTTACAGCAGCTACTAATATGAAAGAAAATGATATTGTACCGGTAGCACTTCATCAATCAACGCTACATGGAGGAGCGAAAATAAAGAAAGGCAAACTTCGTGGTATATTATCGAATGGTATGTTCTGCTCTGAGGAAGAACTTGGAATAGCTGTGGATGAACCGGTTGAGGGTTTAATGATACTACCAAAGGATACACCACTTGGCAAAGACATAAAAGAAGTATTAAATCTTCAAAGCGCTCTAATAGATTTTGAGATAACTTCTAATAGAGCAGATTGTCTTAGTATTATAGGAATAGCTAGAGAGACGGCCGCAACATTAGGTACAGAATATAGAAAGCCAGCTCTTGATTATAAAGCTACTGCAGAGGAGAATGTAGAGGATATCTATAAGGTAGATCTTAAGGATGAGTTATGCAAAAGATATATGTTAAAGGGTATAAAAAATGTAAAAATTGAGCCATCACCACAGTGGATGCAAGAAAGACTTATAGAGGCTGAAATCAGACCTGTTAATAACATAGTAGACATTACAAACTTTGTTATGGTTGAGCTTGGTCAACCTATGCATGCATTTGACGCTAGGCAAATTACTACTAATAACATAGTTGTAGAAAGAGCGAAAACGTTAGAAAAATTTACTACATTAGATGAAAAAGAAAGAGAGTTAGATGATAGTATATTAACAATAAAAGATGGGGATAGAACTATAGGACTTGCAGGTATAATGGGAGGTCTTAATTCGGAAATTAAAGAAGACACCACAAGTGTAATATTTGAGGGCGCAAATTTTGATGGGGTTAATATAAGACTTGCTTCGAAAAAATTATTGTTAAGAACTGATGCATCTTCAAAGTTTGAAAAAGATTTGGATCCTAATATGGCTGAAATGGCAATTAATAGGGCTTGTCATTTAGTAGAAGAATTAGGTGCGGGTGAAATAATGCAGGGGTGCATAGATGTATATCCAAATAAAATTAAATCTCATACTTTAGAAGTGGATATAAATTGGATTAATACTTTCCTCGGAACAAATATATCTAAGTATGATATGAAATCATATCTTGATAGATTAGAACTTGCTACTGAAATAATAGGTAATTTTCTAATTGTACAGTCGCCTTCCCATAGATCTGATATTAATATCAGAGAAGATATTGCAGAAGAAATAGCTAGAATGTATGGTTACGATAATATACCATCTACATTACCTAATTGCGAAACTTCAAGAAGTGGGAAAAGTGAGAAGCAAAAGTTAGAAGACAGAGTAGTTCTTTCTTTAACTGCAAGCTCACTTAATCAATCAATAAGTTATTCTTTCGTAAGTCCTAAAATATTTAATAAGCTTTTAGTACCAGAAGAGAGTGAATTAAGGAATGTAGTTACTATAAAAAATCCACTAGGTGAAGATTATAGCATAATGAGAACTACAACTATAGCATCTATGATGGACTCTTTATCAAGAAATTATTCAAGAAATAATGAAGAAGTTAGATTGTTTGAAATAGGTAAGGTTTATATACCTAGTGTTGATTTAGATAAGCTCCCAGAGGAAAGAAATATATTAACAATAGGAATGTATGGAAATGTTGATTATTTGGATTTAAAGGGTGTCGTTGAAAATGTATTGGATAATTTGGGAATAAAAAATGCATCATATAAAAGGGAAAGTGAAAATCCTACTTATCATCCAGGAAAAACATCAAATTTGTATGTGAAGAGAGAATTTGTAGGTGTGGTTGGAGAAATTCATCCGAGTGTTTCGGAGAACTATGAGGTTTTACCAAGATGTTACATCGCAGAATTAAACTTGGATATATTATATAAACATACAGATTTAAATAATAAGTATAAATCACTTCCAAAATTTCCTGCTGTTACAAGAGATATTGCTCTTTTAGTTGATGAGGAAGTTTTAGTTCAAGACATTGAAGATGTAATTGTAAAACAAGGTGGTAATATTTTAGAAAGTGTTAAGTTATTTGATGTATATAAAGGTAAACAAATAGCAGAGGGTAAGAAAAGTATAGCTTATGCTATAGTCTACAGAAGGTCAGATAAAACATTAACTGACGATGAGGTAAATAAGGTACACGAGAAAATACTAAGAACTTTAGAGAATAAAGTTGGTGCAGAGCTTAGATAATAGCAAATAATTAAAACTCCCTTAAAGTAAGGGAGTTTTAATTATGTAATGCATATTTCTTATTAAGTATACCAAGTTATTAATTGTTTGATTTGTATGATTAATTTCAAAATATTGGTTTTATTAAAAGTTATATTGTGGTACAATGGGGTTAACTAATCTGTCTAAGAGGGTGTTTTAGATGAACGTTGTAACAATAAAAATAAATGGCATTGAATATAATTTAAAAGGTGATGAAAGAGAAGAATATTTACATATGGTAGCCAGTTATGTTGATAAAAAGATAAAGAATATAATGGGAAATAATGAAAAACTTAGTACCTCTTCTGCAGCAATTTTAACGGCTTTAAATTTAGGTGATGATATGTTTAAAAGCAATTCACTTTGCAAGGAACTTTCAACTAAAGGTGAAGAATTAAATAAACATGATAAGGAATTGACAGGTAAGTTGGAAGATTTAAAAAAACAGTTAAGCCATATGGAAGATTACAATCAGGAATTGCTTAATAAATGTAAAAATATAGAGAAAACTGAATATGTAAAAACCTTAGAGCAAGAAAATATAGATATGCAAAAGCAATTAGAAGGTATGAAAGAGATAAATAAAATTTCTAGCGAAGAAAATAGAAGCATTAAAACAGAAAATAAAGAAATGAAATTTAAGCTTCAGTCTTATAAGTATAAGATAATTGATTCTCAAAATAAGTTGATAGAATATCAAATTAGTTTGGCTAAACAAAAGAAAATAAACAATCCTCTTTTAGTTACACGTAAAAAATAAATTTTATTTAAGAGTATGTTTAAGGTGTCGCCGAAAGGCGGCTTTTTTATTGATAAGGGAATAAGAATACATAAACAATATATATCTTTGGATAGAGGAATACTTTTTTTAAAAATTTCCACTATACCTTAGCTATTTATTTAGTTATAATTAAAGCATGGTGTTATGCCATGAAAAGGATGGTACATATATGAATTTGTTAACAATAGAAGAAGTGAGTAAAAGTTATAGTGAGAGAATACTCATTGATAAAGTATCACTAGGTATAAGTGATGGAGATAAAATGGGATTAATAGGTGTTAATGGTACTGGAAAATCAACTTTTTTAAAAATAATAGCCGGTTATGAAGTCCCAGATGGGGGCAGAATTATAAAGGGCAATAGGGTTAATATAGAGTATTTATCTCAAAATCCTGAGTTTGATTCAGAAGCTACAGTACTTGAGCAGATTTTCAAGAGTGATACTGATGTTATGAAAGTCATAAGGGAATATGAAGTAGTTTTAGAAAAATTACAGGAGAATCCAGAAAGTGAATCTACTCTAAATGCATTAATGAGGCTAAATGATAAAATGGATGCATGTAATGGATGGCAAGTGCAAGATGATGCTAAAATTATTTTAACGAAGCTTGGGATAACTGATTTTAAGCAGCGTATAGGTGAACTTTCAGGTGGGCAAAGAAAGAGAGTAGCTTTATGTAGTGCACTTATTACTCCATCAGATCTATTGATCTTGGATGAGCCTACAAATCATATGGATAATAAAATAATTGATTGGTTAGAGAAGTTTTTAAACAAAAGAAAAGGTGCTTTACTTATGATTACCCATGATAGGTATTTTTTAGATAGAATAACAAATAAAATTCTTGAACTAGACAAGGGTAATTTATATAGTTATGATGGTAATTATTCTGTATATTTGGAAAAGAAAGTTGAGAGAATGGCTTTAGTGGATACACTAGAGAGAAAAAGGCAGAGTTTGTTTAAAAAGGAACTAGCGTGGATAAGACGTGGAGCGAAAGCTAGAAGTACAAAGCAAAAGGCTAGAATTGACCGTTTTGATGAACTAAAAGATGGAAAAGTAGATACTTCAAGTGATAACTTAGAGCTATCTTCGGCATCTACAAGACTTGGTAAAAAGATTATGAATGTTGAACATATATATAAAGCATTTGGTGAAAAAAAATTAATTGAAGATTTTAGTCATATATTCACAAGGAGAGATAAAGTTGGAATTATAGGCCCTAATGGAATGGGAAAATCTACTCTAATGAATATTTTAAGTGGAGTACTAAAACAAGATGCAGGGCTCGTTGAATGGGGCGAAACAGTAAAAATTGGATTTTTTCATCAAGAAAATGGTGAGATGAATGAAAAACTTCGTGCAATTGAATACATAAGAGAAGGTGCAGAATACATATCTACAGGTAGTGGAGAAAAGATCACAGCATCGCAAATGCTTGAGAGATTTTTATTTGATAAAAATACGAAACATTCATTTATTTCTAGTTTATCAGGTGGAGAGAAACGAAGGTTGTATTTATTAAGAATTCTTATGGAAGCTCCAAATGTATTATTTTTAGACGAGCCGACTAATGACTTTGATATTCAAACACTAGCGGTACTAGAAGATTATTTAGATGGATTTAATGGTGTTGTTATAACTGTATCACATGATAGATACTTTTTAGATAGAGTATCTGATAAAATATTCAGCTTTGAGGGCAATGCAAAAATAGTACAATTTGTTGGAAATTATACTGATTATCAAGAATATATAGAAAAAAATCCTGAGGTGCTTGAAGGCAATAATGAGGTGAATAAAGAAGAAAAAAAAGAGCTTGATAATAAAGAAGTTGTTATAGATGATAATCAAGACATTAAAAATGATAAGCCTTTAAAGTTTACGTTTAAAGAGAAAAAAGAATTTGAGGAAATAGACGGTGCAATTGAGCAGAAAGAAACAGAACTTGTAGATGTTAATAAAAAAATTAACGCTGGCAGTAGTGACTTTGAATATTTGGAAGAATTGGTGCAGCAGCAAAAAACTATTAAAGTAGAGACTGAATATTTAATGAAGCGTTGGACATATTTAAATGAATTAGTAGAAAAAATAGAATCTCAGAAAAATAGTTAAATCATTTCCAGGGGAGCGAATCTCTTGCGGAAGTGAATATTAACGACCTCAGAAGGTAGATCTCACACTTGTAGAAGTGTCAGATTTACCTTCTGAAATGTCGTTTAAATAATAAAGAAGGTATAACCTGTGGATAAAAGTAGAGACATAAAAATATCTGTGCGTAACTTAGTAGAGTTTGTACTAAGAGCTGGGGATTTGGATATGCGGTTTATGGGAAGCAGCAGGGCTGTAGAGGGTACCAAAGCACATCAAAAGATTCAAAAAGAAAATAGTGAAAAGTATTCTGTCTTGCTTGGTGAGGAATATTTATCTGAGGTAAGTTTAAAACATATAACAATACATAATGATATTACTATTGTAATTGATGGACGAGCCGATGGTATTCTAATAAAAGATGGAAAAGTCACCATAGATGAAATTAAAACAGTTACTAAAGATATAGAAGTTATAAAAGAAGATTACAATAATCTACACTGGGCTCAAGCTAAGTGTTATGCGTATATATACGGGATCCAAAATGACCTTACTCTTATTAATGTTCAATTAACATATTATGAAATAAGTAGTGAAAAAACTAAGCGATTTATTAAAGCTTTTTCAATTAATAAACTCAAAGAGTTCTTTGATGAAATTATTTCTAATTATTTTATATGGGCTAATATTACAAATGATTGGAATATGAAGCGAGATAAGACTATAAAAGATTTAAAGTTTCCTTTTGATAGTTATAGGGAGGGACAAAGAGAACTAGCAGTTTCTGTATACAAAACAATAGTAGAAGGCAAAAAAATGTTTGTGCAAGCTCCCACTGGAATAGGTAAAACTATATCTACATTGTTCCCAAGCATTAAGGCTATTGGAGAAGGGCATACCTCAAAAATTTTTTACTTAACTGCAAAAACTATAACAAGACAAGTTGCACAGGATGCATTTGATAAAATGAAAGAGCGAGGCCTTGAGTGTAAGACTATTACAATAACTGCAAAGGATAAAGTATGTTTTAGTAAGGGCAGTGCATGTAATCCAGAACAATGTAAATTTGCAAAAGGACATTTCGATAGGGTTAATGATGCTATTTTTGATATATTGAAGAATGAAAATACATTTAGTAGAGATATAATTGAGATGTATTCGAATAAACATAATGTATGTCCTTTTGAATTTTCGTTAGATTTAACTTTGTGGGCTGATTGTGTTATATGCGATTATAATTATGTATTTGACCCTAGGGTCTACTTAAAAAGATTCTTTACTGATAACAATGGAGATTATACTATATTGGTTGATGAAGCTCACAACCTAGTAGATAGGGCAAGAGAAATGTTTTCATCCCAAATTAATAAGAAACTACTTTTACAATTGAAAAAAGATATAAAAGGTAAAAATGATCAAATGTATAAAATATTAAGTAAGTTAAATTCTTTTATGTTAAATATGAAAAAAATGTGCAATGAAGATGGGTATTATAAACAAGAATCTGAACCCGTAGAAGTATTTAATCTTCTTACAAGGCTTACTAAAATATTAGAAATATGGCTCACTAAAAATGAAAAATCTGAAATATATGATAACTTTTTAGAGTTATATTTTAATTCACTCAGTTTTATAAGAATAGCTGAACTATACGATGACAAATATATAACTTATGTAGAAAGTTTTGAGGATGATGTAGTGTTAAAAATATTTTGCCTAGATCCATCTAAGCTTCTAAGAGAAGCATCCAAAAGAGGGCGATCAGTGATATATTTCTCTGCAACATTACTTCCTCTATCATATTTTAAAGAAATTTTAGGTGGGCAAAGCAAGGATTATAATTTAACTCTAAATTCCCCATTTGATAAAAACAAACTTAAAGTTATGATAGCTAAGGATATTTCTACTAAATATAATAGGAGAGAAAACAGTTACCCGAAAATAGTAGAATATATATATTCTGTGATAAAGGCTAAAAAGGGAAATTACATGGTGTTTTTTCCGTCATATAAATATATGGAGGTCGTTTTTAATAGGTTTTCGAAGATATATCCAAGTGTGAAAGTTAGTATTCAAGTTAATGCAATGACTGAAGAAGCTAGGGAAGAGTTCCTTAAGAATTTTAATAGAGATGGTAAAGAGAATATTCTAGGGTTTGGAGTTTTAGGTGGTATTTTCTCAGAAGGGATTGATTTAAAAGGTGACGCATTGATTGGTGTTATAATCATTGGGGTAGGGCATCCTATGATTTGCTTTGAACGGGAAATTATTAAAGATTACTTTAATAATAAAAGCAATTGTGGTTATGAATATTCTTATATGTACCCAGGTATGAATAAAGTACTACAGGCAGCAGGAAGAGTGATTAGAACAGAAGAGGATAGAGGAACTGTACTTTTAATAGATGATAGATTTCTTAATCAAAGGTATAGAAGACTATTTCCAAAAGAATGGAATAATTATCAAATAATTAATAACAAGATCCATGTAAGTGAAGAAATTTGTGATTTTTGGAAATAATACATTTTAAAATAAAAAAACTTGAGCGGATGCTCAAGTTTTTTTTATACTTAAAGTCTATTTATTAATATATTGGGGGGGGATAAAGAAAGGAAACCTAATTTATTTATAACAGCTACAAATACATCTACATAAAATATTTATATCCATGAATACGATAATAGTTCACTAATAGGACATAAATAGTTTCCTTTTATTATGGGGGTACTTAAGTTTTGCAATTAATGTCGAAATAAGATTTATCTTTTGTGTGTATATTACCAATATGTTTCGACTTATTTCTTGATTTAAGAATACCATGGATTACACAAATAGTCAATAGAATTATAAAAAGTTTAATTTAAACAAATTTAAAACTAAAAACGACAAAAACATTCGACAAAATATAAGGAATATAGTATTGAGATAGGAATATTAAAGTGAAAAAATAATTAATTGTCATCAAGTATCTTTTACAGAAAATTAATAATGATTAAAGCTTTATAGTGATAGACTATATGAGAGTGGCAAATTAGAGAGTGTTATCTATTTAAAAGTATAATAAGGAGGAATAATATAAATGTTTGTTAAATCTTCTAAAGAACTTTATGGTTGGGATAGATTTTCAAAAGTAACCTTATTGCTAGGAATATTTTTGCTTGTAACTAGGTCTTGGATTTTAGCAGCGACACTTATTATCTATTCGATTTGGAGAAGTAGGTCAACTAACATGTCTGGAAGAAGTAATGAAAAATTTGTCTATGAAAATATAGAAAGGAATTTTCATTATAAAATCAAAAATTTTAGACAAAGTTTTAAACAAAATATAAAAAATTTTAAGATTAAAATTAAAAAATATAAGCCATTAGAGCAATTTAAAGAAAAAAGAAATTATATGATAACTTATTGTCCCAAATGTAGGCAGAAATTAAGAGTGCCAAAACGCAAGGGTAAAATTATTGTAACTTGTTCAAAGTGTAGTAGCGAGTTTAGATTAAGAACATAAAAAAGATATCCTTTAGAAGGATATCTTTTTTATGTTTTTCTTTAGTAGGCTTGTACATAGTGTAGGAAAAAATATCCTAAATTATTTACCTGAACCTAATTCAGCAAGACAATCTTTACAAATGTTTTTGCCTTTATAGTTTACAACGTCTCTTGCATTTTGACAGAAAATACAAGCTGGTTCATATTTTTTAAGAATGATTTGATCACCATCTACATAGATTTCTAAAGCGTCCTTGATATCTATATCTAAAGTTCTTCTTAATTCTATAGGAATAACAATTCTTCCAAGTTCATCCACTTTTCTTACAATACCTGTTGATTTCATTTAATTTCCTCCTCGAACATCTTTCGACTTATTTATAATTAAATTGTAGCAAATAATACATAAAACGTCAATAGGTTTATGAAAATATTTAAAAAAAATAATAAAAATTAGCAATCATTTACGTATTATGCAAAAAAAATATAATGCTATGTCATTTTAAACATTATTATACTATCTTATACAACATACAAAATACTTTAACTATTACAATATTCATAATAGTTTGCAATTAGTGTAAGATTTTATGGACATAAAAAAGACTATCTCAAAGTGATTTTAATCACTTTGAGATAGTCTTTTTAAATATAACTATCTAAAATTAGTAAATTGTAATGCAATATCAAAATCCTTTGATTTTATTAAAGCCATTACTTCTTGTAAATCATCAAGATTCTTTCCGCTAATCCTTAGTTGGTTATCCATAATTTGTGCTTGAACTTTAATTTTACTAGATTTAATTTCTGCAATTATCTTTTTAGCTTTTTCTGTGGAAATTCCTTTTATAATTTTAGCTGTTTGTCTTGCAGAACCTAAAGTAGCAACATCTTGTTTACCAAGGTCTAATGCCTTTCCAGATATTCCTCTTTTAATTAATTTTGCTACAAGAACTTCTATAACAGATTTTAATTTAAAATCATCATCAGATGTTATTTTAATATCTTCTTTACCTAACTTGATTTCAGTAATAGTGTTTTTAAAATCATATCTTTGTTTAATTTCCTTTAATGCTTGGTTTATCGCATTATCTACTTCTTGCATATCTACATCGGATACTACGTCAAATGAATGTGCAGTTGCCATAATTAAAAACCTCCTCTAAATTTATGTAACTTAATTCGAATCTCTTAATTAATAGTAGGTTAATAGTTTGTAAATGTCCAGTAGTTAATGAGGAAAGATTAAATTTTTAATATTAGGGCTATGTAACTAAGGTATATATATAAATCAACGATATATTTAATAAATAGAAAATAATGTTTTTATAAATATTTATAAGGAGAAAAATCAATGGAAGTAAATAAAATAAAGAAGCCCAATAAATTAAAGAATATTGAAGATGAAAAGGAACTGAAATCAAAAGTGCCTTATATTAACCAACATTTCATCTTTAATACATTAAATAGTATATTATCACTTTGTAGACAAAATTCTGAGGAAGCTAGGAATGTTGTTCTAGAACTTAGTAATTATTTGAGATTTAATTTTAATGTAACAGATAAAAGTATACTATTACAGGAAGAAATAGAATACATAAAATCATATTTATATATTCAAAAGGTCAGGTTTGGAGATAGACTGAATTGTGAGTATTACATAGAAGAAGATATAAATTTTTTAATACCTAAAAACTCATTATACAATTTAATAGATAACTCAATTAAACATGGAATTTTAAAAAAAACTCATGGGGGTACTATAACTTTTATGATTACAAGACAAATGGAAGAAATAGCAATAAGGATTAAAGACGATGGTGTTGGAATGGAACAGTCTCAAATAAAACAAATATTAAATGGTGAAAATTATGGATCTACTTCAAACTTAAATTCATTATATAAAGATTTATATAATGCTAAGTTGGAAGTTATTAGTACATTACTAATTGGAACATATATAACCTTGTATATACCTATAGAATATATAAAATTTGTTTGATATATATTGAATGAAAAGATTAATTATAGCATTAAATTGACAATATTTTCAGCGTGAAGTAAAATTGTAACAATGCATTATTGCGAGTAGGATGAAATTTCAGTATGGGTGGGGGTTTATATGTTAAGAGTAGTTTTAGTAGATGATGAACAATTATCTTTAGATGAATTAAGTTTTATTTTAAGTAAAAAGAGTGAAATAGAAATTATAGGTAAGTTTTTAAGTCCCTTAACAGCTTTAGAATTTATAAAGAAATCTAAGCCGGAAATTGTTTTTTTAGATATAGAAATGCCAGAAATTGATGGTATTACTTTGGCTAAGGAGATATGTAATTTGGATTTTTCAGTGAATATTGTATTTGCAACGGTATTTGATAAATATGCTATAAGAGCTTTTGAAATTAATGTTATTGATTATGTTTTGAAACCATTCTCAGAGAAAAGGTTAGCTCTTACCATGGATAAGATAGAGGAAAGATATAATTGTAGTAAAAATATACTTTTAGAACAAAGGGTGCTTTTAGAAAAAAAATCAAATGTAGGTATGGTAAAGTTAGCACTTTGGAAGGATGAATGTATTTTTCTTGTGCATCCGAGAGACATATTATATTGTACGGTGATTAATAAAGAGGTGTTCGCATTTACTAGAAAGGCTACATATACAACAAATTATACGTTAAATCAATTAGGAAATAAGTTGATTAATCAAAACTTTTTTAGAAGTCATAAAAGTTATTTAGTAAATTTAGATAGTATTTATAAAATAGTACCATGGTTTAATAGTACTTTTGTGCTTCAAATAGAAGACTGGGAAGAGGAAGTCCCTGTAAGTAGACACTACGTTAAAGAGTTTAGAAGAATACTTAATATGTGATTATTATTGTAATTTATGATAAGAAATGAGAGGTATAAATGAAGAAAATATTAATAGTAGATGATGAAGTTAATAATAGATTATTACTAGAGGAGATACTTGAAGATTTTAAAGAGAGAGATGTAGAAATACTTTTAGCCGAAGATGGAGAGCAAGCTTTGGATATAATTAAAAGTGAGAGGCCTAGCTTGGTATTTTTAGATATTATGATGCCTACAATAAATGGATATGAGGTATGTAATATAGTTAAAAAAGAATTAAAGCTGCAAGGTATATATATAGTGCTTTTAACAGCCAAAGGGCGAGAAGATGACAAATATAGAGGAAGACAAGTAATGTGCGATAAGTACATTACTAAGCCTTTTCATTTTAATGAAGTTTTAGCTATAGCTGAAAATGTATTGGATATAAAAATTTTATAGATTTACTCTTATGTTTTTAAAATAAAAGAGTAAGTCTATTTTTATATTTATATATATGCCAAATTCAAAGTTCATCATCATAAAGGTACAAAGTCCTTAAAATAATGTTATACTGTTGTAAGCAATTATTACGTATGAGAGGAAGAAATATATGTTGCGTGAAGCACAAGAAAAATTAAAAAAGTATTATGGATATGATAATTTCAGAAAAGGACAAGAAGATGTAATAGATAGCATATTAAATGGGAAAGATACATTTGCTGTAATGCCTACAGGCGCAGGAAAGTCAGTGTGTTATCAAATACCTGCTTTAATGCTAGAAGGGGTAACACTTGTTATATCACCACTTATATCGCTTATGAAGGATCAAGTGGATACATTAAATAGTATAGGGATAGCTGCAACATATATAAACAGCTCATTAAGTATTAATGAAGTGAATGAAAGAATTGATAAGGTAGCAAGCGGCGAGTTTAAGCTTCTTTATGTTGCACCAGAAAGATTAGAGTCAGACTTTTTCTGCAATATGTTAAATAGATTAAAAATATCGCTTTTAGCAGTGGATGAAGCTCATTGTGTATCACAATGGGGACATGATTTTAGGCCTAGTTATGCAGCAATTTCTAGTTTGATTGATAAATTATCACAAAGACCAATTATAGCAGCATTTACGGCTACGGCAACGCAGGACGTAAGAATAGATGTTATAAGGCTATTAAAATTAAGAGAGCCTGATGTTTATGTAACTGGTTTTAATAGAGAAAATTTAAGCTTTACTGTTATCCGTGGTGAAAATAAAAGAGATTTTGTACTGAAATACATTGAGGACAATAGAGACAAAGTGGGGATAATTTACACAGCTACAAGGAAAGAAACAAATAATCTTTATGAGCTGTTAAATAAAAAAGGATATAATGTAGGTAGATATCATGCAGGCCTTAACGACGAAGAGCGAAAGCAAAATCAGGAAAAGTTTTTGTATGATGATATTAACATAATTATAGCTACTAATGCTTTTGGTATGGGAATAGATAAATCAAATGTTAGATATGTAATCCATTATAATTTAACTAAAAGTATGGAAGCGTATTACCAAGAAGCTGGACGTGGAGGGCGAGATGGTGAGCCAAGTGAATGTATTCTGTTATTTTCAGCAGCAGACGTCCTACTTCAAAAGTTTTTTATAGAGCAAAGCACAGTATCACCTCAAAGAAAGGTAAATGAATATAAGAAACTTCAAGCTATGGTGGATTATTCACATACGACAAGATGTTTACGAAAGTTTATTTTAGAGTATTTTGGGGAAGAAAATGTTCAAGATAAATGTGATAATTGTAGTACCTGCAATGATGAGAGTGAACTTGTAGATATAACTATAGAGGCACAAAAAATATTCTCTTGTATTCTTCGTATGAAGGAGAGGTATGGTACTTCATTAATTGCAGATGTTCTGCGTGGATCTAAAAATAAAAAGGTCTTGGAACTTGGATTTGATAAATTATCAACCTATGGGATAATAAAGCAATATACGGTTAAAGAGATAAGAGACCTTATAAATGTGCTTACAGCAGAAGAATATTTGTCACTTGCAGATGGACAGTTCCCAGTGGTTCATTTAAAAGAAAGAGCAGTACTCGTACTTAAAAACAAGGAAAAAGTATATCAAAAGGTTGATAAAAAGAAAGCAAAAGTTATTAAGGATACTGGTTTATTTGAAATATTGCGCAGCTTGCGTAAAGAAATTTCTGAGCGTGAAAAAGTTCCACCTTATATTGTATTTGCAGACAGTGCACTAAGGGAGATGAGTGAATATTTCCCAGTAAATGAAAAAGAAATGTTAAACATAAAAGGTGTAGGGGAATCTAAGCTTAATAAGTATGGAGAGGAATTTATTCAAGTTATTAAAAAATATATGCAGGAAAACAATATAGAAATTAAGGCGGAAATACTATATAATGAAGATGATGGCGGTAAAACGGAATGCGAGGTAGAAACAACTTATAAAAATGAAGATAAGATACCTAGTTATATTATTACATATAATATGTATAAGGATGGCAAAAGCATAGAGGAGATAATCAGCGAGAGGAAACTTAAAAGCCTGACGGTTCAAGAACATATATTTAAATGTGCGGCTGAGGGTCTTGATGTTAATTTAGATGATTTTATTCCCAAAAATCAAGAAGCACTTATTCTTGAGGTTATAGAGAAAATCGGAGCAGCAAAGCTCAGACCTATTAAAGAAGAATTACCAGAAGAAATAGATTATTTAGCTATAAAAGCAACAATATTTAAATACGCTAACAATAAGATTTCTTAGAAAAAAGGAGGAAATATGGAAAAATCATTTAATGAACTAGGATTAGAACAAAACCTTATAGAAGGTCTTATTAAACAAGGCATTGAAAGTCCTACAGAAATTCAAGTAAAGGCTATACCAATGGGACTTGATGGCGCGGACATCATAGGAGAGTCAGAAACGGGTACTGGCAAAACTTTAGCTTACTTATTACCTATATTTCAAAAGATAGATGTAACATCAAAGGATATTCAAGCAATTATACTTGCGCCAACTCATGAGCTTGCAATGCAAATATATAAGCAAGTGGAGTTGTTATCAGTTAACTCAAATAGTTTAGTTAGATCAACTAGTATAATAGGGAATGTTAATATTAAAAGGCAACTCGAGTCTCTTAAGCAAAAACCTCATATATTAGTAGGCTCTGCTGGAAGAATTTTAGAACTTATAACAATGAAGAAACTAAAATCACACTTCGTCAAAACTATAGTAATAGATGAAGGCGACAGAATGATAGATGAGAATAACATAGATGGAGTAAAAGCCATAATAAAAACTACACTTCGTGATAGACAGATTATGTTATTTTCTGCTACGATTTCACTTAAAGTAGTTGAAATTGCTAAAACTTTAATGAAGAATCCCGAGGTTATTAAAGTAGGAGATAAAAGTGTTGTAAACCCAAATATAGAGCACATATATTTTGTAGTGGAAAGAAGAGATAAAATTGAGCTTCTACGGAAACTTATAAGCGCTACTAAACCTTCTAAGGCAATAATATTTATAAACAAAAGTGATGAGGTAGAGATTACAACTTCAAAACTTAGATATCATAATTTAAAAGTAGAGGGAATTCATGGATCATCTGAAAAAGAAAATAGAAAAAAAGCACTTGAGGATTTCAACGAAGGTAAAATCCAATTATTAGTAGCTTCTGATTTAGCAGCTAGGGGCCTTGACATAGTAGGAGTATCTCATATATTTAATCTTGATATACCAGAAAACTCGAAAGATTATTTGCACAGAGTAGGTAGAACGGGAAGAATGGGAGAGTATGGACTTGCACTATCAATAGCAGTAGAGAGAGAACTTGATCTTATTAAAAACTATGAAAAAGATTTTAATATAGAAATTACTCAAAAAGAAATACACAGGGGGGAGATTACTGAACCCCAAATTATAACTAAAGATAGGAATGCAAGCCATAATACTAGAACTGATAATAAATAGCAATAGCCTAGTTTCCTTGCATGTGGTATAATAGCTTAGTGGTTTAGGATATAATAAAATTAAAATTTTTTGTGGAAAGACTACATATTTTATGTGTAGAATTTTCAGTTAATATGGAGGTATATATAAATATATGATTAGTACAAATAATATAAGTTTAAGATATGGTGCACGTAAATTATTTGATAATGTTAATATAAAATTTAATCCTGGTAATTGTTATGGATTAATTGGCGCTAATGGTTCTGGTAAATCAACATTTCTTAAGATATTATCAGGCGAAATTGAAGCAAATACAGGTGAAGTTTTCATAACACCAGGAGAAAGACTTGCAGTTTTAAAACAAGATCATTTTGAATTTGATGAAAATGAAGTTCTTAATACAGTAATGATGGGACATGTAAGATTGTTTGAAATAATGAAAGAGAAAGATGAATTATATGCTAAATCAGATTTTACGGATGAAGATGGAATTAGAGCTTCAGTACTAGAAGGTGAATTTGCAGAACTTAATGGATGGGAAGCAGAATCAGAAGCTTCAACACTACTTATGGGACTTGGAATAAATGAAGATCTTCAAAACAAAAAAATGAAGGAACTAACAGGATCAGAAAAGGTTAAGGTGCTTCTCGCCCAAACTTTATTCGGAAAACCTGATATTCTATTACTAGATGAGCCTACAAATAACTTGGATATAAAATCTAAAAATTGGCTTGAAAGTTTCTTGTTAAATTTCGAGAGTACTGTAATAGTTGTTTCTCATGATAGACATTTTTTAAATAAAATATGTACTCATGTTGCAGATATAGATTTTAGCAAAATTCAATTATTTGTTGGAAATTATGATTTTTGGTATGAGTCTAGTCAGTTAGCCCTTCAAATGGCTAAGGATCAAAATAAGAAAAAAGAAGAAAAAATTGCAGAACTTCAGAACTTTATTGCAAGATTTAGTTCTAATGCGTCTAAAGCAAAGCAAGCTACTTCTCGTAAAAAGCAATTAGATAAATTGACTTTAGATGATATAAAACCTTCTTCTCGTAAATATCCGTTTGTTGGTTTTAAACCAGAAAGAGAAGCTGGAAATGATTTATTAACAGTTGAGAATTTAAGTAAAACTGTGGATGGGGAAGTTCTTCTTGATAATGTATCTTTTATAGTTAGTAAGGGAGATAAGATCGCATTTACAGGAGCTGATGAAATAGCTAAAACTACATTATTTAAGATATTAATGGGAGAGATGGAGCCAGATAGTGGTGAAGTTAAATGGGGAATTACTACAACTCAAGCTTATTTACCAAAAGATAACACTGAATATTTTAATGGAGTAGATTGCACATTAGTTGATTGGCTTCGTCAGTACTCTGAGGATAAGGCTGAAAGTTTTATTAGAGGTTTCCTAGGTAGAATGCTTTTCTCAGGAGAAGAAGCTCTTAAAAAAGCTAGTGTATTGTCTGGTGGAGAAAAGGTTAGATGTATGTTATCTAAAATGATGCTTAGTAATGCTAATGTATTAATCCTTGATGAGCCTACTAACCATTTGGACTTAGAGTCTATAACTGCTTTAAACAATGGATTAACTAGCTATACTGGAACAATGCTGCTAACGTCTCATGACTCACAGCTAATTGCAACAGTTGCAAATAGAATAATAGAAATTACTCCTAAGGGATTAATGGATAAAATAATGACTTATGATGAATTCGTAGAAAATGATGAAGTTCAAAAAGAACTGGAACTTATGTATAAATAAATAAATGGAGGCACTTCTAATAATATTATTAGAAGTGCCTTTTTAAACTAACTAAAATAATCCACCAAAGCCGCCACCGCAGCCACGACCACCACGCCCGCCGATGCCGCCACAACCTAATAGTAAAAGAAGTATCCAAATGCCACTGCCAGCTCCGCAATTACCGAAGCCACCACCGCATCCATTTCCACAAGTATTTTCACAGTTGCAAACAGGTTTACAACAACTAACAGGTTTACAGCAACAATTATTGTTATGTCTATGACTCATATAAATAACCTCCTTATTTAGTAAGTAAAAGTTTAAGAGTCTACTAAAGTAAATTAATTGGGTACTCTAATAAGAATCTTATACTTTAACTTAAGTATTAGGCTAGCTTAGCATTATACCATCACATAGAGGCAATGTAATTCCTAATGCATAATTGTGAAATTAATTAAGTTATAGTTCTACTTTAATATATTCCACATTTTATCAAGTGTGAGTGTAAACTAAACATAAAAAATTTATAGTGGAAAGTAATGAATTACATCGATTTATAACATAATATTTATAATATTCTCCTAAAAAAAGGGTTTAGAAAAAAAATATCGAATATAGTAAGTAACATATAAAATTTTTTATAAATGGGGGTAAATAATATGGAAAAAGATAATACTTTAGATTCTACTAAAAAAGTTATTAGTGTGGGAACAGAAGAGGCAATAACAATAGTGTCTGATGCCACAAAAGAAAATGTTGAAAAGACTATTAGTGTGGTAAAAGATATTGCAAAAAATGTTAAATCACAAGCCACGAAGGTAACTACTGCTGCAAAAAAGACAGCAGCCAAAAGAACGATAGCTAAGAAAATTGATGTTGGTTTCTATGTCCAATATCAGGGTAAAGAGATTTCAAAAGGAACAATACTAGAAGAAGTATATAAAGAATGGACAAAATCTCATAAGATTACAGAACTTAAGACTTTAGATGTATATATAAAGGTTGAAGAGGATATAGCCTACTGTTTGGTAAATGGAGAAATTAAAATAGACATTAAATTATCTTAATATAAGTTCACTAAAAGTAGAGAAGGCTTATCAGGGCCTTTTTTGTTTGAAATGAGTTCATTTAAATATATGAAAAACCATGTACATTATTTAAATTTTATGATAAATTGAAAGCAGGACAACACAATATTAGGAGGGATTTTAATGTTAAATGAAAGACTTAACAAAGTTTTGAAAATTATGGCGAAAGAAAAAATACCTCAAATGATAGTTTCTGATCCTGCGGCTATATTTTATCTTACAGGGAAATGGATTTTATCTGGAGAGAGAATGCTTGTGCTCTATATTAATTTAGATGGACAAAATAAATTGTTTATTAATGAGTTATTCCCTATAGATGAAGATTTAGGGGTAGAAAAAATATGGTTTAACGATACTCAGAGTCCAGTAGAAATTCTTGCAAAAAACATTGATAAAGAGGCGCCAATGGGTATAGATAAAAATTGGCCAGCTCATTTCTTAATAAAACTAATGAAGCTCAAAGGCGGTAGCACATTTGTTAATGGATCTGAGATTTTAGATAGGGTGAGAATGTGTAAGGATGAGAATGAAAAAGATTTAATGAGAGTAGCGTCAAAACTAAATGATACTGCTGTTGATAAAATGATAAAACTTATTCCTAAAAAATATTCTGAAAAAAAGATGGGAAAGTTACTTTCAGATATATGGGATGATATGGGCACACAGGGACATTCATTTGATCCAATTATAGGTTATGGTGCAAATGCTGCTGACCCTCATCATGAAATGGATGAGTCAACAGTTAAAGAAGGTGACAGTATAGTTATTGATATCGGATGCAAAATGAATTCGTATTGCTCGGATATGACTAGGACTGTTTTTTATAAAACAGTATCAGATCACAGTAGAGAAGTTTACAACATTGTTAAGGAAGCAAATAAAAGAGGAATTGAGAAAGTTAAAGCGGGAGTTAGATTTTGTGATATCGATGCTGCAGCTAGAGAATATATTACAGAAAAAGGCTATGGAAAATATTTCACACATAGATTAGGACATTCAATAGGAATAGAAGTACATGACTTTGGAGATGTTTCCGCTGCGAATACTGATAAAGTTCAGGTAGGACAAATTTTTTCGATTGAGCCAGGGATTTATCTTCCGGGTGACGTTGGCGTTCGTATTGAAGATTTAGTAATAGTTACCAAGGATGGTTGTGAGGTATTAAACCATTATACAAAAGACTTAATTATTGTAGAATAGGGTAAAATATATTTAAGTAGTGGAGGGGATAAGTAAATAAAAATACAGTTTTTATTGGAGGAATAAGTATGTTAAATATAGGTTGTCATTTATCGGTATCTAAAGGTTATAAGGCTATGGGGGAAGATGCTCTTAGCATAGGAGCAAATACATTCCAGTTTTTCACTAGAAATCCAAGAGGTAGTAAAGCAAAAGATATTGATCCAAGTGATGTAGCGGCGCTTCTTGAAATACTAAAAGAAAATAAATTTGCTACAATTTTAGCACATGCTCCATACACATTAAATGCATGTTCTGCTGATGCGAAAACAAGAGATTTTGCGGTGATGATTATGGAAGATGATTTAAAAAGAATGGAATTTTTCCCAAATAGCTTTTATAATTTCCATCCGGGAAGTCATGTAAAACAAGGCACGCAGATTGGAATAGAATATATTATAAATATGCTAAATTCTATACTAAAGCCAGAACAAACAACTACTGTACTTCTTGAAACAATGGCTGGTAAAGGAACAGAAATAGGTAGGACTTTTGAGGAATTAAAACAAATACTTGATGGAGTTACATTACATGAAAAAATGGGAGTATGCCTTGATACATGCCATGTATATGATGCTGGTTATGACATAGTTAATAATTTAGATGGGGTCATAAATGAATTTGATAAAATTATAGGCCTTGATAAGTTATATGCAATTCATTTAAATGATAGTAAAAACCCATTTGAAAGTCATAAAGATCGTCATGAAACAATAGGCGAAGGATCTATTGGAATAGAGGCGATTACTAGAATTATTAATCATCCGAAGCTGCGCCATTTACCATTTTATTTAGAAACACCTAATGAATTAGAAGGTCATGCAAAAGAAATTAAGAGGTTAAGAGAAGTTTACATAGTTTAATAATGCGGAAAATTTAAAATAAAATACACTTATTTACTTAAGCAAAATGTTAAGTAAATAAGTGTATTTTTTATAAGTGTATCTTTAACTTATCCCAAATTTCTGAGAAATTTTCAAATTCTATAAAATCTTTGTTTTTTTCTTTTAGAAGATTTACTAATTTCCCTTTAGCAAAAACAACATCTGCTTCTAATGCAGGTTTAAGATCGGGAGTACTATCTCCAGCATAAAATATTTTTTTATAATTAATTCTTAATTTCTTTAATACAATTGATTTATCAATGCCATATAAGTCTGAGTAAAATTCATCATGCTCATCTAAATCAAAGTGAATTCCATTATCTTTGAAAACACTTTTATTTGCATAAACATCTACTCCTTCTATATGGTTTTTTTCAAGTACCTTATCTATGTAATAATTTGTTCCTGCGCTTATAATAATAAAATCTCCACCGGCAGCTTTAACCTCATCAATGAAAGGAATAGCTGTAGGATCAAAGGCAATATTTAAAATATCTTCGAGAAGCTCTTCTTCGTTTCTATGAACGTTATTAAAAACATAGTTTAAATATTCTCTATCCTTCATTTCTCCATTTTTCCAAGATTTAAATATGGGTGAAAGTTCTTCTTTATAATACAGATCAGATAATATTTTATAAAAATCTTTTTTAGTAAGGGTTCCATCAAAATCAGATATAAATGCAAAATCTTTCATTATATTAATCTCCTTGTAAGCTTATTGTAGAGTTAGTTTGCACAGCTCCAATAATAGTATAACAAAAAAACGAAGAAATGTAATGTTTTATAGTTATCATACATGATGTTATATAAACTTAGTTAGTATAGAATTATTAAAATATGTTTTTTATACATAGATATATTAGATAGACAGGCAAAAGAGAAATATCTTGCCTGTCCTATTTTTTTATTTATTGCATTTAATTAATTTCAAAATTAAATAATAAAAGTAATAGCAAGGAAAATCGTCAATAATCGAGTTAGAACTATGAGCAAAGTATATAGCTTGTCTAAATGAGCATAAATGGATGCAAGAACATTCTAAGCGAGCGTTATCAAAGCTGTAGTAAAATCCTAATAGGGATTATAATCTCTTTATGCGATATTGCAGTAAATAGCAAAAATTAAAAGATTTAGTTTTATTAAGGGAGGATATATATGGTTGGGTTAATAATAATTATAATAATGCTGTTTCTTTATTTATTTTATGCTCTTTTCAATCCTGAAAAATTTTAACGACATTTCACAAGGAGGTCTATTAAATGGATGTTATGCAAATTATTATACCGTTAATTATTTTCGTTTTAATTGTTATTCCTTTAGGAAGATATGTCTGTAACGTTCTAAGTGGGGAAAAAAGCTTTGTTGATCCATTTCTTAACAAAGTTGATAATTTAATTTTTAAAGTAACAGGAATAAATCACAATGAAATGACCTGGAAAACATATGTCTTAGCAATAATAATATCAAATGCAGTAATGTGTTTATGTGCTTATATTATTTTAAGGATACAAAGTCTACACTTTCTAAATCCTAATAATATAACAGCAATGAAGCCAGATTTATCGTTTAATACAGCTATAAGTTTTATAACAAATACTAATCTACAAGGTTATGCTGGAGAATCAGGAGTATCTTATTTAAGTCAGATGGTAGTAATGACCTTTTTAATGTTTACATCTGCATCTACTGGTTTTGCTGCTGCAGGTGCATTTATGAGAGGAATTATTGGCAGAAAAAAAACACTTGGAAATTTTTTCGTAGATATGACAAGAATAATTACAAGAATTTTACTTCCATTATCAATATTTGTTACAGTGATTTTAGTATCGCAAGGAGTACCTCAAACTCTTGCCCCAAATAAAACTATAACAACAATAGAAAGTAAATATCAAGATATCGCAATGGGACCAGTTGCATCCCTTGAATCAATAAAGCATATAGGAACAAATGGTGGAGGGTTCTTTAATGCAAACTCTGCACATCCTTTTGAAAATCCAACTCCATTTTCAAATTTAGTTGAATTACTTTCAATGATGGTTTTACCTGGAGCATTAGTTATTGCCTTTGGATTAATGCTTAAAAATAAAAAACAAAGTTGGATGATTTTTATTACAATGGGTGTCTTACTTGTAATGATGATTCCGATTATATACATGTCAGAAAAAGCTGGAAATCCGAACTTAGCTAAAGTAGGGTTAAGTCAAGTTATGGGTAATATGGAGGGTAAAGAGGTTAGATTTGGCATCGCAGCATCAGCATTATTTACTACTATTACAACTGCTTTTACCACTGGAACTGTAAATACTATGCACGATTCACTAATGCCCCTGGGAGGACTTGTACCATTATGGAATATGATGCTTAATGTTGTTTTCGGTGGTAAGGGTGTAGGTTTTATGAATATGATGATGTATGCAATAATTACAGTATTTATTGCAGGGTTAATGGTTGGACGGACACCTGAATTTTTAGGTAAGAAAATAGAAGGTAAAGAGATAAAATTGATTGCACTTGCAATACTAGTGCATCCACTTATAATATTATTTCCATCGGCTGTGGCACTTTCAACAAAAATGGGACTTAGCTCAATAGCAAATCCCGGCTTTCATGGACTAACTGAAACAGTTTATCAATTTACATCCTCGGCGGCCAATAACGGTTCAGCATTTGCAGGTTTTAATGGAAACACAATGTTTGCGAATACTACAACGGGTATTGTAATGCTCCTTGGAAGATATTTATCAATAATAATACTACTCGCTGTTGCAGGCTCTTTAGCATCTAAACATGCTGTTCCTGAAACTATGGCTACATTTAGAACAGATAATAGCATATTTGTAGTGATTTTAATTAGTGTTGTAATAATAATAGGTGCTTTGACATTTTTGCCAGCACTTGCGCTTGGACCTATAGCAGAACATTTAATGCTGGGTCATTAGGAAGGGGTGTAGATATATTATGAGTAAGAAAAAAATTATAACTGGAGATATACTTAAAGAGGCTACTAAGGGCGCTTTTATAAAACTAAACCCCAAATACATGATGAAAAATCCTGTTATGTTTGTAGTTGAGATTGGTTTTTTGGTAACTTTATTTTTGACCTTTTTCCCATATATATTTGGCGATAAAGGACAAAATATTAGAGCTTATAATGGACTGGTATCCTTTATATTATTAGTTACAGTTCTGTTTGCAAATTTTGCTGAAGCAGTGGCTGAAGGACGTGGAAAAGCTCAAGCTGAAAGTTTGAAGAAAGCTCGTACAGATGCTATGGCAAAGTTACTTGATTCTAAAGGAAATTTTAAAGTAGTAAGTGCTGCCCAATTAAAAAAAGGAGATATAGTTCTTGTTGAGACTGGTGATTTTATTCCTAATGATGGAGAAGTAATTGAGGGGCTTGCATCAGTCGATGAATCTGCAATTACTGGAGAATCGGCTCCTGTACTTAAGGAATCAGGTGGTGACTTTGGATCAGTAACAGGAGGAACAAAGGTTGTCAGTGATTGGCTTAAAGTTGAAATAACAGTAACTCCGGGAGAGTCATTTTTAGATAAGATGATTAAACTTGTTGAAGGTGCTTCAAGAAAAAAGACACCAAATGAAATTGCGTTAAGTACGCTACTTGTAGCTTTAACAATAATATTTTTAATTGTTATAGTAACTTTATATCCTATGGCTAACTACTCTAAAGTTACGTTGCAAGTATCTACGCTTATTGCATTGCTTGTGTGTTTGATTCCTACAACTATTGGAGGACTTCTCTCAGCAATTGGAATAGCCGGAATGGACAGGGTTACAAGATTTAACGTAATCGCAATGTCTGGTAAAGCTGTCGAGGCTTGTGGAGATGTAGATACAATGATTCTTGATAAAACTGGAACAATAACTTATGGTAACAGACTTGCAGCTGAATTTATACCTGTGGGAAGACATACTTTAGAAGATCTTAGATTTCAATCTTTAATTTCATCAATAAAAGATACAACTCCAGAAGGTAAGTCAGTAATTGAACTTGCAAAAAAACAAGGAGTTTCAATTAATGAAGATGATTATAATGATGCTGAATTTGTAGAGTTTACGGCGCAGACAAGAATGAGCGGTATGAACCTATCAAATGGAGTTCAAATTCGAAAAGGTGCATCAGATTCTATAATTAAATATGTGGAGAAAATCAATGGAAAAGCTCCTACAGATTTAGAAGCTGCTGTAATAAGAGTTGCTAGTGCTGGTGGTACACCACTTACCGTTTGCGTAGGAAATGAAGTATTCGGTGTTATTTATTTAAAAGATACTGTAAAACCTGGTCTTACAGCAAGGTTTGCAAGACTTCGGGAAATGGGTATTAAAACTATTATGTGTACTGGAGATAATCCTCTTACTGCAGCAACTATAGCTAGGGAAGCTGGTGTAGATGATTTTGTAGCAGAATGCAAGCCAGAAGATAAAATTGCTGTAATTAAAAAAGAACAGGATTTAGGTAAGCTTGTTGCTATGACAGGAGACGGAACAAATGATGCACCAGCACTAGCGATGGCAGATGTAGGAATTGCAATGAATAGTGGAACTACAGCAGCTAAAGAAGCTGCAAATATGGTTGATCTTGATTCAGATCCTACAAAAATATTAGAGGTTGTAGAAATTGGTAAACAACTCCTTATAACAAGAGGTGCATTAACTACTTTTAGTATAGCAAATGATGTAGCAAAATACTTTGCAATTATTCCTGCTATGTTTGCAGCTGGCATACCAAGAATGAATGTACTTAATGTTATGAGACTATCAACGCCTCATAGTGCCATACTATCTGCATTAATATTTAATGCTATAATAATCCCAGCATTAATTCCTATTGCAATGAAAGGTGTTAAATACACACCAATGAAATCAGAAGATCTGCTTCGCAGAAATCTTTTGATTTATGGATTAGGTGGACTTGTTGCTCCTTTTGTAGGAATTAAAATATTGGATTTAGCAGTTACACCATTGCTTAGAATTCTAAACTTAGGTTAATCTTAGGTTTTATATGAGGAGAGATAGAAATGAAAGATATGTTAAAAAAATCAGTATTATTAAGTGTGGTACTCTTTGCTCTATGTGGTTTAATATATCCTCTAGCTATGACTGGAATAAGTCAAGTGTTATTCAACAACAAGGCTAATGGAAGTATGGTTAGCCTTAATGGGAAAGAGGTTGGCTCAGGGCTTATAGGGCAAAGTTTTACTGATGAAAGATTTTTTCGCTCTAGAGTTTCAAATTCTAATTATAATACCTATACAAAAGCAGATTTGAAGCCTGATAGTAAAGGGAATATTGCATATACAGGTGTAACTTCTGGGTCTTCTAATCTTGGCCCATCAAATCCTGTTTTAATGGATAGAGTAAAAAAAGATATGGATGATTTTTTGAAAAGTCATCCTGGTTTAAAAGCAGGAGATGTACCTACTGATTTACTAACAAGTTCTGCTTCAGGACTTGATCCTAATATTAGTCCAGAGTCTGCTAAGATACAGGTAGCAGCTGTTGCCAAGGCTACTAATATTAGTACAACTGATTTAAATAATATTATAACGAAAAATACAGAAGGAAGAACCCTAGGGATATTTGGAGAACCAAGGGTGAATGTATTAAAAGCTAATTTAGATATAGCAAATATATTAAGAAGCAAAGGCACACTTTAAAAAGAAAGAAATCTATTATATAATGTAAAAGATGATATTAAGGTAATTAAGAAGTCAGGCTGGAGAACTAAACAGTCTGGCTTTAACTACATTCAAAAGGAAAGACTCCAATTGTTATAGGTGAAATTTAATTAGTGTAATTATTTTAGTACAATCTTAAATTTATATGAACAATAAAATTAATGAGGTAGGTGAATAGTATGAAAAAGGTTTTGGTAATAGATGATACAAAAAATATAAGAATGTTATTAACCACATGTCTTGAACTAAAAGGTTATAAAGTTCTTACTGCGGATGCTGGTAAATCAGCTATAGATATATTAAAAGAAGAAAAGCAAAGTATTGATATAATATTTTTAGATATAAGAATGCCGGAAATGAGTGGAACTGAGGTTTTAAAGATAATTCGCGATATGGGTTTTAATTGCCCTGTTATTGTTATGACTGCATTTGCTACAGTGAAAAATGCTGTTGATTGTACTAAACTTGGAGCTGTAGCTTACCTTCAAAAACCATTTTCGCCTGATAGAGTTACTTCTGTTTTAGAAGAAATATTTAATTCAAACGAAAACCTTGATAAAAGTTTTGTTGAAAGTCCAAAAGATTTAGAAGAAGAAAAGATATTAATAGCAAAATCAAAAAAGTTGCTTGAAGAGGGAGAATTTGAGGAGGCTCATAATACTTTAAAAATAGTACTCGGAATAAATCCTTATAATAAAGAAATTTATCATTTAATAAGTGAGGTAAATAAGAACTTAAATAAATTTGATGAAGCAGAATTATTTAATAACATTTACGAACTATTTTAAAATAATATAATGATTATATAGAAATTACAGTGATAATGAAAATATATTTAGGATGTGATAGTGGATGGAGGCTTATGAAAAAGAAACCAGAGGGAAATTAAAAATATATATTGGTGGAGCTCCAGGTGTGGGCAAGAGTTATCAAATGCTCCATGATGCTAATGATATGAAAAAAAGTAATATAGATATTATCATAGGTATAATAGAAACTTATGGAAGAGTGGGAACAGAAGAACAAATAGGACATTTAGAGATTCTTCCTTTAAAAGAAATAAAATATAAAGGAATTAATCTAAAAGAACTTGATATCGATGGAGTTATAGCACGAAAACCAGAGTTTGTTATAATAGATGAGTTAGCACATACTAATGTGCCTACATCTAGAAATAAAAAGCGTTTTGAAGATGTTCTAGAAATATTAGATAATGGCATAAATGTAATGACCGCAGTTAATATTCAGCATTTAGAAAGTCTAAATGATCATGTTAGTAGAATGACTGGAATTAAGGTTAAAGAAACGTTGCCAGATAAAATTATTGACATTGCAGATGAAATTGAAGTTGTAGATGTATCTCCTGATGCACTTCGCGGGCGAATACAGGACGGAAAAGTTTATTCAGAGGATAAAATTGAGGATGCACTTCATAACTTTTTTAGAATAGGGAATTTAACTGCATTAAGAGAACTTACTTTAAGAGAAGTTGCAAATGAAGTGGATGAAAAACTTGTAATATACAAGAATAAAAAGAAGGTAGCTGGATTAATAGGAGCGCAAGAAAAAATATTAGTATGTGTTAATCTTAATTTTAATGCAGAATACTTAATTAGGCGCGGTTATAGAATGGCAAAAATGTTAAAAGCAGAATTTTATGTGCTAACTGTAAGTAAACCTTATAATCATGGAATAGAAGAGTCAAAGAAATTAGAAGAATTAAAGAAATTATGTGAGAAGCTTGATGTGGAACTTAAGGTGGAAAGATCAAAACATCGTGAAAGACCTATTATTGAGTTCGCAACTTGTAATAATATAACCCAGATAATTATAGGCCCATCTGCTAGAACTAGATTTCATGAGATTTTAAGGGGGTCAATTGTTAGAACAATAATGAGAGATACCAAATATATTGATGTGCTTGTGGTTGCAGATCCCGTTCACTAAAATATAATTACAAGATATATTGAATTTAAGGGGGCGTGTTTTATTAAAACATTAAAAAGCAAAATTGTAACTATTAATGTGTTTTTAGTTTTAGTTATAGTAATGATTGGACTACTCTCAAGCTTTAACATATACAGGGTAGGTGGAAAGATAGATGGATTAATAACAAATAATTACAAGAGTATTGATGCTTCAACTAAAATGACTGAGGTTATTGAAATCCAGGATAAGACAATTCTTAGATATATTGCTTTTGAAAATAAAAGTACAATAGATATTATTTATAATAATAATGAAGAATTTTATAAGTGGCTTAATGTTGCAAAAACCAATATAACTGAAGTTGGTGAAGCTAATAATACTAATAGAATAAGTGAGGACTATCTTCTGTTTGTTAAGACTTTCTCAAAATTTCACGAATATCAAACTTCTCACACAAGCCAGGATAATATAAAATTTTATAATTCTAAAATTTATCCTTCTGTAGTTAAGGTTAAAGCCGATTTAGGAATTTTAGCAAAACTTAATGAGAAAGCTATGTTTAAAGGAAGAGACAATGCAAAAAGTAATGCATTAAATGCAATGCATTTTATATTATTAATTTCCTCCATAGCTGCAATTATAGGATTAATAATATCACTTATATTTACAAATAAGTCTTTAAAACCTATATATCTACTCACTGAGACTATAAAATCAGTTAAACAAGGAGAAATTAATAAACAAGCACCTGTGATAAATGAGGATGAAATTGGAATGCTTGCAATGGAATTTAACAATATGACAAATAGGCTTTATGAATTTGAGCAGAGCACAACTGGTAAGTTACTTTCTGAGAGAAATAAATCTATTGCAATTGTAAAAAGTATAACAGATCCATTAATAGTTCTAGATGCTAGTTATAAAATTCAATTACTAAATGATTCTGGTGAAAACATTTTTGGAGTATTAGAACAAAATATAATTAATAGTCATTTTTTAGAGACTATTAGAAATATGGAATTATATGATTATATTTTTTGTGTTGTGGATAATAAGGCTCCTATTACTGAAAAGATAATTAGTCTTAAGGTAAATGATAGAACTTATTTTTTTAATATTATAGTAACTGTAGTTTATGATAAAGAGAATAAAATTAATGCTATAGTGGTACTTTTAAAAAACATAACAGAATATAAGGCGCTAGAAAAAGTACGTACAGATTTTATAGCAACTATTTCTCATGAATTTAAGACGCCACTTACTTCAATTATGATGGGGGTAGGCTTAATACTTGAGAAAAATGTAGGAGTTATAAACAAAAAACAAGAAGAACTTTTAGATACTATAAAAGAAGAGACTGAAAAGCTTACAGATCTAGTTAGTGATCTTCTAAAACTTTCAAAAATACAGTCGGATCAAGCAGTATATAATATAAAAGCATATTCTATAGCTGAGATTGCAAGTAATTGTATTAAAAATTATGAGACCCAGGCAAAAAACATCGGAATTACTTTATACAATAGTATAGAAAGTAATTTACCTAATGTAATTGTAGATAAAGAGAAAATAACTTGGGTATTAAATAATCTAGTTTCTAATGCTATTAAATACACTGATTCTGGTGGAAAAATAATTATAGGTGCAGTTATAGATGGCCAAAAAATGAAAGTTTTTGTTAAAGACAACGGTAAAGGAATTCCTAGAGAATACCATGAGAAAATATTTGAAAAGTTTGTCAAAATAAGTGCCTATGATACAGAGTTTTTGAGTTCGGGTATAGGGCTTTCTATAGCAAAGGGAATTGTAGAAGCTCATGATGGAACAATTTATTGTGAAAGTGAAGTTGATAAGGGGAGTAATTTTATATTTACGTTACCTGTGGAGAAATAAAAATATTAATAGTAGAGATAATTTAAAAAGAGTGGGGGCAGTTCAAAGTGTGAACTACCCCCGTTATATAGCTGTTTTTAGTATTTAGTGTTATTCATATTAATTCAGATCTTTTGGTGCATAATTTACTTCGATTTTTTCGATTTTACCGTCTTTAGTCATAAAGACAACTTGCTCAAATATTTTTCCGTATGTATAATATTTGAAGCTTGGGCTTGAATCTACTTTAGTAGGCTTGCCAAAAGCGGCAGTAACTTGAGCTAGAGTAGATTTCTGGGAAATTCCTTTTGGTAATTCTAGATCAATCACCGCACCGTTATTGTAGTATTCAATATAAGTTGCAAAACAGTATTTTAGAGGTTGTCCCTTGTCGCTATAGTTTTTAATCTGAGTTCTTAGCACCTGATTGTCTTTTCTTAATTCAACGCCTACGGCACTGGATTTTGCTGGAATCACTTTAGAACTAGTTGATTGAAGTACCCAACCATTTTTTATTAGCTCAGTAATAGGTACTGGTAATTTATAGAATTTGCCGCCATACTTAACTTGGAAGGATAATAAATCTTTACCTACACTTGAAGGCGTTTTATAATTTTTAACAGCTTCAGGAATGTTTGTATCAGTTGATTTAGCTTCTGCTTTTGCAGGTGGTGCTAAATTTTCTAACTTAATAGAATATACTTTCTTAGTTTTAGTATCAATTGAAATTTCATAATTTGAATAGGTACCTGATTTATAAGTTAGTTTAATCCGAGTATCTCCATTATATTGGCTTGAAGCTTTACCAAATGCCGCAGTTACTTCAGCATTTGTAGAACCTATTGTAATTCCTTTTGCAATGGAGATGGTTGTTCCCTTTTTTACATTTTCTGAGTCTATTGTAATTGCACCAACATGACATTTTGAAAGTGGCAATACATCTGTTCCAAAATTTGCTATATTAATCATCATTGTTTGTTCACCTTTTTTCAAGTATACTATCTTATACTTATTTGGTGCCAACGTACTTTTAAGAAAATCTTCACCTACCCATCCATTTTTTTCGAAGGTAGAAAATGCAGCTGGAAGAGAATATGCAATACCATTTATTAATACTTGATATTGATATAAATCATTGGATATGGCTACGGAAGCGGGTTTTGTGGTAGCCACTGCTGTTTTGCTGTCTACAGTTGTAGTTTGTTTTTCCGATGTAGCAGGTACTGCTTTAGTTGCAACTTTTTTAGAACAAGCTGTAAATGATAAAACTAGTACAATTAGTGATAATAATAATAACATTTTTCTTTGAGTTTTCATTAGTAAACATCATCTCATTTCTTTTATTTAAAAAAGTTATATAATTACAACAATTTTATCTAAGGGATAGACCTTGATAATATAACACCACATTTTGTGGTGAAAATTTAATATAATTATTTGCTTTTTCACAGGCAAGCTTGTACAAGCAAGACTACTTACTATATTACCAAAGTTAAGCAATAAATACAATCAGTGTAAAAAATGAATAAGTTTATAATATACAAACTAAAGTACTTATTTTGGACTTTTTCAAAGAAATGCATATGAGGCAGAGAAAGCTAAGTATGTTGCAATATTTTAGTATGTTTTTTTCGTTTTAAGAATTATAATATTATAAAAAGGAGTTTTATAATGAATATACAAATAAGATATTTATCTAAATCAGGAAATACAAAAAAAATTGCAGATGCTATAGCTAAAGAAGTAGGAGTCGCTGCAGAGACAATTGAAAAAGGTGTTACAGGTGATACAGACATTCTATTCTTAGGAGGGGCTATGTACTGGGCAGGAGTTGATAACAAATTAAAAAAGTTTATACTTGGATTAGATTGTTCAGTAAAGAAGGTGGCAATATTTAGCACAACAGCAGTTGTAAAATCTGCTTACCCAGAAATAAAGAAATTACTATTAGCTAAAAATATTTTTGTATATGAGAATGAATTTCACTGTAAGGGAGAATTCTTAAAACTTCATAAAGGAAGACCAAATGATGATGATCTAGAGCTTGCAAAACAATTTGCTCGCGAAATTACAAGTATAAGTAACTTTAGATAAGTTTATTAAAGAACGAAATTTAAATATTAAAAACATGAAAACAAATAATTAATCATATTATATCTATAAGCTCTAGTAGGAGGAACATCTGTGTTTTTCATAAATTGTTTATTAGATATGATAGGAAATGTTACATTTTTAACAGCTTATATAACTGGTACTAATTCATTTCCTCAACCACTAAGCGAGGAAGAGGAAAAATATTATTTAACGAAGTTTGCGGAGGGTGATTTATTAGCTAAAGGTACATTAGTTGAACGAAATTTGAGACTAGTTGCACATATAGTAAAAAAATATTCCTACCCGGGAAAGGATGTAGATGATCTCATATCTATTGGAACGGTGGGACTTATAAAAGCTATTGATTCCTTTAATATGAATAAGGGAATAAGGCTCGCGACTTATGCTGCAAGGTGCATAGAAAACGAGATACTCATGTTAATTCGGAGTAACAAGAAAATAAAAGGGGAAGTGTATCTGCAAGACCCTATTGGCACGGATAAAGAGGGAAAAGAGGTATCCCTTATGGATGTATTACGTAGTGAGGAAGATTCTATTATTGATATAGTAGAGAATAAAATACAAATTAAAAGGCTTTATAGTAAGATAAATGTAGTTTTGAAGGATAGAGAAAAAGTAATAATTCAAATGCGTTATGGATTACTTGATGGTAAACCTCGAACTCAAAGGGAAATAGCATTAATACTCGGGATTTCTAGGTCATATATTTCTAGAATTGAAAAGAGAGTACTTAAGAAGTTGAATAAAGAATTAGGTAGTAATAATAATTTAATATAATTAAAGCAAATGATGCATTAATAGATAATGATATTCTAGAATAAATGATGCTGCATAATAATAGTAGGGTAGTAATATAAATATTACTACCCTAAATTAGTTATGAAAGTAACTGAATTACAAGTGGATTTACCTTTCTACTATCATACTTACCTTTAAGCTTTGGCATAATAGCCTTCATAACTTTTCCCATGTCACCTTTACCCTTGAAACCATTTTCAGCAATAACCTCAGCGATGATTGCTTTTGCTTCATCTTCAGTGAATTGCTTTGGCATATAAACCGAAAGCATTTCAATAGATATTTCTGATTCAGATATGATTTCTGTGTTACTAGCTTGTTTTGCATAGTCGAGAGTTTCATGTAATTGTTTAATTGTTTTTTCAATAATACTTACGAGGTCTATTTCTTCAATCTCCTTCTTTGAATCCATTTCTTTAGTTTTAACGTCAGCCATTAAAGTTCTTAAAGTAGTTAGTCTTATCTTATCCCTACTTTTCATATATTTAATAATATCGTCTTTTATTGTTTGTTTTAACATATGTATTTACCTCCTAATGATTTAGTATGATTACAAAATTATTATTATTTTTGCAAAAAGCATACTGTATACATACATTATACTCTTATCCTAGAGGAAGGTCATATATATTTTATTTATCAAATATTCTTTGGAAGATTCCTTTTTTTCTATGGAGAACTTCTTCTGCTAATGCTTTAGTCCTTTGTCTTTCAAGAGACTGGTTTAGTGTATCAATTAATTGAATATCGTGTTCTTTAATGGTTTGAGGCAGGGATAATACAATTTTATTTTTCTCTTGTTCTTGTTTAAAAAGGATCTGTGTATTTTCTAATAATTTATTAATATCATAGAGTTGTCCGTCTTTTACATTTAATTGTTGTTTAATAAATTCAATGTCATTTTTAAGTATTTCAATCATATCTTCCTTTAATAAATTTACTACGTTAGATGCAACTACAGTAGCTGCTACTTCTGATTCGGCGGTTTGATTATATTTTAGAGATTGTTTAATTGCATCTAGTCCTTTCTCATCTACACAGGTTTTACCATTGTGTGTTATTAAAAAAGGTTTTACTTCAGGTAGTTTCATTTTAGCATATGCAGTTACTTTACTTATATTTAAATTCTTAGCAATTTTAAATGCATCATAGATCATAGTATGCGCCTCCTAATTATATACAAGAAGTATTCTCCAAATATTTCCAAATTCCTCTTTTTAAAAAAATAAACACATACAAATTTATATGTGTTTAAGTTTTTTCTCTATTTCTTTCCTTAATCTAAATGTTCTTTCTAGTTTTTTGCCATCAATTCTCACTTTTTCTAATGCATTTTGATCTTGCGCGGCAGAACCCTTTTCAAATAATTTTAGAATAGGTGATCACTTAACTTTTTTTATACCTACCCTAATTACCTCAGCTTTTAACTGATAGCTATCATTTGAAATTAGTTCATGATTAATTACATTACCATTTTGAATTGTATTTTTATATGTTCTTACTTTATATCCAATCAAAGGAAATTGTTCTTGAACAATACTACCAACAGGAAGAGTAGCATCATCTATATACTGAGTAGGGCCAGGTTGAACAGCAGCATATATATCATTCACAAGAGTATAAGACTTATTGGCTAAACTTGAATTAGAATAAACATTAAAAGTTAGTATCTTATTGCTCACAATACTCTCAATAAAAACAGGATATCCTAAGGTATTAGTAAATTTGTAGTCTAAATTACCCCAATCTACTGTTGCATCCATACCTAGTGGTATATAAGTTGAGGGTATGGAATGATGGTTCCTCTCAGTAGAATTGATGTTTGACCTAATTATGGCATTATATAATGATGTAGATACTTGACATATTCCGCCACCATAATCGGAACTTACTTTGGTACCAATATCAACTGGTGCTGGCTGATAACCTTTGTCTGCTGTTCTTTTACCTACAGTGTCGTTGAAACTAAAACTTTCTCCAGGCATTAGGATAGTTCCGTTAATACTTTTTGTTGCAAGGGTTATATTAGTGGATCTACCATATGCTGAAGTACTAAAATCAGAAGAAAAACTTGAAAGTTTTGTGTTAACAGTTTGAAGCTTTTCTTTCGTTACAGTTGCTAAAGTAGTTTTAATATCTGCGCTTACACTAATATCCGCAGAGTTTACGTCTCCATTTATTTTACTTAAGATTTCCTTTTTTAGTTTATCATCCATAAGTGTAGATCCTTTTGTGTCAGGTGTAACAATGAAGGCATCACCATTCATATAAATGCTTGCATTTTTAGGAGTGCTATTAATTTCTTTTTTCATATTAGAAATTAGATCTGTTAGAGGTTTAGAATCATAGGTAAATTTCATAGTAATTACCTTGCTTTCAGATTTTCTAATCAATTTATATTTTCCGTACAGCGATAAATTTTTGCCGTAATTAAAAGCCTCATTAACTACCTCATCAACATTATATTTTGCATTCATCTTTGCAAAATTTAACGAATATGTCTTCTGAGGTGTTTTAATATTTACGTTTTTCTTTAACATAGTGGATTGATATTTCTGAGTTACCATATCTTTTGCCTGCGCAAGTGTTTTTCCAGATATATCTAATTCACCGATTTTAACGCCTGGGTATACAAGACTTGTCCATTTTTTTGTATTATAATTAACATATGCATAAAGTCCACTAGTTCCCAAAACGACTATTAATAGTAAGATTATCATTATTTTTATACTTTTTCTCATAAGTTTTATTATTCCTCCATATTCTGTTAAGTTTTTATTGTATAAACATATAATATCAGTATATCATTTCAAAAGTATACATTTTTATCACCAAACCTTTTATGCTCATTTATCATACAGTAAATTATACATTAAATTATATCATAGATATAGGCATCTAAATATTGTTTAATATTAAACTTTTATAAATAGATTAAGCCTGAGAAACTATAAATTATCTCTCAGGATTTTGAGTATTTAAGAAATCCATTATCCATATTTAAAACTATAAGTCCTGTTTCATTTAAATATTCAACGTACGACCTTAACATTCGCTCTATTAGGGTATATTTATATATATTGCTTATATTAATATTAAAATTTTCAATAACAGTCTTTAGAATATCTTGCATTGTCATATCCCCTACTATGAGAGTATATATTGCTTTTGCTCTGTTTTTATAGAAATTTATATTATCAGTTATAAGTCCAGTAATTTCGTTGTATATACCTTTATGTGCCACTATGTATTTGCTGCATTTTAAGTCATAAAGTTTTGCTTTGCTTAATAAATCCTCTGTGAGTATATAGGCATAGGGCATTTTAGAGCTATTCATGACTTCATGACTTATAAGTGCGTCCCCAACATATGCAACGTCATCTGGAGTAGTTATGCATATGTGTGAAGGACTATGCCCTGGTGTATGAAGAATTTTAAATTCAACTCCACATACATATACTGAGTTTTGATTATCAAAAATCATAATGTCTGTTTGACAAACCATATGTCCAAAATGAAATGCAACATCAGATAATGTTTGGTTACTGTAATAGAGCTTGAGATTTATAACTGAACTACAAACAAGAGCTTCATAGGCTGGCATTGCAATTAGACAATTGAATTTATTTTTAAAGAAAGCATTGTTACCTATATGGTCAACATGAGCATGACTGCATATTATAGCAACCACCTTAAAGCTGTTCTTTTCCAGTAGTTCATCAATTCCTTGTCTTTGTCCTTTTGCCCATCCAGAATCCAACATAATTATTTCTTTTTCACTAATTTTATAAAATGGTATGTATGTCATTCCAGTAGTAATACAAAATGTATTTCCCTTAATTTTTTTTATTTCCATATAATATCTTTAGTGAAAAAGTGCTTATTTCAAAGGCACTTTTTCACCAAATAATCACTTCCTTTATTGGCTAATTAACTTTATTTTTTGATAATTCTACTAGTGCACATCCTTCTATGGCTTGTATTCCATTTGTTTTGCAAAACTCAAGTATTTCAGAACTCCCAGCCCCTGGTTGAATGAGTACTTTATTTATTTTTAACTTGTGAGCTTCATTAAGAATTTTAATGCCTTTGTAGGGAGTAATACATAAATCTAATACTTCTACATTGTAGGGTACATCGCTTAGATTGTTATAACAGACTTCATTTTCAATAGATGGATTTACACCGACCACATTAAATCCATCTGTTTTTAAAGAAAGTAATATTTTATAAGCATATTTTGAAGGATTTAACACATCCCCAACCACAACCCAGTTTTTATAATTTAAAAGTTCATTTGCCTTCAATTTTATCATCTCCTAGTAAAATATAATATATATTTATTATTATTACCACAAGTAATTAGAATTATTTTAAATGATTTTAAGTATTAAAACCGCGCAATAAATAATATTGAGGTTATTAAAGTCACATGTGGGCGTAATACATAAAGTTTTGTCTTATATAACCGATATAACAATTATAAAAGGTTTTAAGTTATTACATGTAATATGTAATGACGTGCGGAGAAAAGATTAAAACTATGTTAATAGGCAATAACTATGGAATGGGTGATAAATATGAAACTTTCAGCGAAATTATTTAGAATAGTATTATTAGTAAGTTTAATTTTAATTTGTTTTCTTTATCTAATTTCAAAATCATTTTTACTAAAGAGCTTCACTGATATGGAAATTGATAAAGCTTTTAAGGATACTAATGTTGTCCTTAATTATATTCAAAATGATCTGAATAATATAAATGATGTAAATTTAGATTATGCAAGATGGGATGAAACTTATAATTATATGAATAACAGAAATAATAAGTATATAGAAGATAATTTTGACGATACAACTTCTATGGCTGGGGCAAAAATAAACTTTATTTTCATCACTGATAATCAGGGGAACATAGTTTATAAAAAAAATACGAAAGAGGACACAAAGGAAATGTTTACGTTGGCTTTTGCTAAAAATATAACCTCAAATATTTCTAAACTATTAAGTAATAATAATATAAAAAACGTTAAAGGAACTTTGTTATATGGTAAATACCCAATTTTAATATCTGCACAAAGAATTACAAAAGGTGGCGGTTTAGGACATAGCCCTGGTTTTTTGATTTTCGCGAAATATTATGATAAAGAGGAAATGGATACGCTTAACCGAAATACTGGACTTAAAACAGAAATGGCGTATTATGATAAAGGCTTAATTTTAAACAACGGTTTTATAAAAAGAGATGATTTTATAAGAAAAAATGAATTTGTTAAAGTAAGTAATGAAAAATTTATTATTGGTTATGGCTTAATTAACGATATATTTTCAAAACCTTCTTTTTTCGTGAAGATTACATCAGAAAGAAATATTTTTAAAAAGGCACAAAATACAATGGATTTCTACTTTTTAATTGTGTTTGCTGCTTTAATAATATTTTCTTTGAGTATTTTTATATTAATACATGTATTTGTTGTGAGAAAAATTAAAATTATAAACGAAGTAGTAGAGAATGTACATAATTATTATGATGTATTTCCAAGCATAATCTTAAAAGGAAACGATGAAATCTCTGAACTTGGATCTAAATTTAACGATATGTTCCAAAGACTAAAAAAATCGGATGAAACCATTGTATCACTTGCAAATTATGATGCTCTTACAGGGCTTACAAATAGAAAGAAATTGCTAGAGAACATTAGAGATTTGCTTAAAAATAAAAATGAAAATTTAGCGGTCTTCTTTATAACTTTAGATAAATTCAAGGCTATAAATGAAAGTTTTGGTCATCAGGTAGGAGATATAGTTCTTGCAAAGGTGGCAGAGAGACTGGAGAATAATATCGCAAAATCAAAGGATATAGTAAGTAGAATCGGTGGGGATGAATTCATTGTAATTATAAGGAATTTAATTTCAACAGCAGGTGCAACAGAAATTGCAGAAAAAATTGTAAAAACATTAAGTGGCGCTTATATATATAATGACGAGTCACTATATATTGGTGCAAGCGTTGGTATTAGTTTATTTCCACAGCACGGAAATGATGTGGATACTTTAATAAGAAATGCTGACTTAGCTATGTATGAAGTTAAAAACAGTGGAGGATGTGGGTATCGTCTATATAACAACATCATGAATTATAATAATAGGCGCATGTTAGAAATGGAAAAAAACTTAAAAAGTGCTATTGAGAGGAATGAATTTATAACGTACTATCAACCTATTATAGATTTAAAATTAATGGAAGTATTAAGTGCAGAATCTCTTATAAGGTGGAAATGTGGAGATAAAGTTATTCAACCTATAGAATTTATTCCAATAGCAAAGAAAATAGGTAAAATGGTAGAAATCGATAATTGGATGTTGCATAATGCTTGCGCTCAGTGTAAAAAATGGCAAAATTCAGGCTCAAAGTATTTTAGTATATCCGTAAATACCTCATATAAACAATTAATACAAGCAAATTTCGTTCAATTAGTAATGAATATATGTCGTAATCAATCATTAGATCCTAAGTATTTAAATCTTGAAATTACTGAGGATGAGGCTATGGAGGACATTGATTTAATAATAAAAGTCCTTTTTGAGTTAAAATCCAAAGGAATAAAAATTTCAATGGATGATTTTGGCACAGGCTATTCATCTCTTAGTTGGTTAAGCAAACTTCCTATTGATACAATAAAAATAGATAGATCACTTATAATAAATTTAGACAATAACTCTAAAAATATAGCTATAATTAAATCTATATTAGCGGTTGCAGATAGTTTAGATATTAAAGTTATTGCAGAAGGAATTGAAACAGAAACGGAATTCCTTACATTAAAAGAACTTGGATGTCAGTATATTCAAGGGTATCTAATAGGAAAACCTATGATGGCCTGTGATTTCCAAAATGAGTTTATTAAATAATTTTTTGTGAAAAAACCTATCTTTTTATCATGTTTATACGATAATATAATTGTGAAGATTAGTTACGGGATATTAATCATGAAAATAGATATTATATAAATAAAAATAAACTTATGTATTAAAAATTTTTAAAAGTATTTAATTATATAAAATTGGGGGAAAAGAAATGAAATTATTTAAAAACAGAGAGTCTGTTGTAATAGAAGGTAGACTTAGTGAGCCTTCAGATGAAATAGTCCAAAAGGAAGTTCAGTTTCATAATGAAACTACAAGCTTTATTAAGGATATGAGTAAGTTGTTATCGGAAACTGTAAAGCAACACCATATTGTAGATAGTGATCATAATGTTTTGGGCGAACTTGCGGATAAAGTAAAAGTACATATGAATGAGATTTCTAACTTAACAAAAAATACTAATGCATTAACAGATAGCTTACACTTAGAAGGTGATAAACTTATTGAGATTACGGAGGATACAGTTAAGAAATCTTACGCGGGCAAAGTGGCTATTGAAGAAATGGTAACAATAATAAAATCTTTAGAAAAAGAGAATAAGACTACTACTGATAGTATAAATGAATTGGCTAGAAAATTTAGCCAAGTTAATGAGGTTGTTAAGTTAATAACCAGCATTGCAAGCCAAACGAATCTCTTAGCTTTAAATGCAGCAATTGAAGCAGCAAGAGCTGGAGAGCAGGGAAAAGGTTTTGCAGTAGTGGCAGGTGAGATAAAAAAACTGGCTGAAATGACGAAACAAAGCACTAAGGATATTTCAGACTTAATAGGAAGCATTGAGAATGAAACAAAGATAGTTCTAAATAATTCGGGTAAATCTAATGAGGTTATTGCTAAGGGAGTTCAAGCTTCTGATAATGCTGTGGAAAAAATAGAGGGTAGTCTATTTTCTGTAGCGAAAGTGGAACAAGAAGTAAAAGGTGTAATAGATATTTTAACAAATCAAAAACAACACATTGAAAATATGAGCAAAGAAATAATAGATGTTGATAAAATATTAAAAATCACATCTGATGCTATAGTAAATCATATCGACGAAGCAAGTGTTGTAGAGAGGCAATTGGAGGAAACAAAAACACAGTTAAGTTCATATAGTAAAAAATTAATTTAGTAACATATGTTACCGACAGCGGTGTTATAAGGCAGTATAATAACCTCATGAAGCAAGCACAAATAGTGTTTGCAAAAGAAAAAGTTGGAGGTCGAATTATATGTCTATGTTTTGTTATCAATGTCAAGAAGCAGCTAATTGCACCGGATGTACGGTAAAGGGAGTTTGTGGTAAGACTGAGAACCTCGCAAAGGCTCAGGATTTACTAATTTATATATCAAAAGGAATATCAATATACAGTGTACGTGCTAGAGAGAATGGTATAGTTAACAAAAAAGTTGATAATTTTATAATGGAGAGTTTATTTGCAACTATAACAAATGCAAATTTTGATAGAAATATATTTATTAAAAGAATTAGAGAAGGTTTAAGTTTAAGAGAAGAAATGAAAAATCAGATTCTTAAAGCCGGTGTTAAGTTAAGTGATAAAGGCGAAAATGCTAGCTGGCTTAAAAAGATATTTAATCTATTTGGATTTGGAACGGAAGAGGAATTAAACTTACCTGATGCAGCGGTTTGGTTTTCTAATGATTTAAAAGAATTTGATGAAAAAGCAGGTAAAGTAGGTGTACTTTCAACGGAAAATGAGGATGTAAGATCTTTAAGAGAATTACTCATTTACGGACTTAAGGGTATTGCTGCATATGCTAAACATGCAGACAATCTTGGATACAACGACGATGGGCTTCACGCATTCACTCAAAAGGGGTTAGCTTCAACCTTGAATGATAATTTAAGTGTTGATGAACTTGTGGCTTTAGTACTAGAATGTGGTAAATATGGTGTGGATGCAATGGCGTTACTTGATAAGGCTAACACCACTAGTTACGGAAACCCTGAAATAACAAAAGTTAATATAGGAGTTAAAACTAAACCTGGTATATTAATTAGTGGACATGATTTAAAAGATATGGAAGAGTTACTTAAACAAACTGAAGGAACTGGAATAGATATTTATACTCATAGTGAAATGCTTCCTGCAAATTACTACCCTGCATTTAAAAAATACAAGCACTTAGTTGGAAATTACGGAAATGCATGGTGGAAACAGAACCAGGAATTTGAAAGCTTTAATGGACCAATACTTATGACTACGAATTGTATTGTAACTCCAAAGGCTTCTTATAAAGATAGAATATATACTACTGGAGTAACAGGTTTTCCGGGAGTTAAGCATATAGAAGATGGAATAAATGGAAAAGCAAAAGATTTTTCTGCAATAATTAAGCAAGCTAAAAAATGCTCTGCACCTAAAGAAATTGAAAAAGGTGAAATAGTAGGAGGGTTTGCTCATAATCAAGTAATCGCTCTTGCAGATAAGATCGTAGACGCTGTTAAATCTGGAGCAATAAAGAGATTTTTCGTAATGGCGGGCTGTGATGGAAGAATGAAGAGTCGAGATTATTATACCGAGTTTGCCCAGAAGTTACCAAAAGATGCAGTTATACTTACAGCTGGATGTGCAAAATATAAATATAATAAATTGAATTTAGGTGATATTGGTGGAATCCCAAGAGTATTAGATGCAGGTCAATGTAATGACTCATACTCATTAGTAGTAATAGCACTTAAACTAAAAGAAGTATTTGAATTAGATGATATAAACGAACTTCCTATTTCTTATAATATTGCATGGTACGAGCAAAAAGCAGTAATAGTACTACTTGCACTATTACATTTAGGGGTTAAAAATATTCATTTAGGACCAACACTTCCAGCATTTTTATCACCAGCTGTAGTAAAAGTATTGGTTGATAATTTTGGAATTGCTGGAATAAGTAATGCAGATGATGATATAAAAATGTTCATGGGAGCTTAAAACCTAGAATTAGTGTGGTTTAGAAATATTGCTTAGGAAATATTATTTGAAGAAGAGCTCAGAAATGGGCTCTTTTTTACTTACAATAAAAGCTGTAGGTATATTTTTAGATTTCTGTAGAACATTATATTAAAGATGTAAAAATATATTTAAGGAGGCAAAAAAAATGTCAGTTAATGATAAGACTTATGAAATTATAATTACGCAGGAGGGTCTTGATACATATAGGGGCTCGAATATTAGTGCAAGTACTATGGGCGAATATTTAGGTATTAATAGCGTGATGACTGATTTTGAGTGGGATGAAGATATAAACAAAGGCGTAATTCTTTATGCCAAAGTTGTAGATGATATTGCCACTCAGGATGCTTTAGATGAATTAGAAGAGGTTGAGTTTATTGAAAAGGTAGAGGAAAGTGAATTTTAATATAGATAATTAGGGGCTGTCTCATATTAGAAATTATTTTCTATATTAGATAGCCTCTTGTGCTACACTATATATACAAAGGAGAAATGAAAAGTATGAGAGGTTAATTCAAAAGGATGAATGATTGAATTAACTTATAAAGGAAGATTATTATATTACGAATGAGGAGGTGCTCAGTGAGAGAAAATTGGAAAAGCAGGAAAGGATTTATTTTTGCAGCAGCTGGAGCTGCAATTGGTTTAGGAAATTTATGGAGATTCCCATTCCAAGCTTATAAAAATGGAGGAGGAGCATTCCTTTTGCCATATTTTATAGCACTTATAACTTGCGCTATACCATTAATGATTATGGAGTACGCTTATGGTAGGAAAATCCGTGGAGGATCAGTAAAGGCATTTGCAAAATTAAAAAAGAAATTAGAAATCATTGGGTGGATTCAAGTAATGGTACCAATTATTGTTATGACGTATTACTCTACTATTATTGCTGTGGCTGTTGTCTTTATGTTTTTTTCGTTAGGACATGCATTTGGTATTATTAACTGGCTGTCAAATCCAGGACCTATAATGGGCATGGTCACAGGAAGTGCGAAAAATGCATTAGATTTGGGTGCTGGTATTAGTATTTATATTTTAATAGCGGTTATTGTAGTCTGGATTTGCAACTGGCTGATTGTTAAAAAAGGGATTTCTGGCGGAATAGAAAAAATGTCGATGTTTTTTACACCTATGTTAATGGTCTTAATGATTATATTTATGATTAATGCAATAAATTTAGATGGTGCAGCAATAGGACTCGAAGCACTCTTCAAACCAGATTTCTCAAAAATATTAAATCCTAGTATCTGGGTTTCGGCTTATGCTCAAGTGTTTTTCTCAACAACCTTAGCTGTAGGTGTTATGATCGCATATGGTTCATATTTAAATGAAAAAGCAGATATCGTAAACAGTGCGATTATAACAGTTTTAGCTAATGCAAGTTTTGATCTTATTGCAGGGGTTTTAGTATTCTCAACATTAGGTCATTTAGTAAATAGTATGGGTGTAAAATTCACATCATTTGGTACAGGTGCAGGTGTCGCATTTATGGCATTCCCAATTGCTATTTCAACAATGTCAACCAATATAGTGGTCCAAGGGTTATTAGGTTTCTTATTTTTCTTTTGTCTATTTATTGCAGGTTTATCATCTAGTATTTCAATGCTAGAATCATTTACAACTGCAGCTTTAGATAAATTTGATATTTCTCGCGAAAAGCTTGTCTCAATTATTTCTATAGTTGGTTTTTGTGGCAGTGCATGTTTTGCAAGTTATGCAGGATTCAACTATATATTAGATATAGTTGATGCTTATGTAGGAAACATTGTAATAGCAGGACTTGGACTCGTAGAAGTTATTTTAATTAGTTATTTTTATGGAACTAGTAAACTTAGGCAGGAAGCAAATGCATATTCAGACTTCAAGGTTGGAATATGGTGGGATTATTTATTGAAATATTTTACACCATTATTACTTGGAGCGGTTGTGGTAACAAATATATTCAATTTAATTACTGAATTATTTAGTAAAAGCAAAGTTGAAATAGTTTCAAGTATTGTTTTTGGTTGGGGAACGGTACTCATAATGATAGGGGCATCAATTGTACTGTATAGAAAAAAATGGACTTCAAAATCACAAGAAGTGAAAAGTTTATTAACAAATAATGATGTAAATGAAGAGGACTCTATAAATAGATAATTGGAGGGAGATTTATGTCAACAAGTGCTATAGTAATGATGATAATTGGATGTGGAACAGTTTGGGGCGGAACGGTAGTTTCAATTGTTATTGCATTGACGGTGGAAAAGAAGAAAAATCTTAATAAAGAAGTTAAGTGGTAAAATTGGTACAAACAATAAATTTATTTTTTATTGCTTGTACCAATTTTCTATTATAACCATTTTTTCTTATTGAAATATATAATTTCACAAAAAGAAATGAAAAACATTATAAATATAGTAATAAAATAGCCGTATTTGTAATGTAACTCGGGCATATCTTGAAAATTCATTCCATAAATCCCTGTGATTATTGTAAGTGGCATCATAATAGTAGTAATTATTGTTAAGACTTTCATAACTTTATTCATGGAATTTGATAGTTGGGAAGAATAAAGCTCAAGGCAAGATGTAACCATTTCATGGTCAGATTCAATTAAATCATATATTCTAAGTGCATGGTCATATATATCAGTGAAATATACTCTATATTTTTCAGTTATAATATCATCATGGCGAAGGAGAGTGTTTAAAACCTCTCGTAGTGGAGAAACGACTCGCCTAAGCTTAATTACAGTTTTTTTAATTTTCATAATATTGTTAAGTGTATCTTGAACAGGGTTGTTCATGGATTCTTCTTCTAAAATATTGATTTTCTCTTCTACTTTATCGGTTACAACAAACAATTGGTCTATTGCATCATCAAGTATATTATATAAAACAAAATCACTTCCATTAGATACAATAGCGAGTCCATTGTTTATGTCATTCATAATCTTTTTTATGGATCTATTTTCACCATAATGTATTGTTATAATATAATTCAAACTAATGTATATATATATATTGTTATAAGAAAAGGCATTGCTAACATTATTATCTGTTGTGGAAATGATTAAAAAGTGATAATCATTATAATCGTTTATTTTAGACCTTTTAGCTTTATGCATACAGTCTTCAATAGTGAGATGGTGGAAATTAAATTTGTTTTTCAGAAATTTAAAATCATTAGCAGTTGGGTTACTAATATTAAGCCAAAACACTTCTTTTGTATCTGGATCTTCAGAAAATGCTTTTTCTAAGTCATTGAATTCATGTACTTTATTATTAATATATGTAATCAATAAAATCTCTCCCTTTAATGAAGTGTCGTTTATAGAAATATTAACTCAATTATATATTACTATTGATATAGAATATATTATATATGGTAAAATAACAAATAGATATAATATAGAGTATATTTTCACGAAGGAGACTTAAAAATGATTGAAATTATCGCAGCGACAATAGAGGATGTAAAAAGAATTGAAGAAAGTGGGGCTGATAGAATAGAGCTTATTAGTGCATTATCCGAAGGAGGTTTGACGCCCAGCTATTCTCTCATAAAAAGAGCAGTTCAAAGTGTTAAGATACCAGTAAATGTTATGATAAGACCACACGGAAAATCGTTTGTATATACAGATGAGGAAATTGAGCTTATGGTAGAAGATATTATAATTGCAAAAGAATTAAAGGTAAATGGTGTAGTATTTGGGGTTTTGAATAGAAAGAATGAGATATGTGCACCTTCTTTAGAGAAGCTTTTAAAAGCATGTGATGGCATTGATGTAACCTTTCATAGGGCTATCGATGAGCTGTTAGACCCGGTTAAAGGTATAGAGGTTTTAGCAAATTATGGCCAAATTAAAAACGTTCTTACATCAGGTGGAAAAGGGAATATACTTAAAAATATTCCAGTTATCAAAAATATGGTAGAGAAATCAAAACATATTAATGTGATAGTTGGGGGCGGCTTAAATGCTCGAAATATTAAAGATATTATAGAGAAAACAAAGGCACCTGCGTATCATTTTGGAACTGCAGTAAGAAATGATAAATCAGTATTTGGAGAAATAAATATTGATAGTTTAAGAATATTTGTTAATACTATTAGCAAACAGAAATAGGTAACTACGTTACCAACCTCTGGCTACTAATAACATATAACTACTTACTAATTTGCAAGTGCTTTTACTTGCAAGCTTCGTCGAAAACTTTACGAATAATATCTTTAGAGGGCACGCCTTCATGTATCTTAACCCCATCTACATAAAATGTAGGAACATAATAGTAATCGTATTGTTTAGCTATTTCTGGTTGAAGTTCTTCATCAATTATTTTAACTTCAATGTTTGCATATTCTGGATTAGTATTCTTTAAGTCTGTAATAATAGAATGTGCTTGTTTGCAGTATGGACACCAGTCAGTTATAAACATTAATACAGGTTTCATTTATTAACACCACCTATTTTTATTTAAAGTATATATTATTTTGAATCTTACAAGATATTATACACTATCTTGTTTCTAATAAAAAAGTATTTTAATTTAAACTATCTCCCATTATTTACATAAACTTAACCTAACATTTATGAGTTATTAACTTTAAACAGTTATTCTTATAATTGTAGATAAAAAAGAAAAAATTTAGGGGGGTAAGGATGAAATTTTTTGATAAAAAAGTTTTAAGTCTATTTGTTTCAATTGGTGTTAGTTTTGGTTTGGGTAATGGAGTAAATACGGTCGCTTTTGCAGCAATCAATGGAGTAGCAACTGTTGATCAAGCGGCTCCAATAGGAAATATTACTAAGGTGATGGTAACATTTTTAAAAGATTCAACTACAGAGAAAGGATTTACTTGGTATACTTCGAGAAAATCAATTGCTAGTGATTTGCAAGTAGTTGAACAAACTTCAAATAATCCACTTCCTAATTTTACTAAGGCTATTAATATTGTAGGAAGTTGTGCAATTCCAAGTAATAAAACAGATGTGGCTACACCAACTGGCACAACAACTTCAAAACTAGAGTATTTGCATAAAGCAGAGGCCACTGGGTTAAAGGCGAACACAACTTACTTCTACCGTGTTGGTGATGCTTCACTAGGTCTTTGGAGTGCAGGTACATTCCAAACAGCTTCAATAAGTGGAGCTTTTTCGTACATAGATATTGCAGACCCACAGGCTAAGGAATATGGTGAAGGGCTTCTTGCAGCTAGTACATTTAAAAAAGCTCTTGATACTGTTCCAGATTCAAAGTTTATACAAATCAGTGGCGATCTTGTTGATAAGGGAAACGTAGAATATGAATGGGACTGGTTATTTAATAATATAGGACAAAAATTTCTCAATACAACCATAGCTCCTATTGCAGGAAATCACGATGAATATAAAGGTTCTTTTACAGACCATTTTGACCTGACTCCTGCGGCGGGATCTGACATAAGTACTGGTGTTTATTATTCTTATAATTACTCAAATGCACATTTTGTAATGCTTAATTGCAATGAAACAGCAGAAAATGGGCTTTCAATAGGGAACAATAACCTCACTCCAGCTCAAATTGCTTGGTTGAAAAAGGATATTACTGATGCAAAAGCAGCTGGTTCAAAATGGGTTATTGTGAATATGCATAAAGGACCTTATAGTACATCAAATCATGCTACTGATATTGATTTAGCAGGTTCTGGCGGTGCAAGAAAAACACTCGCACCTATATTTGCAAAATTAGGAGTTGATTTAGTTCTTCAGGGTCACGACCATATTTATGCTAGAAGTAAGCCGATAAAAGCAGATAGTACAGCAGTAACAGAAACTTTAAAAACAGAAAGTTTTCAAGGTCATAATGTTAATTATGAACAAAATCCTGGTGCACCTGTTTATTTAATTCCAGGAACAGCAGGTCCAAAGGTTTATTACAAAAATAAGTCAATCGTTTCAGACCCTAATGCAAATGGTTATGATCCTAAATTTTATGGACTATTTGATAAAGCAGATGAAAATCATGCAGCTATTTATGGGGCAGCCGCAGTTGATCTAAGCAGACCAGAACGCAGTAATATACAAAATTTTGAAAGTGTAACTGTAGATGCAAATAAATTGTCTGTTATTTCTTATGAAATAGACCAAAACAGAAACAGTAAAGCTCCATATATTATCGATATGTTTGGTATAGAGAAATAGAACTAAAGCGCTATCGATGTTGGCGGATTTTAGGAAAGTTTAATAATATCAAATTTAAATAAAGTAAATGGGGGTTGAATATATGAACAAAAAAATTATAAATTCATTATTTGCTGCGTTAATAATAGCTGGAGCGACATCGTTGTCAGCTTATGCAGCAATGGCAGATGGTACTGTTGTTATAGGAAGTAAAGCTTTTGACTTGAATTATGCTAATAGTCCAGTAAATCTTGCAGAAATAACTAACGAAATACAGGTAGGTAGAGTAGTTTATGTTAAGGAATTTGGTGGAAACTGGATTAATAATATAACTGGACTAGTGGTGGATGGTAGCTGCATACCAGCTGTAGTTTATAAGAATGCTACTAAACAAATTAACTTTGCTACTGGAGATAAAAATGAAATTATTTCAAATGTAAATGCAAATGAAACGGTACGAGCATATGAATTAGCACCAATATACTCGCAACCTCAGATAACTGGTGCCAATGCATTGGGAGCAATAGCCCAGGTTGCAGTTGGGTCGCTAACAGATGTATTAACTAAGGATGATTTACAATCTCGTATAAATAATGAAAATGATAAAATAGCAGCACGGGTGGTATATCTTCAAATTGGTGAAATAAAAGCTGTTAATGGCACAATAACATTAACATTTAATAATCCTTTAGTTGTAAAACCAGAAGTTTCGGCTTTTGTTGTAAATCAGACAATTGGAACTGGAGTTGCAATAAAAGTAGTGCCTACAGCAGTTGATTTAGACTCAACTGGAAAGATTATTACTTTAACTGTGCCACAAGTCAAAAAAATATCAACTGAGCAGAAAGTGGTTAATACAGTATCTTATGATACAGCTGTACCAGTTACTGAAGCCGGATTCAAAGTTGCAGTAGATACCTCACATTAGAAATAATGAAATGAGAAAAGGACAGTATTGAACTGTTCTTTTGTTATTTGAAAAATAATTTTTAATGTTTAGATATAGATTAATCTAGCCTAGATTAGGTAACAATAACTTAGGAATGTATATATATATTTAAGATTAACTATATTTATGGAGGATATAATATGAAGAGAAAAAGTTTAACTATGTTTACAATTTTTTTACTTTTATCTTGTTTCTTAGGGAGCCAAACAGCAATGGCTTATTCTACACTAAGTAAAAATGATGAAAAAGTAATATATTTAACATTTGATGATGGACCAAGTGTTATGACAGATAAGGTTCTAGATATACTTAAAGAAAATGGTGTAAATGCTACTTTTTTTCTTATAGGAAATCAAATAAAAGGTTATGAGGATATGGTAAAAAGAATATATACGCAAGGTAATAGTATAGGTCTGCATACCTACACCCACACATATAAGAAAATATATTCAAGTAAAAGAGGGTTTATAGCTGAGATGCTTAAATCTCAGGATGAAATTAGTTCTATTATAGGAGTTAAACCAACAATAATAAGATTTCCTTCGGGTAGTAGCAAACATTTAACTAAAGCTTTTTTAGAAGAACTTCATGGGTATAATTTTAAAGTATATGACTGGAATGCTGTTATGTCAGATGGAGTTAATTGTAATACTCCTCCTGACAAATTGTATAGAGAAGCAACTAAAACTACAGTTAGGGATCATCCTATAATACTGCTTATGCATTGTGACTATATGCATAAGAACACATGTAAGGCATTACCTAGAGTAATAAAGTTTTATAAAGATAATGGATATGAATTTAAAATTATTAATGATAAAACACCTGAAGTTTATTTTCCAATTAAAAATAATAAATAATAAACACGCCAAAATAACCAGTTGAAGTGATATCAAATCATATTAACTGGCTGTTTGTTTTAAAGGTAATAATAAGAAAAAAAGAATTTTATAAAAATATACGAAATTGTTTGACAATTGTGTAAATTTAGAATATTATATGTATTAAGATTAGATTTAAAATAAAATGTATAAAGCGATGATGGAGAAAAAAATTCCAAAGCATAACTACAGAGAGCCAATAATTATTGAGAATTGGTGTTATAGTGGGAATAAATATATCACTCTAGAGCTTCTTAGTTGAAATAAAGTAAACATGGACGGATGCCACCGTTATAAGGCTAGGTTTTAAAGAGATTTAGTGATTTTGAATTAGATTTCTTGGAGCTGATAATAAGGTAATTCATTGATTTGAATTATGAACTAGGGTGGTACCACGAAAGTTTTCGTCCCTATAAACATATATATATGTGTTTATAGGGATGAAAACTTTTTATTTTTAAGAAAAAGTTTTCTTAGGTAAGTCTAAATGTAAATACAATAAATTTTAGCTTTAACAATTTAATTTTACAGGAATATATTAAAAAATAAAATAATAAAATAAAGCTATGAAGGAGATAAAGATATCACATTTAAAACCACAGAGAGTCAACGTTTGCTGAGAGTTGATGTTTTAAGGATATGTAATAATCACTCCTGAGCTATAAGAATAATAAGGTAATTTACAAAAGTAAATTATGAACTAGGGTGGTACCACGAATCTTTCGTCCCTATAAACATAACTAATTATGTTTATAGTGATGGAAGATTTTTTATTTGCGAGTAAAAGGGGGAGTTGTAATGTATAAAACTATAAGTGCAAAGGTGGAACATGGTATAGACGCATTAGTAAGAGTTACAAACACTTTAAGGAGAAAAGAATTTAAAATAAAAGGACTAGTAATGACAGAAGTTGAAATTGATGGATATTCGGATTTAAGGATAACAATAGAGGAATACTCTAATTTAGGGATAGAACAAGCGATGATGCAGCTTAGAAAAATTATAAATGTATATGAAATTGAAGAGGTTAAAGGTGAGCTCGTAGCACCGAAGGTGATGATTTAATTAAAAAACTAAAAAGAAGGTGATAATATGTTACTTAATGGAGCTCAAATAGTACTTAAGTGTTTAAAGGAGCAAGAGGCAAATATTATATTTGGATATCCAGGTGGAGCTGTGATTCCACTCTATGATGCACTATATGATGAACTTGATTATTTCACTCACATTAGAACGGCTCATGAACAAGCGGCAGTTCATGCAGCAGATGGGTATGCAAGGTCCACTGGAAAGGTTGGTGTATGTTTTGTAACTTCAGGTCCTGGTGCAACGAATACTATAACTGGAATTGCAACAGCTTATATGGACTCGATTCCAATAGTTGTAATTACAGGGCAGGTTGCGAGAAGTTTGCTTGGACGTGATTCTTTTCAGGAAATAGATATAATGGGAATTACTTTATCTATTACAAAGCACAGCTGCATTGTAAAGGATGAAAAAGAATTAGCAGGTACTATAAGAGAAGCATTTGAAATAGCAAAAAGTGGAAGACCGGGGCCAGTGCTTATTGATATCCCAAAGGATATTTTCTTAAGTGAAACGGAATATGAAAAAATAGATAAAGAAGGTAAAGTCCAAAAGCCTACTATTAATATAGAAATGGAAAAAATACAAGAAGCAGTTAAAATGATTCAGGATTCAAAGAAACCTATAATTTATGCTGGTGGTGGAATTAAAACAGCTAATGCTTCAAAGAAATTTTGTGAGTTTGCATTGCTTTGCGATATTCCTGTGGCAAATACATTAATGGGACTTGGTACTATTCCAAGAGATCATAAATTATCTCTTGGAATGGTAGGAATGCATGGATTTCGCGAAACAAATTTAGCGGTGACAAGGAGTGATTTAATTATAACAATTGGTGCACGATTTAGTGATAGAGTAATTGGAAAAGCAGATGAATTTGCACCAACTGCAAAAATCATTCAGATTGATATTGATGAGACTGAGATAGATAAAAATAAGAGCATAGACTTATCTTTAGTTGGAGATATGAATACGATACTAGAAGATTTAATTTCTAATATGGATCAAAAGGATAGAAAGGCATGGCATGAGGAGATAGAGAATCTCAAGGTAACAAATAATACAAATATAAAACAAAATAGTTTTACGCATGTTGATGTGCTCAAATGTCTGAATGGAGCTCTTGAGGAAGATACAATTGTTACCACTGATGTAGGACAACATCAAATGTGGACTGCCCAAATGTGGAAATTCAAGTATCCTAGAACATTTATAACTTCGGGAGGCCTTGGAACAATGGGGTTTGGATTAGGGGCTGCAATTGGAAGTCAGATGGGTAATTTAGACAAAAGGGTGCTACTAGTAACCGGTGATGGAAGTTTTCGAATGAGCTGCAATGAACTTCAAACTATATCAAAATATAAACTCCCTATAATTACTTTGATTATGAATAATCATACCTTAGGAATGGTAAGACAGTGGCAGAGAATGTTTAGCAACGGAAGATACAGTGAAACAGATATCGGTGATGAGGTAAACTATGTAAAACTTGCACAGGCTTATGGTATTGAAGCATATAGAGTTACAAGTAGGGATCAATTAAAAAATGTACTTGAAATAGTAACAAAGGAAAAAAGGCCTATGCTTATAGATTGTGTAATAGATAAAGAAGAAGGCGTATATCCAATTGTACCGCCAGGTAAATCTATTAAGGAATTAGTATTAGAGTGAAACAATGCTTTTCAGTAATATTTCAGATATATAAATTAAATTTTTATTTTATAAAAGAGCCACTTCTGGGATGAAGTGGCTCTTTTTGAAATATTTTTTAATACAACTTATATTTATAATACTAGTTGAAGTATAATAGTGATTGGGTAGGTTGTACTTAATCACCTAAAATATAATATTTACGGGGGACAACATGGATTTATCAACTATTTTTTTAATATTTATATATGTATTTAATATAATGTCTGTTTTGAAACTTATTTTTATAAAACGAAGTGATACGAGAGTTATATTCGCATGGCTTTTAGTATTCTTTTTTTTACCTTACGTTGGTTTTGTTTTTTATTTCTTGGTAGGTAGTAAATATAAAATGCGTATTATGTCAAAAAGGTATGGGATGGGTGAAATAGAAGAAAAGTACAATAAAGTACTAGAGAAACATATTCATAATATTGATACGGATAAAATACAATTTAGAGAGGTAGAAACTGAAAAATACAGAGATTTGATTACCATGAACTCAAAAAATATAATGTGTTATTTTACTCAAAATAATGAAGTAGAGCTTCTATTAAATGCTAAGGAAACATTCTCTATGGTTTTTGAAGACATTAAAAATGCTACAAAAAGCATTGAAGTAATGTATTATATTTTTAAAGCAAAAGATAAAATTGGTAAAGAATTTATATCTCTTTTAGAAGAAAAGGCAAGACAGGGAGTAAAAGTAACTTTAATATATGATGGGATTGGGTCTTTACATACTCATATGAGTGATTTTAAGGAGTTAAAAAAAGCTGGTGGGCATGTGTACAGATTTTTGCCATCTATCATAAAAAGTTTATTGCTTATAAATTACAGATTACATAGAAAAATAGTTATTTTAGATGGTAAAATCGCTCATACTGGTGGAATTAATGTGGGTGACGAATATTTTGGTTTGAAAAAAATAAATAAACCTTGGAGGGATACAACGATACGTTTGACTGGTTACAGTGTACTTTCATTTCAAACAAGGTTTTGGTCTGATTTGATTTTTTTGCAAAATCAAAGCTTTAGAAAGATAAATAGGGCTAAATTAAAGTTCGATGAAAAGTTATTAAAAAGTTTTTATGACCCTATAGAAGAAGGTAATATAGGAGTTCAAATACTCTCAAGTGGTCCTAGTAGTAGAAATGATTCTATAAAAGATAGTTATGTTAAGATGATTACCACTGCAAAAAAATACTTATATATTCAAACACCATATTTTATTCCAGATAAAACTATATTAGATGCGCTAAGGATGGCAGCTGCTGGTGGTGTTGATGTTAGAATAATGCTTCCTGGTATACCAGATCAAAAACCTATTTATGCCGTTTCCTTATTAAATGTGGCAAAACTCTTAAAGTATGGAGTAAAGGTATATCTGCATTCAGGTTTTCTTCATGCTAAAACACTTGTTATAGATGATCACGTCTCAACAGTAGGAACTGCAAATATTGATATTAGAAGTTTTAGTCTTAATTATGAAATTAATGCATTTGTTTATAATAATGAATTTGCAATTAAATGTCGTGATACATTTTTAAATGATATCAAAGATTGTACAATATTTGATATTGAAACTTATTCTAAACGTGGTTTGTGGAAAAAGATCTATGAATCTGTTTGGCGTTTTATTACTCCTATTGCTTGAAACTTAATTAACATTGTTTTAATCTGTTTGTAACAATGTTAATTTATAATGTAATTATAAGTGAATTTAAAATAGTAATATTTATTTTAATAGTTTATTATGCTAAGAGAGTGAGAATATAATGGGAGGTATTTATATGGTAATTAATTATGCACATAGGGGTGCTAGTGGCTATTTTCCTGAAAACACAATGCTTTCTTTTAGAAAAGCGATTGAACTTGGGGCTACTGGTATTGAAACTGATATTCAGATGACTTCGGATGGAGTACTTGTACTTATTCATGATGAGAATGTAGACCGAACCACAAATGGAACGGGACTCGTAAAAGATTTTAGATTTGTTGATTTAAATAAATTGGATGCAGGTTCTTGGTTTAATGATAATTATAATAATGAAACGATACCTACTGCTGAGCAGTTAATTATTTTAGCTAAAGAAAATAACATATTATTAAATTTAGAGATAAAAAATGGTGAAGTTATGTATCTAGGCATTGAAGAAAAACTTATAGAGATGATTTATAAATATAATTATGAAGACAAAGTAATATTATCTAGTTTTAATCATTACTCTATGGTACATTGCAAAGAGATTTCTAAAGAAATAAAAACAGGCCTTTTATACATGGCCGGACTTTACCATCCAGAAGCATATTGTAAATATACTGGGGCTGATGCTTTGCATCCATATTATATTTCAATTAATAAGGAAATTATTGATGACGCAAAAAAAGAGGGCCTTTTAGTAAATCCTTTTACAGTGAATAGTGAAGAATCTATGAAAAAGTTAATTGAAGCTGGAGTTAGCGGAATAATTACTAATTATCCGGATAAATTAAAGAAAGTTTTAACAAATATTAAAAAGTAAATACTAGGTTAACTAAATACAAGAACTCTGTTGTTTATTAAAACAATGGGGTTCTTTATATTTTAAAGATTGCAAAGATTCACTTAACTTAACCTTAACAATAATTACCTTTTTCCTTAACATATAGCATCTACAATAGTAATTGTAATATTAATATATGAACTAGAAGGGAGAATATAGTGAGTGAAATTATTTTAACGAAAAAAGAAGTAATCAAACTGGAGTCAAAAGCGACTAGGATAGGTTTAAAAAGAAAATTAGAACCATATGCATTTTTACTTCCAAGTTTATTGTTATTTGGTTTGTTTGTTTATTATCCATTTTTTAAAACTTTATATATGAGTTTTAGTTTAACAAATGCTCATGGAGAATTCCAGGAATTTATTGGAATTCAAAATTATATAGAGATATTTACTTCAGCAGATTTTATAAATAGCCTAGTTGTGACAATGCAATTTGTTTTTATTACAACTATTCCATCGGTAGTTATTGGTCTTTTTTTAGCACTGCTTGCAAATAATAAAGTAAAAGGAATTGGCATATCTAAGGTAATGTTTGCTGTTCCAATAGCAGTATCATCAGCATCAGCATCAATTATTTGGGGGATAATTTTTCATCCAAGTATAGGAATGCTAAACAATATTTTAAAAACAAGTAGTGGGTGGTTAATAGACCCACATTGGGCTCTCTTATCTGTTGCGTTTGTAACCATTTGGATGAATATAGGAGTAAACTTCATATTTATTTTAGCAGGACTAAAAAATGTTCCAAAGGAAATACTTGAAAGTTCATCTATTGATGGGGCAAGATATTTTAGAAAATTATTTAAAATTATTATTCCAATGATATCACCTACATTATTTTTTATGGTATTTATGGATATTATGAATGCATTTCAATCATTTGGACAAGTAAATATATTAACGAATGGTGGACCTGGAAATTCAACAAATGTATTGGTATTTTCTATTTATAGAGAAGCATTTTTTAATGGTAGGTTTGATACCGCATCTGCGCAGTCAATTATACTATTTATTCTTATGTTTGTTATAGCAATGTTTCAATTTAGTTATGAAAAGAAGGGAGTGCATTACTCTTAATGGAAAATAAAAAAAGCAATATAATTTTACTTTTAACAAATCTTGCTGTCGGATTACTTATTATTTCTCCAATTTTATACGCACTGTCAGTAACATTTATGACGACAGATCAAATTCATACTATGCCACCAAAGTTCTTACCTAAGAGCTTTTTCCTTGGTAACTATAAAGAGGTAATTGCAGCGATTCCTATATTTAGGTTTATATTTAACAGTTTGGTAGTATCGACAGCTGTAACTGTTGGGCAAATAATAACTTCTTGTTTTAGTGCTTATGCTTTTGCATTTTATGAATTTAAAGGGAAAAAAATTTTATTCATAATAATAATTGCTACAGTAATGGTTCCCGGAGAGGCAATTATTATATCTAACTATTTGACAATAAGTTCATTAAATTTACTAGATACATATACAGGACTCATATTGCCATATTTAACATCAGCTATGGGGATTTTCATGATGAGACAATATTTTTTAACAGTTCCTATAGAACTTAAAGAAGCTTCAATCATAGATGGGTGCACTGGGCTTCAGTTTTTAACTAAAATCCTTATGCCTATTTCAAAACCTATAATTGGATCACTAGGAATTTATATGTTCCTATTAACTTGGAATCAATATATGTGGCCTTTGCTTATAACAAGTAAACCAGAGATGAGGACAGTTCAAATTGGAATGACTATGCTTCAATCTTCAGAAGTACAATCATTTGGTATGATGCTCGCAGGAATTATAATAATCATAATTCCATCTATATTTATATTTATAATTGGTCAAAAACAACTAATTGATGGAATGACGTCAGGGTCAGTTAAAGGTTAATAATAAAAAAACATATATTTTAAGGGGGATTTATTAATGAAAAAAAGACTGGTTTCAACAATGCTTGCAGTTATGGTTTCGGCTTCAATGTTAAGTGGGTGTGGTAGCGAGGCTAAGCAAGCAAGTTCTAAAACAGTAACAGGTGCTAAAGCAGAACATGTTAACATAACATTTTGGCATGGGATGGGGGGGAACCTAGGAATTTCACTTAATAAATTGGTAAAAGATTTTAATGATTCTCAAAAAAACATCACGGTTACTGCTCAATTCCAGGGTGATTATGATGCAGCACTTAACAAATTGAAAAGTTCTCAGTTAAGTAATTCGGGCCCAGATGTTATGCAGTGTTATGATATAGGAACAAGATATATGATTGATAGTAAGGCGATAGTTCCAGTTCAAGATTTTATTGATAAGGAAAAATATGATACCTCTACCCTTGAGCCAAATCTCCTCGCATATTATACAGTAGATAAAAAATTGAACTCTATGCCTTTTAATTCTTCAACACCAATACTTTACTATAATAAAACTGCATTTAAAGCTGCGGGACTTGACCCAAATACTCCACCTAAAACTTTAACTGAAGTTGAAACTATGGCAAAGAAACTTTTAAAAAAGGATGCGTCAGGTAAAGTAACTCAATATGGATATGCAATGCCTATATATGCTTGGTTTTTTGAACAATTTATGATTAAGCAAGGCAAAAATTATGCAAACAATGGTAACGGAAGAACCGGAGCTGCAACAACAGTTGAATACAACAAAAATGGTGGTGGACTAACTGTGTTAAATGAATGGAAAAAGTTAGTTGATTCAGGTGATGTAGGAAATTTCGGACGTAAAACCCAGGATACTCAGAATGCATTTATGGCTGGTAATACAGCAATGTACTTAGATTCAACGGCATCTCTAAGTTCAGTTTTAACTGGAGTGAATAAGAAGTTTGAAGTAGGGACAGGATTTTTACCTAAAGTTAATAGTATAGACAAAGGTGGTGTTTCTATAGGCGGGGCGTCTCTTTGGATAATGGATAAAAAAGATAAAGCAAAACAGCAAGCATCGTGGGAATTTCTAAAGTTCATGGTATCAGCTAAGGAGCAAGCGTATTGGAATGCAAATACTGGATATTTTCCTGTTAATAAACAGGCTTATGATCTTAAAGAGGTTAAGGATAATTTAGTCAAATACCCACAATTTCAAACAGCTATAGACCAATTACATGCATCTACTCCTGATTCAAAAGGAGCATTACTCGGTGTGTTTCCAGAAGCAAGAGCTGCAACTGAAACAAACATTGAATCTATGCTTGGAGGAAAACAAACATCACAAGAAGCTTTAGATAATGCAGCAAAAACAGCAAATAGTGCCATTGAAAAATACAATAAAACTAATAAATAAATTTATTTATAACAAAGTGAATTAGAAGTATTTCTAAAACCCGTAAAATTCAGAAATGGATATTGCGGGTTTTTACGTCTCTATACTAAATGCAATTAATTAAGCTTTAGTTAAATCATCTCCTGCAGAGCTGTTAAATCATCCCCTGCGGAGCTGATTAATGTGATAATAATGCATTCATGATTTATAATACAGTGGGAATCTATAATAATATGCTGTATAATTTATACAGGTCTCGGATTGCTGAGTGGGAGAATTAATTTAATAGTCAATAATTATTAAAATTTTTAAAGTCATGTCGCAAGAAGGGGGAAGTTATTTTGGGGTATCTAAAAGTGTATGCTCATAAGTATGGTATAGGATTTTGCATAGCAGTATTTTTTGTAATACTCGAGGCATTCTGTGATTTGATGCAACCAATGATTATGTCCAAAATTGTGGATACAGGAGTTGCAAATAAAGATTTGAATTATGTAATTCAAATGGGAGTTATTATGCTTGTAATTGCTGGATTTGGAGCAATATTTGCAAGTATTCGTAATGTTATGGCAAGTAATGTTTCACAAAAACTTGGAACAGAACTTAGATCTGATTTATTTAAAAAGATTCAAGGATTTTCTTTTGAGAATATTGATAAATTTGAAGGAGCTACTCTAGTTACAAGGCTTACAAATGATGTAACTCAGGTTCAAAATTTTATTAATGGACTTATGAGGATATTTGTTAAAGCGCCAATTGTAGGTATCGGAAGTATTATAATGGCAACAAGATTAAACTTAAAACTATCTATGATTTTGTTTGCTATTGTACCAATTGCAGCTATTCTTATATATTTTAATATGAAAATTGGATTTCCATATTTCATTAAAGTTCAGAAATCACTTGATAGCGTTAATGGAGTTATGAGGGAGTATTTATCAGGAGTAAGAGTAGTTAAAGCTTTTAATAGATTCGAATATGAAACAGAAAGGTTTAAAGACAAAAATACCTTGCTTACGAAGTCTTCTACTAAAGCTATGAAAATAACATCGGTTTTCACTCCTATCATTGGACTTATAGTAAACGTTGGTATTATATTAGTGATTTGGATAGGTGGAATATATGTAAACAAAGGAAGTATGCATGTAGGAGAAATAATAGCATTTACAAATTATATGACGCAGATATTATTCTCACTTATGATGGTAACTAATGTTTTTACAATGTTTGTGCGCGCTAGAGCATCTTCAGAGCGTATTAGTGAAGTGTTCTGCGAAAAAAATAGTATGGTTAATGGAAAGAAAATTATAGATAATTATAAAGAGAGAGGAAAAATTGATTTTAAGCACGTATATTTTTCATATAATAAAGACAAAGAGCCTATATTAAAGGACATATCATTTAGTTGCCACTCGGGAGAAACTGTTGGAATAATAGGATCAACTGGTTCAGGCAAAAGTACGCTTGTGAATTTAATACCTAGGTTCTATGATGTAATAAGTGGAAAAATAAAAGTTAATGGTGTAAATATTAAGGAGTTAGATATAAAGTCATTAAGAGAAAAGATTGCTGTAGTACCACAAAAGGCACTTCTGTTTTCTGGAACAATATTAGATAACATGAAATGGGGAAGTGAGAATGCAAGCATCGATGAAATTAAGGAAGCACTAAAAGTGGCCGAGGCTTTTGATTTTATTGATAAACTTCCAGAAGGTTATAATGAAAAGATTGGCCAAGGTGGTGTTAATTTTTCTGGAGGACAAAAGCAACGGATATCTATAGCAAGAGCGCTAGTGAAAAAAGCTGAAATTCTAATACTTGATGATGCAACTAGTGCGGTTGATACAGATACAGAAGTGAAGATAAGGAATAGCTTGAAAAAATATTCTAAGGATCTAACTTGCATTTTAATAGCTCACAGAATAACTTCTGTAATGAGCGCTGACAAAATAATAGTAATAGACAATGGGGAAATAAAAGCGATTGGAAGTCACTCAGAACTTTTAAAGAATTGTGAAATATACAATGATATCTTCCTTTCTCAAATTGGAAAGGAGATGATGTAGATGCCAGGTAATAAATATAAGGATGATAATAAAAGCGTTTCTATGCCATTTAATGGTGGTAGAGGCGGAAGAAGAAATATGGCACCAGTAGTAAAACCTAAAAATTTCAGAAAAACTTTAAGAAGGCTGTGGAGTTATTTTGGAAGTGAAAGAAAAACATTAATAATAATATTTATATTTATAATAATAGATTCGGCTATTGTACTAATAGGTCCATATCTTATAGGGCAAGCAGTAAATGCTATGTCATCTAATAATGGAAAAGTAGATTTTAATCTACTAAGTATAATAGTAATTGTATTATTAGTATCATATCTGGCAGATGCGGCTATAAGTTTATTTCAGGGATTTGCCATGGCAAGTTCTAGTCAAAGAATAGTTAAAACCATGAGAAATAACTTATTTTTAAAACTCCAAAAGCTCCCAATGGCTTTCTTTGATTCAAATAGTCATGGAGATATTATGAGTAGACTGTCAAATGATATTGATAATGTTAGTTCTACTATTTCTCAATCTGCGATTGTATTAATGTCAGGCGTTATAACAATACTCGGGTCATTTATTATGATGATAATTTTAAGCCCTATATTAACCCTAGCAAGTTTAATTACAGTACCTTTAGTATTTCTGTTAACTCGCTCCATTACTAAAAAGACAGGAAAGCTTTTTAAATCTCAACAAATGGAACTTGGAAAATTAAATGGACAAATTGAAGAAACTATATCTGGAGTTTATATAGTAAAAGCTTTTAACCATGAAGATAAAACAGTGAAAGAATTTGATGAAATAAATCAAAGATTGTGCAAGGTTGGATTAAAAGCTCAAATATATTCTGGATTCCTAATGCCAATTATGAATGTTATAAACAATATTGGATTTGCGGCAGTAGCTGGAGTGGGTGGAGTTCTAGCAGTAGATGGCATAATTACAGTAGGTGTAATTGCCAGCTTTTTAAGTTATTCAAGGCAATTTGTACGTCCACTTAATAACTTGGCAAACATATTTAATACACTCCAATCTGCCGTTGCTGGAGCTGAAAGAGTATTTGAAATACTAGATACGGCGGAAGAAACAGAAGATGTAAAAGAGCCAAAGGAGCTTAATAAATCCAAGGGACATGTTAAATTTAGTAATGTGTATTTCGGGTATAGAAAAGATGTGAACATTCTTAAAGAAATTAGTTTTGAAGCACGTCCTGGTGAGAGCATAGCGCTTGTGGGTCCAACAGGGGCAGGTAAGACTACAATTGTAAATTTGCTTACAAGATTTTATGATGTAACGAGTGGAGTAATATATATTGATGGCGTTGACATAAGGGAATATACAAGAGATAGCCTTAGAAGATGTTTTGGTATAGTGCTTCAAGATACCTACCTTTTTACAGGAACTATCAAAGAAAACATAAAATATGGCAATCTAAATTCCTCGGATATAGAAATTGAAAATGCAGCTAAAATGGCAAATGCACATGAATTTATAAGGAGACTTCCAAGTGGGTATGAGACAGTACTTTCAGAGAGTGGAAGTAATCTTAGCCAAGGACAAAGACAACTTTTGGCTATTGCAAGAGCAATACTTACGAATCCATCTATATTAATATTGGATGAAGCCACTAGTAGTGTTGATACTAGAACTGAACTTAGAATACAGGAAGCTATGCTCAAACTAATGAAGGGTAAAACGAGTTTTATTATAGCACACAGACTAAGCACTATAAGAGATGCAAACAAAATAATGGTTATAGATGATGGACAAATTATAGAGATGGGAAACCACACGGAGCTTATAAATAAAAAAGGCAAATATTATAACATGTATTTTAATCAATATAATAATAGTGATGAGTAGTAAGTTAAGAGAATGGCACACTAACTAAGAATTATTTTTGAGGATAGGACGGTATATGATTGCTTTTTCATGGTAGAATTATTAGATGATAGATTAATTGGATAAGATTTATTAATAATCATATCCATAGTTAAAATATTAATATAGGAGAGTGTATAATGATTTTAAGTAACGATGATAAATGTTGGTGTAAAAGTGGACTAAAATATAATGAGTGTCATTTAGATTTTGATAAAAAATTACAGGTTTTGAAGAAACAATGTTGCACAGTTCCCAAAAGAAAGCTTATTAAGAATAAAGAGCAAATTGAGGGAATAAGAAGGAGTGCTGAAATAAATAATGGTATTTTAGATTTAGTTAGTGAGACTATTAAAGCAGGAATGACTACAGAAGATATTAATACACTAGCTCATGAATATACAATATCTCGAGGTGGAATTCCAGCTACTCTTAATTATGAGGGATTTCCCAAAAGTCTTTGTACATCAATAAATGATGAAGTATGTCATGGAATACCAAGTAAAGATGTAATACTTAAAAATGGTGATATTATAAATGTTGATGTAACTACTATCCTTAATGGATATTATTCAGATGCATCAAGAATGTTTATGATTGGAGAAGTAAGTGATGAAGCTAGGAAGTTAGTAGAAATTACAAAGGAGTGTCTAAATAAGGGACTAGAAGCAGTGAAACCTTGGGGCTTTTTAGGGGATATAGGAGCAGCGATACAAGAATATGCACAGAGTAATGGATACTCAGTAGTTAGGGATTTTGGAGGACACGGAGTTGGATTACAGATTCATGAGGACCCATTTGTTTCTCATTGTGGAACTAAAGGAACAGATATGATTTTAGCACCAGGAATGGTATTTACAATTGAACCAATGATAAATGTTGGAAGTAGTAAAATATTCATTGATGAAGATAATGGATGGACTGCATATACAGCTGATGGAGCTCTTTCAGCACAATGGGAGAATACAATTCTTGTAACTGAGGATGGTATAGAGATAATATCAAAATAGATAATATAAAAACACCACACTCCTTAAAGAATGTGGTGTTTTTATGTTTATAATCTCTTACTTAAATATCTATTTTATAATATTATTTAGATGAAATTTCGTCATCTGCAACAATATCTTTTGAGCTTTTTTTAGCATTTAAGTATTCAGAAATTTTTGTTTTAGATTCTGTTACACTACTTTTAACATCTGTAACTTTATTGTCAATGGTGTCTTTAAGTTCTGTAGTTTTATCTTTTATATTGTTTGTAATATCTTTTGATGACTTAACAATATCCTCTCTATTTTCCTTACCGGATTTTGGTGAGAAAAGTAAACCACCTAACAATCCACTAAGACTTCCTGCTACTGCTCCAATAGCTACTTTTTTAGCAGTTTTAATTTTTGCTTGTTTTTGTATTTCTATTTTCCTATTTTTAAACCAACTTGAAAATACCATAATTATTTCCTCCTTCAAATTTTAAATACTTATTATTTTTTAATAAATGTAGATTTTAATATTATGAATTTGCATCACTATATTGTCTTGGTTTACTATGTTGGAGTATACTATGATGCCTACCATATAAAAAGTAAATTGCTAGCCCAAGTGATAACCAAATTATAAATCTAATCCATGTTTCTAGAGGTAATGCTGTCATTAAATAAACGCAAGCAATTATAGTTAGGATAGGTATAAAAGGTACCCAAGGACATCTAAACTTTCTTTCAGCATCTGGCATAGTTTTTCTTAGTACTATAACACCGATAGATACAAGAATGAAGGCAAATAATGTACCTATGTTACATAGCTTTATTATCTCCTCTAGGGGCAAAAGTCCTGCCATAATAGCAGCTATACTACCTGTGATTATTGTGCAAAGAGTAGGTGTTTTGTGAACTGGGTGAACCTTTGAAAATACCTTTGGAAGTAGTCCATCTCTTGACATAACCATAAACACTCTGATCTGTCCATAAAGCATTACAAGTAATGTTGAAATCATTCCTATAACTGCACCTGTTCCAACTAGAGCAGCTCCCCAGTTAATACCAAAACGCTTCAATGCATCTGGAATAGCATTATTCTGACTAATTTCTTTAAATGGAACCATACCGGTTATAACAATTGCAACTGTAACGTAAAGCACAATTACAACTCCTAGGCAAATAGCAAGTCCACGAGGTACATCTCTTTTTGGATTTATGGTTTCTTCAGCTGCTGTCGATACTGCATCAAAACCAATATAGGCAAAGAACATTATTGAAGCACCTGCCATTACACCTTTCCATCCAAAAGGAGAAAATGGTTTATAGTGAGCAACACTAATATGAAATACACCAAGTACTATAAATAAAATAATTACACCAATTTTAATTAAGACTATGACGTTATTTAGCTTAGCACTTTCTTTTATTCCTATGAATAATATCCATGTTACAAGGCCTACTATGAAAACGGCTGGTAAATCAATAATCCCACCGGCCGATGGTCCAACAGATATTGCTTTAGGTAAATCTATTCCAGCAGAGTTTAACAGCCCTACAAAGGTTCCTGACCAACCGGAGGCAACTGCAGCGGAGGAGACTAAATATTCAAGCATTAGATCCCATCCTATAATCCAGGCTATAATCTCACCAAAAGCAATATATGAATATGTATAAGTACTACCCGCTACTGGAAACATTGTAGCAAGTTCTGCATAAGTAAGGGCACAAAGTCCACTTGTTATTGCTGCTACAATAAATGATAAAACAACTGCCGGGCCTGCCATATGGGCACCAACACCTGTTGATACAAAAATTCCTGTACCAAGAACTGCACCTATTCCAAGTGCTGCAAGGTCAGTTGATGTAAGATTCTTTTTTAAATCAGTTTTTTTGGCAGCTTTAAGTTCCATTTTCAGGGACTTTTTCTTCCACATTCTCTTCCAAATAAGTTTCAAAATATTTGTCTCCTCGCGTATATTATTTTCTTGTAATAATTATTTAAAGCAAAAGATAGCTTTTTAAACATATGTTTCTTTGTAGACACTTCATCATTTATAACTTCTGTTTCTGAAAGAATTTGATCATATATTATGTCTTTATCACTCAGTTTAATTATTCCTTGAAAAAATTCCCCAGTGAGTGTAGTCATATTACTCCCCTCCTGTTTTTTTAAAAGAATTATTCATATTTCTGCATTAATCTAAGCACTTCAATGGATGCATCAAATCTTTTCTGGACATCATCACTTTCCATAGCATTTTTTATAGTTTCTATAGCCAATGGTAGCAAATTTATCAAGCTTTCATGTAAATCAATGTTGTCGGTAGTAGTTTTCATATCAGATAAAAACGCCTTAAATTCATCGATACGATGTTTCAGATGTGCAACATAATTTTGCGCGCCTAATGATTTTCTAACAGCCTCAGGTAAGCTAGATCTACGAATAGGGTTGTCCTTATTAATAAATTCAACTCTTCTTTGATGAGGATAACCCTCAGCTACTTTAGTTGCATCATAATAATATGGACTTGTAACTTTTGCAAGATATATCTTATCTCCATAAGGGATAATACATAGGTCACCAACTTGAATATTGTTTACAAATTGATTGATAACTCCGAGCTTAACATTCGAACAGGAATAATTATTCTTAGCAAGCTCTGTAAGAAGAGTATTTTTAGGCATACCTGTTAAGTCAATTAAATTACTCCAACCTATTGCAATTATGTCATTTTCTAAAAATTCTTTTAATCTATTAATGTTTTCAGGATTGGTTCTTACCAACCATAAGTCATCAAAATCTAACAATATAAACCCTCCTATAATTTATTTATTATTACTACTATACAACAAAACCAACTAAAAAGCAACTAAACTCTACTAAAAATTACTAAATCATTAAAATGGTAAGAATGTTTATTTTAGTAGAATCGTAAACCGTAGAGCTTTAAGACAGTGTATACTTAAATGATAATAACCCAGTACATTGTTTGGGTCTTCTATTTTTGAAAAGCTTAGTTACACGCCCTAAGAACATTGGAATTATACCTATAAGATAAATATAAAATTAACTTCAAGTAAAATTTAAAAACCCTCTAATAAATCATACATATATCGTATATAAAAGAGAATTGATAAATATGGGATAATGATTAATAATTGTTATCTACATAAAAATGATATGAGGAGGAATTAACATGAAACATGCAAAATTAAGTTTATTTGTACTCGCTTTAACATTATCAATAGGTGTATCATCTGGGGTTTATGCTAGTGAACGAAATAAAGATGCGAATTGCGTAAAACCAATGGCTGTAGCACAAAAATTAGATTTAAAAAATGAAAAAACTCAGCAAGGTGATGTAAAATCCGTTAAAAATCATACATATAAGAGTCATAAAGACATTAAAAATGGAAATGCAAATAAATGTGATAAAATTAAGCCAGGTATTAGTGTAGAAGATAAAGCAGCTTTAAAAGTTAAAATGGATAAAATAGAAACAGTTAAAGATGCTAATAAAGTTTTGAAGACTACAATTGTTAAAAATGCAGAAGCAGTTAAGGTAGAATTAAAAAGAATTGAAGATAGTAAGATAGCATTAGATCCATTAGTAAAAACTGAAGCTGATTCAGTTTTGTTATCGGTAAAAGATGTCACTACTAAGAAAGTTTGTGTAAAGCCAGCAATTACAGCAGTTGTACCAGTCAGTGTCGTTGTAGTACCTGTAGTACCAATAGTTGATCCTATAGTGCCGGTAGTACCAGTAGAAAAAACTTACTTTGAAAAATTAAATGAAAGATTAGATAGTGTATTTGAACAATATACAAAAAAGAACACAGAGTTAACTACTTTAGCAAATAGACTTTTAAGTCTTTTAAATGCTTTAACACTTATAAAATAGAATAGTTACAAAAAAATAAAAGTCTTGGATTAATTCAGGACTTTTATTTTTAAATTCTTAAGTTAAATATTAAAAGAGTCTTTTAATATTTACTTAACTGTATCTTTATAGTATGATATGTATATAAATAAATTATTGGAGGTAAAAAACATGAAAATAAAAAAAAGTAAATCAATGACAATAGATATGAATGTTTTACAATTAAATTGTAGAAAATTTACAACTTCAGAAATTGGACGGGGAATAGGAATTAAACCTGCTAAAAAAGGAAGAAGAAGTTACAATAGAAAACAAAAACATCAAACTGATGAGGTTTACCATAAAACTACCTACTTAATGTAGACTATTTGCAAGTATAGTTGAAAATGTTGAGCTTGGTAAACCTCTAGAAATAATTTAATAGTAAAAATAAAGCAAAGTTATACTTCGGTATGGCTTTTTTATATTATGCCTTATTTTAATGATAACTTTGTTCAAGTAGCTAATACATTCAATTTTAAGGTTATACTACCCATATTATTATTATTATTATTATTATTATTATTATTCACTAATATAGAATAAGTCACGTTGTATGAACTTTAAGCTATGAATATGAAATGGGGAAGGTGGATATTATAATTCAGATTCCCTATTTATTTATATTAAAGTTTTCTATAGTTTGTTTTTTTACATTTAGGACATGGAGGTAAAGTATCAGTAGTATCATCTAATATTACCTTTTGCCCGCAAATTTTACAAACATATTTTCCATTCCCGGGTTTTTCACCAGTTGAGTGTAGCATATGTAACTCACCTCTTTTTTTTATTAAATTATTGCCAATGTAATTTTAGCATAGTAAAATTATTTTAACAACACTATAGGATGAAGGAGCAGTAGTTTTAATGTTTTTAGCTATTTATAACAATAAATACATAAAGATTACATAAAATGAATAATTTATTGAAACCGAGTTCAATAGATGATAAAATGAAATAAAAATTCCATGCTATCATCTATTGAATATTTTTATTTTAGTTAGTTGGAATTGATATAGAAAGGGTTGAACTGATTATGGAAAATAGTAAACAAGATTTGATGAGAACTATTCAACTTAAACTTCCACGTTTAAGTAAAGGTCAAAAACTGATAGCCGAATATATTCTAAAACATTATGATAAAGCAGCGTTTATGACAGCTGATAAATTAGGTGAAAGTATAGGAGTTAGTGAATCAACTGTTGTAAGATTTGCAAGCGAGTTAGGATTTAGTGGTTATCCTAAACTACAAAAATCTCTTCAACAATTAATTAGAAATAAATTAACAACTGTGCAAAGAATTGAATTATCTAATGATTACATGACCCAAGAAAATGCACTAAAGAGTGTATTAAAGGCTGATATGGAAAACATTAAAACCACTTTAGAAAATATAAATTATGAAACTTTTGATGAGATAGTTAATTCACTATTTAAAGCTAAAAAAATATATATAATTGGGCTAAGGGACTCATCTTCATTAGCTGAATTCTTAGGCTTTTATTTAAATTTTATTTTAGATAATGTTAAGGTAGTTGCATATGGTGTTAGTGACATATTTGAGCAGTTGCTTAATGTTGATGAACAAGACATAGTGATTGGTATAGGGTTTCCTAGATATACGATGAGGACAATTGAGGCTTTAGACTTTGCTAAAAGCAAAAATGCCAATATTATAGTAATTACAGATAGTTTATTATCTCCATTAGCGGAGAAGGCTAACTATACTCTAATAGCACAAAGTAATATGACTTCCTTTGTTGATTCCTTAGTAGCGCCATTTAGTGTAATAAATGCGTTAATCATAGCTGTTGGATTAAGAGAAAAAGAAAAAATTTCAAGTACGTTTTCTACTCTAGAGAATATATGGGAAGAATATAAAGTTTATAAATAAAGAATAGCGTTATGTAGACTATCTTTAGTGATGTTAATAATCACTGTTATATCTATTAAGCATAATAAATTAGTATAATCTATAGTTTTGGTACAATTTATATTTTTCAACATATTATAAAAAGATTACTATATAGTTGGAGGAAATATGTTTATACGCTATTATAATTATGATGAACAAAGTCTTTATCGTGCTATTAGCTATAACATTATAGTTAATGTTGATGCTAAAAAGCTAAATTTATTTAAGGAAGGAAAGTTATTTAAGACATATCCTATAGCAACAGGTAAAATTACTACACCTACACCTAAGGGAGATTTTAAAATTATAAATAAGGCCTCCAATCCAGGAGGCCCATTTGGTGCAAAATGGCTTGGGCTAAATGTTCCTGGTGGAGACTATGGAATTCACGGTACTAATAACCCAAGTTCTATTGGTAAGTCTGTTTCTAATGGATGTATAAGAACTTATAACAAGAATATAATTGAAATTTATAATTTAGTACCCGTAGGAACTCCGGTAAAAATTGTGTGAAAGCAAAAATACTAACATAATAATTTTATGTTAGTGTTTTTTGATTCTTTTAAAATCTTTTTTTATTAATATGATTTAACACTAATTGATTTATAATATTAGCAACATGTACATGAATAAGATATAATTATTAGAGAATGACATCTATTAAATAAAAGTATATATGGGAAGGGGTATTTGATGATTTATTTTTTAGAAAATTCAACAATTAAAATAACAGTTAGTACTCAGGGAGCAGAACTACATTCTATAACTGGGAAAAAAGAAGGAACGCAGTACCTTTGGAATGGAGACCCGAAATATTGGAAGTATCATTCACCAATTTTGTTTCCAATTGTCGGAAATCTAGTAGGTTCAAAATATAGGATTGATGAAAATATATATGAATTGCCATCTCATGGATTGGGTAGGATATCAAATTTTAAATTTATAGCACAAACGAATAATTCAATTACTTTTGAACTAAACTATTCTGAAGATACTATGAAAAGATATCCATATAAATTTTCATTACATATTAACTATACAATTGAAGCAAATACAGTTAAGGTAACGTACACTGTTATAAATTTAGATAATAAGGATATGTCATTTTCAATAGGTGCACATCCTGCATTTATGTGTCCTATTGAAAAAAATGAAAAAATAGAAGACTATTATCTTGAATTTAATGAGAAAGAAACAAGCGATAGAATGGAAATAACTAAAGAGGGGTATTTTTCACATAAGAGAAAAGAGGCTTTAAATGATACTGATATCATGATTTTATCAAAAGAGTTATTTAAAGATGATGCTTTAGTATTTGATGATTTAAAATCAGATAAAATAACTATAAGATCAAGAAATCATGAGAAATCTGTATCAGTAGAATTTAAAGGATTTCCTTATATGGGAATATGGTCACCAAAAGGTGGGGCACCATTTTTATGTATAGAACCTTGGTTTGGACATGCTGATTATGAAGATTTTACTGGTCAACTTAAAGAGAAAGAGGGCTCAATTTTATTATCTATAGAAGAAGAGTTTAAATATAGTTATAAAATATCTATTGTAGAATAACATATTATAGATATTTTAAATAATTGAAATGTATATAAATAAAAAATAGAGCAATTTTAGTAGCTATCATTATTTAAGTTTATATACTTGAGTGGTGATAGTTTTTGTTTTTATAATATAATCTGATAAAACCATTAATGATGTAATATTACAAATATTAAAATCATTTTACCATGCGTATCCTAATGCGGTATATTGAAGAATTTAGACATATATGTAGAAATATAGAGTTAATCTTATTAGAATCTATTTATGTTAAAAGTGACCTTACATATATATGATAGAATATTCCTTGTCGTCACATAGAAGTGGCGCACTAAACTAACTGTTAATTACAATTTAATAGATTTTAAATAAAAATTTATTATAAAGAAGTAGTTGA